>DASZZJ010000001.1:0-8442 GCA_035545075.1 Candidatus Acidiferrales bacterium
CCCACCCCATTCCGGGCTCCCTCCGCACGGCCATCGGCATCACCGGCAACAAGGGTGCCGTGGACCTCGGCGTCCTGGAATCGCTCCCCGGCGTCGTCGAATGCATCCCCGTCAGCAAGCCCTACAAGCTCGTCAGCCGCGACGCCAAGGAAGAAGACACCATCCTTCGCATTCCGACGCCGGGCGGAGAAGTCCAGATCGGCGGGGGGTGCGTCGCCCTAATTGCCGGCCCGTGCGCCATCGAGAACGAAGCCCAGACCATGGCCATCGCGGAGCGCATCGCCCAGGCGGGGTTCCACCTTTTTCGCGGCGGCGCCTACAAGCCGCGCACTTCCCCCTACAGCTTTCAGGGCCTCGGCGAGCCCGGCCTGAAGCTCCTCGCCAAGGTCCGCGAGCGCTTCGGCCTCGGGATCATCACCGAAGCCATTGACCACGAGAGCCTCGATCTCGTGGAAAAGTACGCCGACGTAATCCAGATCGGCGCGCGCAACATGCAGAACTTCTCCCTGCTGAAGCGCGCCGGCCGCGCCAAAAAGCCCATCCTGCTCAAGCGCGGCATGTCGGCAACGCTTGACGAGTTCCTCATGGCCGCGGAGTACCTCCTGTCCGAGGGCAACTACAACGTCATGCTCTGCGAGCGCGGCGTGCGCACCTTCGCCGACCATTCCCGGAACACGCTGGACCTGTCCGTGGTCCCGGCCGTAAAAATGCGCAGCCACCTTCCCATCCTGGTGGACCCCAGCCACGGCACCGGCAAGCGCCACAAAGTCTTGCCGATGTCACGTGCGGCGGTTGCGGTTGGCGCCGACGGGCTTCTCGTCGAAGTCCACAACGAGCCCGAAAAGGCGCTTTCTGACGGCATGCAGTCCATCCTGCCCGACGAATTCGTCCAGTTGGCGGAGGAAGTCCGCCAGATCGCGGCGGTCCTCCACCGCACCGTCAACTGACCCCCGCGCATGGCTCGCCCGCGCAATTTCCGTCTGAGCTTTCTTGTCGTTGTCCTGCTCGTTGTCGGCGCGATTCAGATTGCCCTCGAGCACCGCCCGTCCTTCCTCAGGCCCGGCCTGCACCTCTGCGCCTACGTCGCGACGGACGATGGAAGCATCACCGTCGTGGACCTCATTCGCCTGGCCGCCACCGCGCACGTGCCCGTTGGCCCTGCGCTCTCCGGCATCGTCGAACATCCCACCCGCGCCGAGATCTGGGGTGTGAGCACAGCCGGGGGCTACCTCTGGATTCTGGACACGCGCACCAATCAGGTCGCGGCGCGCATTCCCGTCGGGGCGGCGCCTTACGCCGTATCTTTTTCGCCGGACGGGCGGCGCGCGTACGTCACCGCGTCGAAGGGCGAATCCCTGCTGGTCGTGGATTGCGCTTCGCGGAATATTGTTGGCCGCGCCCGCGTCCCCGGCGAGCCGCTCCTGGTTCGCGTGGCGCCGGACGGAAAAACGCTGCTCGTGCTGAACCGCAGGGACAACTCGCTCGCCGTTTTCGACGCGGTCTCCCTCGCCCTGCGCGAGAGCATCCCCGTTGTTGCCAGCCCGGATGAGGTCGTTGTCCTGCCGGACGGTTCGCTCGCCTTCGTGATGAGCCGGTCGAATCCACGGATATCCGTCGTGGATCTGCGGCGTGGCGTCCTGCTCGCCCACCTCGACCTTCCGGGGCCGCCCACGGACATGCTCCTCAAGCCCGACGGCGGCGAACTCTACGTTCTCTCTCCCGGAGCGCACGGCCTGCAGGCCATCAACACCGGGACACACGAAGTGGGCGATTACATGCTCCTCGGCTCGGCGCCGACTCGCGGCATCCTTCTGAGCGATGCGAGCCAGCTCTACGTTTCCGACACCGTGGCGGGCCGGATCACTCCGGTGGACGTCCTGAATCGCAAGGTCGCGCGCCCCGTCCAGGCGGGCCAGAATCCGGGCGCCTGCCGCTTCGATCCGAATGAAGAACTGCTGCTCGTGGCGAACGAGGGCTCGGGCGACGTGGCCGTCATCCGCGTAAGCACGAACAGCCTTCTCACCATGATCCCGGTCGGAAACCATCCGCGGGAAATCGCGGTCAAGCTTTTCTAGTCAGGATCCTTCAGGCGAGTTGCAAAGGCCAGGCTGAGTTGTCGTCCCCAAGGGGAATTTCGAGCAAACCTTCGGCCGGCAGAACATCAACCGGCAATCCGCCGTGCCAGAGGGTGACTCCGAACCGCAGATTTTTCTGCCCGGCCAGTTCGAACAACTCCTTCTTAACCGAAACTTCCAGAATGCGGTCGTAGGCCGCAGCGGCGATATCTTTTGGGTCCAGGAGGCACGCGCGGTCCTTCTCCACGGCAAACTCCCGCATCCGTCCGCGCTCGAGCTTGACGACCACGCAAATCTCGGAGCCCGCCCCGATGGTGATGCGGAATTCCGGCTCGTCCAATCCCTCGATCGCTTTTCGGAAGGGATCCACGCGGAGAAAAAGGGAGTCCTCGCTGAATCCGTAACGCAGCTCGTGGAGATAATAAGTGCGCCCGTGCATGGCGCCGCCGCGGCGTTCCGGCGAATACAGCCCCGCGCCGAGCCATTCGAAATAGGAGCTCTCTCGCCCGTCAACCTTTACCTGCACCAGGCCTGTTGGCGCCGAATGCGTGGCGCGCTCGCGTTGACGCTTGATCGGCTTCGCCAACTCTTCCGGCGCCGCCTGTCCCAGCGCCAGGTAAATCCCCGTCAGGTGCTTGCGGAAGAGGGCATCGAATTCGGCGTCATTGGCGGAGCTGTGTTCCGGACCGAACCACCAGCCCCAGTCGCTGCCTTCCGCGACCAGCAGAGACTCGCGCGCTGCCTGCAGAGCAGTTTCGGTCGGCGCACCCGGCAGCCCTTTCTTCCGGGCCTCCTCGGCACGGGCAAAGGCCTCTCGCGCGTCCCACAGGAGTTCCCAGGCCGCGACGTCTTCGCTGTCGCCGATCCAGACGTCGAAATTGGCGTTAATCCACGAGCCTGGGAAAATCCCGCGCGATTCCGGCAGGTCGCCGGCGGCCGCGATGGCTTCCGCGCCCGTAACGCACCGTACGTCGGGATCGTCCTGCATGCGGCGGTAGAATTCCCGCAAGAAATCGCGCCCATTGCCCGGGTAATACTCCCAGGCGTTTTCCCCGTCGAGGAACAGGCAGATCGTCACCGGCCGCCCCGTCTGCACGGCTTCTCCCAGATGGCGCAGCCTGCCGTGGAGGTCTTGCGCCGCCGCCTTTCCATCCATCCGGCTGTACACGAAAGCAATCAGGTCCGAGAGGTGGTGGTCGCGGAACAGCCCGGAGATCTCCCGCCCACCCGGATGGAATCTCCACGGCTGGTAGAGTTTTTCGGGGTTCGCCGGCAAGCCACTCGAATCGCGAAAAAAGCCGACATTCAGCGTGCGCCCGAGCACGCCTTCGTCGGTGCCGAACCAGCGAAAGCCTTCTTCGGCCGCGATGGCCAGCGCCTGATCGGAGACGGAGCCCTCCGAAGGCCACAACCCCGCGGGCGGTGCGCCGAAAACACGGGCGTGATATTCCCGGGCCCGCCGCAACTGTTCCCGCGCGTCTTCCGGCCGCCGGTAGGCGCGCCGCGGCAACGGGGTGCCGGGATTCGCGACGCGCGCAATATCGGTATCGCACAGCAGCGGAAGAATCGGGTGATAGAAAGGCGTGGTGGTCAACTCGGCCTGGCCGCGCGCCGCTGCATCCTTGTACGCGGGCAGCACCATTGCCAGGAGTTCGTGCTGTTTGGCGCGCAGCTCGTTCTTGTCTTTCTCGGAGTAGTCCTTCCCTTTGGACGCCAAGCGGCTGACAACCGGATCCTTTTCGAGCCAGGATTCGTCCATCCAGGCGAGCTGTGAAAGCAACTGCAGGTCGCGCCAATCTCGAGCCGTGAAACGTACCAACGCCTGCGCGCCGCCCACGGGCCGCGACCATTCATACAGCTCGACGAAGCGCGGCCAGCGCGACATCAGGCGTTCCTGGTTTAACTGAAATGCACGCGCCAGGATTTCGCGTTTGTCTTCCCCGCTCAGTCCGTCCGCCGGCTGAAACGCCAGCGTAAACCAGGGCTCGCGAAACTTGCCGCCTGCGTACTCTTCAAGCTGCATTCCCAGCGAGGGCACGATGTTGAACGTCACATGCACGCCAGGGAATTCGCGGACCAGTTCCGCCATGCCCCAGTAATCCTTCAGCGCATGCAGCCGCGTCCAGGGCAGCACGTACGCGCCACTTTCCGGGTCGCGGTACTGCGGCTGATGCATGTGCCAGAGAAGAACAAGATGGATTCGGTTCATCGGCCGCCGCGCTCCTCAGGCTCCGCCCCGCATCGTGCTACACTGAGCGTCCCGCTCATGCGCATCCTCGATCGTTACATCGTCCGCGAAGTCTTCCGCCACGCTTTCCTTGGGCTGATCGTCTTCACCTTTGTCTTCTTTGTGCCGCAGCTGGTGCGCATCATGGAGCTTCTGGTCCGGCATTCCGGCTCGGGATCCCGCATCTTCACGCTCCTGCTGTGCACGCTCCCCGGCGTCCTCACCTTTACCATCCCCATGGCCGTGCTGATCGGCGTGCTCCTGGGTCTAGGGCGTATGTCCGCCGACAGCGAGCTGATCGCGCTGACCTCTCTAGGGATCGGCCGCCGCCGCGTGCTCCTGCCGGTGGGAGTCCTGGCCGTGACCGGCATGCTCGTGACGCTCGTCATGACCCTCTGGGTGGCGCCGCGCGCCCTGCGCACCTTCCGGTCCATCGAGATCAGCCTGGCCGCGTCCCAGGCTTCCTTCCAAGTGCAACCCCGCGTCTTCGACGAGCGCTTCCCGAAGCGTGTTTTCTATGTCAGCGACGTTTCCCCCACCGGCACGCAATGGCGCGGCGTCTTCCTGGCGGAGTCCGATGGCCACAACGGCTCCCGGGTCACCGTGGCGGAGGAAGCGATTGTAACGGCCGAGCCGAAGCTCAGCAAGTTTGAGCTGCATCTCCGCGGCGGCACGACGCATGAATATTCACCGGCCGACCCTGACCGGTATTCCGTCACCGAATTTGGCGACAGCGACTGGCCGCTCGAATTCTCAGACCTGAGGCCCGCGGTAGCCCGCGCGCGCACTGTTCCTGAGCGCAATACCTCGGAACTGCTGGCCGATAGGGGCGCGGGCTGGCTGGAGTCCCGGGTGGAATTGCATCGGCGACTGGCCTTCCCCGCGGCCTCGCTGGTGTTTGCGCTCATTGCCATTCCGATTGGCGCCCGCCCCCGCCGCGGCGGCCGCGCCGCAGGCTTCCTCCTGGCCGTCCTGCTGATTGCAGCCTATTACCTTCTGTTTGTCGTGGGCGCAGGGATGGCCCGGCAAGGGAACCTGTCGCCGGCGGAGGGAATCTGGGCCGCGAACGCGCTGCTTGGCCTCCTCGGCGTAATCTTGCTCCCCCGCATGGAGCAGTTTCGCCAGGAGAGCAAGGTCGTTCATCTCCTGGAACGCTTCGTCGCCTGGGCCAAGCATTTTCACGGCAAGGCGCGCGCCCTTGCGGCAGCCCGGGCCCTGAACGGCGCACCGACACCTCGCGAAACGCTCCGTCGCTGGGGCCCCGCGTTTTCGCGGCTGATCGACCTCTACCTTCTCCGCCGGTTTTTTTTCTATTTCGTGCTCCTGATGGGCGTATTCATTTTTCTCTTTGAAATTTTTACGTTCTTCGAGCTGCTGGACGACATCGCGCGGCATCGCGTCCCATTCCTTGTGGTCATGGACTACTTCCGCTTCCTCACACCTTACCTGCTCTACCAACTGACGCCGCTCGCCGCCCTGGTGGCTGCGCTCATGACCCTCGGGGTGATGTCCAAGAACAATGAAATCGTGGCTTGCAAGGCCAGCGGGATCAGCCTCTACCGCCTGGCCTTTCCGCTGCTCTTTTCCGGCCTTCTGCTTGCCGCAGGGATGCTGGCGCTCGACGAAACCTACCTGCCCTACGCCAGCCAGCGCCAGGACGCCCTGCGCAACCAGATCAAAGGCAGGCCGCCGCAGACCGTTCATCACCCGCGCCGTCAATGGATTTTCGGAGAGAATTCCAAGCTTTATAACTATGAGCTGTTCGATCCCGACCGGAAATTCTTCGGCCAGTTGAACGTGCTCGAGCTCGACCCTTCCAGCTTCCAGATCCGACGCCGCATCTACGCCGCACGCGCGCACCGCGACGAACCGCTCAGCCGCTGGGTGCTGGAATCCGGCTGGGTCCGGGACTTCGCGAGCGGCGCGGTCACCCGGTTCGACCGTTTCGCCGATACTTCCTTTTCCGAACTGACCGAGCCGCCCAGCTACTTCAACCGGGAGGACCGCCAGGCGTTCCAGATGAGCTGGTGGGAACTGCGCGGATATATTGCGGATCTGCACAAGGCGGGTTTCGACGTCGCAAGGCTCACCGTGCAGTGGCACCGGAAGATGGCCTTCCCTCTGATCGCCCCGGTGAGCATCCTTCTCGCGATTCCCTTCGCCTTTCTGGTGGGCGCGCGGGGAGCGATCGGAGGAGTCGCGCTGGGCGTGGCCATCGCGATTGTCTACTGGTCAGTCTCGGCGCTACTCGAAGCGCTGGGTGGTTTCGGCCAGCTTCCCCCCGTGGTGGCGGGGTGGTCGCCCGATTTGATTTTTCTTTTTCTCGGGTTTTACTTTTTCTTGAAGATGCCGACCTAAGCGTGGACCGCGTAGCTCGCCGGAAAATCACACTTCAAGCAATACTTCAAGGTTAGTTCCCCGCTCTTATCTCCCTGCTCTTTTCTTCTTCTTCTTGCCTTCAAGCTTTTCCTCAATGACCGCCTGCGCCGCGGCAAGCCGGGCGATCGGCAGAAGGAAAGGCGAGGCGCTCACGTAATCGAGGCCGATGCGGTGACAGAACTTCACGCTATCGGCATCGCCGGCGTGCTCGCCGCAGATCCCCAGCTTTAGTTTCGGCCTCGTCGCGCGGCCTGCCTTTACCGCCCATTCCATCAGCAGCCCCACCCCTGCCGTGTCGATGGATTGAAAGGGATCGGCGGCGAAGATGCCCGCCTTCTTTTCGTCCACGTAGTCCGGCAGGAAGCGCCCCGCGTCATCTCGCGAGAGACCCATGGTAGTTTGCGTGAGGTCGTTCGTCCCGAAGGAGAAAAACTCAGCGGAACGCGCGATGCTCCCGGCGAGCAGGGCGGCCCGCGGAAGCTCAATCATGGTCCCCACGGCATAGGAGAGCTTCACCTTTTCACGGCTGAGGATCTCGTCCGCGACGCGCCGCGTCGCTTGCTCCAGGATGCGCATCTCCTTTTCGTCCAATGTGAGCGGGTGCATGATCTCAGGAATTACTTTAATCCCCTCTCGCTGGCACTCGATCGCCGCCTCAATGATGGCGCGCACCTGCATCTCGAGGATCTCTGGATACGTAATGTCCAGGCGGCAGCCGCGGTGCCCCAGCATGGGGTTCGTTTCGTGGAGCTGCTCCACGCGCCGGGCAACATGTTCGGCGGTGATGCCCAAGTCCTTCGCCAGCTCGGCCTGTTTCTCAGCTTCGTGGGGCAGGAATTCGTGCAGCGGAGGATCGAGGAGTCGGATCGTAACGGGGAGGCCATCCATCGCGCGAAAAAGCCCGCTAAAGTCGCGCCGCTGGAACGGCAGCAATTTGTCCAGCGCCTTGACGCGAGCCTCGCGACTCTCCGCCAGGATCATCTCCTGGATGGCGAGCTGCCGCTCGTGGCTCTTTTCCGGCCGTTCGAAATCCTTGAAGAACATGTGTTCCGTGCGGCACAGGCCAATGCCCTCGGCACCCATCTCCCGCGCCTTACGCGCATCCTGCGGGGTATCCGCGTTCGCGCGCACGCCCAGCCGCCGGATTTTGTCGGCCCACTTCATCAGGACCGGATACGTCGGCGGAAGCGTGGGAGCGCCCAGGGGCATTTGACCCGCATAGACGAGGCCTTCGCTGCCGTCGAGCGTGATCCAATCGCCTTCTCGAATGACGCGCTCGCCGATGCGCGCGCTCCCCGCAGCGTAGTCAATGTCCAGCGCTTCGCAGCCTACGATGCAGCACTTCCCCCAGCCGCGGGCCACTACGGCGGCGTGACTCGTTTTCCCTCCCGCTGCGGTGAGGATACCCTGCGCCACGGCCATCCCGCCTACGTCCTCGGGGCTCGTTTCGCGCCGCACCAGGATCACTTTTTCGCCGCGCCCGGCCCACTCCTCCGCCGTCTGCGCCGAAAAAACGACCTTGCCGACGGCCGCGCCCGGCACTGCGTTAATCCCGCGCGCCAGCGCCTTCGCCGTCACGCCGCCCTTTTCCGACTTCGCCCGGATGACCGGATAGAAAAGCCGCTCGATGTCCGCCGGCTGGATGCGCTGGATCGCGTCTTCCCGGGTGATCAGTTTCTCCTGCGCCATCTCTACGGCCATGCGGAACGCCGCTGCCGGCGTGCGCTTCCCGGTGCGCGTCTGGAGCATGTACAGCTTCCC
>DASZZJ010000002.1:0-21624 GCA_035545075.1 Candidatus Acidiferrales bacterium
GGTGCATGGCGTTCAGCGCTGTTTTTCGAAGCTCCGTCGCAGGGGAGGTTACGGATTCCATGTAAATCGCTCGAAAAGGATTTTGAACCTACCACGCGGTCTGGGATGAGTCAAGGAAGGGGTCGCGTCTTGTCAGCGCCACAGAACACACCAAGAGAGGTAAGCAGACAGACCGGTCAGCCGGGGGGACAGACGTTGAAGAACGCGCGGCTCTCTCGTCCTATGCCGTTACGCCGTAGCCGTTGTCGTCTTTTCCGCGGACTCGACGGTGTAAACCACGACCGCCTTTTTTCCGCCTTTTGCGGCCGTGGCGTGGATCGAGTTCAGGTTGACGCCCTTGGCTGCGAGCTTGTCCAGGCACTGCGCGAGTGCGCCGGGTTTGTTGGACAGCTCATGCTCCTCGGCGGTCGTCTCCCGATACGCGAGGCCGGCCTGGTCCAGCGCCTTCTTCGCTCGCCCGGCGTTTTCGGCGACAAATTGGACCGTGCCGCTGCTCCCCTGGGCCGTTGCCAGGAGTGCGAGAATATTCACCTTTGCGTTGCCGAGAGTTCTCGCGATCTGGGCGACCGTGCCCGGTTGATTCTGAACCGCGATTGTGAACAGCTTGATTTTGGCCATTTCGGCACCTCCTCCAGCGATAAGGGGGATTATACGCCTTGGAATTCCACTTGGATGCAGCGGAATTGGCGCAAGAGGTGCCGGACCTGGCGACCGCTCTTGGATTGGGTTTCCGTCGCCTTCAGCGTAGGAATGCTTCGTCGGAGAACATAGGGCGCGCGTAGAGGCAATGTTCGCAAACAGAGAACAGTCGTGTTGCCCGGTGGAATCAGGTCGGGTAAAGTGGCCTCGGAGGTGGAGATGGAAGGATCGGTCGTTTGTCGCCAGTGCGATAAAACGGAACACGAATGCGCGTGCGAGAAGTATTGCTCGATCTGCAAGGGGCAGCTCGAAATCCGCTTGTGCGCCGACGGGCTGTACTACTGCCCCGCTTGCCGGGAGGCATGCGACGTATCGATCGCGGACGTCCGCGGGCAATAAGTTCCACGGTTTGGACGCAGGTCTCGACGATAGTGCCCGTCTGATCGCGGGCGCGGCCTGGCTGAAGCGACAGTGGACAGCATGCGGATGCAGGGTCGGCGAATACAATCCCCCAAAAGCTGGCTGCGCTTGTCCGCTCCTCTGAATTCGCTTGCGCCGGAGTTACATTCGCAACGTGAACACGTTTTGGCGGATGAGCGAGGTCATCTGGTCATCGCTCAGAGACATGCGCAACACGACGCGATCGCCCGAGGGAGTGATGCGCGCCAGGTCCAGGAGTTGCCCGAGCTCGGCATTGCTCTGCTGCGCCTGGTAGCGCCTGTAAAGGAAGCCCGCAGTGAGGAGTTGTGCCAGCGTGTTGGCGTCCTCGGTGGACGCCGCAATGGCCTGGAATTTGCCGTCCACGCCGCTTCCGGCATCGAGATTGATGATCAGACTCTTCAGGTTCTGGACGAGCTTCGCGGCTTCGGGGAATTGCTCGACTTCCGGCGCAAGCTGGTGCATCGCCAGGCGCGCGTAAGAGGGATTCAGGACCGCCCAGACCACGCTCGAACCGTTCGCTTCGTTGATCAGCGGGAATAACTTGTCGTTGCGCAGGAGCCCCTCTTCAGTGCCGTAGCGGACTTCGATGAGCTTCTCGAGCAGTCTGCGGTGTCCGAACGCCGCTGTATTCGAATCGATGAAAAAGAAAAAGAGATCGTTCGGCCCGGAGCCGCTGCCGAATGCGTAGAGCGTAAACCCCCGCGCTTGGAAGGTGGGCAGCTTTTGCGCCTTGAAGAAGGCTTCCGCGGAATTGGGATTAAAGCTGCCGAGCGCGACGCCGACGGTGGTTTCGCCGGTCGGCACGCCGGACGTTTCACCGTCCGGCCCGGCGGACTCGGCGACGAGGCCCCAGGCCAGCTCATCCACCTGCGAGTTCGGATCCATCCCGGCGGAGGCAAGGAACTGCTCGAACTGGTGGAAGCGCTGCGGAAGCAGCTGCTCCTTCAGTTGTGCATACCACTTGATCGAGCGCGCCTTTTTCAGGTCCACGTAGGCGAATTCGCCGACTTCCTTCGGGAACAGCCCGATGATGTCCATGCCTAGGCGTCCCGCGCGGGCGGGCCGCGCCGCCGGCAGGAGGAACGCCGCGAGAAGGGCGCCGGCCACCACGCCGCGTAAGATCGTATTCGGTTTCATGAGAGGCTCCTTTTGGGACCCTGGTAAAACTGTATCACGCTCCCAAGGCGCGAGGCCAATCTCCAATGCGCCGCCGCAGCACCGCGAGCCGGCCGCGAATGGCGGTGACATAGGGCGCATCGGTGATCGAACCCAGATTGATCTCGACATTTTCCATGGCGCCCAGCGCGCCCGCGGCGGCCATGCACTGCGCCACCTTCAAGTCTGACCGCATGGATGCCGCGGAGATCGACTCCAGTTGTCCGAGGCGTTCGCGGAGAGCAACCGCGCACTCGGCTACCCGCAGTGGAACCTCCGCTGCGCCCCGCGTTGCGGCCTGAATCTCCAGCTCGCGCCGGCGTTTTTCACCGGCATCGCCCTGCGGCAGCTTGAATGCCGCAAGCACCGCTTCGTAGGCGGCCGCGTCCTCGTCAATCGCCTGGGCGAGCTCGTCCCCGGTCTGCCGCATGGCGTCGAGCGCTTCTGAAAGCTTCTCGCTGTGGCTCGCCTGCGATTTTTTCTTGCGGGAGAGGCCCGCCACCATCTGCCCGAGCGAAGCGGCAAGCGCGCCGGCCAGCGCCGAAACGCTGCCGCCGCCGGGCGTTGCCGTCGGCTCGGCCACGGCCTTGAGGAACGGCCGCACGAGTGGCGCGAGTTTCGCCTCCTTCCCCGGCGGCTCGAGCGGCGCGCCGGAGAGGGCGGCGTCCAGGCGGTTTTCCAGCACCTGCGCGGGTAAAAAGTTTTCTAGCTGAAGGAAAAAATCAGCCGCCATCTCGATCGCCTTCTTGGGAACCAGGCCGACGATCTCGCTGCCGACGGGCGCGGCGCCGTAGCGCTCCGCTTCGCGCTTCACAAGTTCATAGACGCGGTGCATCGGAGTCTGCTCGAAGTCGGTCAAATTGATGGAAACCTGCGCAAGCTTCCTCGCCTTCAGCTCCACGCCCATGGACTTCACGTAGCGCAGGCCGCCGCTGGAATAGCGTATCGCCTTGGCGATTTTGTTGGCGATGCCCACGTCGGCGGTGTTCAGGTTCACGTTGTAGGCGATCAGGAACTTGCGCGCGCCGACCACCGTCGCGCCCGCGGTGGGGTGCAATTTGGGATCGCCGACGTCCGGGAGGCGGTCGGGATTCTTCTTCACCTCTTCGCGCAGGCCCTCGAACTGTCCCCGGCGTATGTTTTCGAGGTTCGCCCGCTCGGGCCGCAGCGCGGCGGCTTCGTAGAAATAAACGGGGATGCGGTACCTCTGCCAGATCTCATTGCCCACGCGGCGGGCCAGCGCCACGCAGTCTTCGATGGTGACTCCGTCCACCGGGATAAAGGGCACGACGTCCGCGGCGCCGATGCGCGGGTGCGCGCCGCTTTGCTGCGTCAGATCAATCAGCTCGAGGGCCTTCCCCACGCCGAGAAGCGCGGCTTCGGCCACGGCCTCCGGCTCGCCCGCGAGCGTGATCACGCACCGGTTGTGGTCCGCGTCCATCTCTCGGTCGAGCAGGAACACGCCCGGGACCGCGGTCATCGCCGAAACGAGCGCCTCCACTTTGGCGGCGTCGCGCCCCTCGGAGAAATTCGGCACGCATTCGATCAGTCGTTTCATCAGCCGGGCCGGCAGACAGGGGCGCGGTGAGCAGCGCCCTGCCGATTCGAATCTGGAATCAGCCGCGGGTGAAGACGGTCTGTCCCCGCTTGAGCGTCAGCCAGCAATGATTCACACCAAAATAATAGGGGATTTCGCGGTAGTCGTCCAAGTCGAAGACGGCGATATCCGCCTGCTTGCCAACTTCGAGCGAGCCGATCCGCTTCTGGCGGCGCAGGGCGAACGCGGCGTTGATCGTCGCTGCGGCGACCGCTTCGGCCGGTGTCATGCGCATCTGCGTGCAGGCAAGCGAGAGAATCATGGGCATGCTCAGCGTAGGGCTGGTTCCAGGATTGTAGTCGGTGGCCAGCGCAACGACGGCTCCGGCTTCGATCAGCGCGCGCGCGGGCGCGTAGTGCGAGAGACCCAGGTGAAAGCAACAGCCCGGGAGAAGTGTCGCCACGGTGTCCGATTTCGCGAGGGCGCGGATGTCAGCTCGGTTGATTTTTTCGAGGTGGTCGCAACTCGCGGCGTGCAGCTCGACGCCGAGCCGCGTGGCCCCGGTGTGGGCGAGCTGTTCCGCGTGCAGGCGTGGCGCAAGGCCGCAAGCCCGCCCGGCCGTCAGCGCGCGGCGCGCCTGCTCCACCGAGAACGCGCCGCGGTCGCAGTAGACGTCGCAGAATTCGGCGAGTCCCCGCCGGGCAACTTCCGGGACCACGCGGTTCGCGACGAATTCCACGTAGCGGTCCGCGCCGCCGGCCTTGCCGCGATACTCGGGCGGGACAACGTGCGCGCCGAGAAACGTCGAAGCGATTTCGAGCGGCTGTTCAGCTTCGAGCCCGCCGTGGAGCTGCAGGATCTTCAACTCGCTTTCCAGGTCGAGCCCGTAACCGCTCTTCGCTTCGATGGTTGTTGTGCCGTGGGCCGCAAACAGCTCGAGCGCTCGCTGGGCGCGCTGCTTGAGCGCTTCGGCTGTCGCGGCCCGGAGTTTCCGGACGCTCGAAAGGATGCCGCCGCCCTTGCGCGCGATCTCTTCGTAGCTGGCGCCCGCGATGCGCAGTTCATACTCTTCGGCGCGGCTCGCGGCGGAAATCAGATGTGTGTGTGAGTCCACGAAGCCGGGGAGAGCGATGCGGCCGCCGAGGTCGAGCTTTTCTGCGCTCTTCGCGTCCGGTAGGGCCTCGACCTGCGCCCGCGTGCCCACCGCGGCGATCAGACCGTCGCGGATCAACACGGCGCCGTCTTTGATGATGCCCAGGTTGGAGAGCGCTCTTCCGCGCCGCGGCGCGCGCCCACGGAGGGTGAGCAACTGCGAAGCGCCGGTGATGAGCAGCGGATTCGGCAAGGCGCCGCTATTATCGCCGAAAATGCGCGGGAGTGGCGCCCCGTTACAGCTTGGCGGCGCGTTTACGCCGTCGCGGCGTTGCCCCGGAAAGCCGGAACGAACACTTCCTGTACAAATGTTTCAAACGATGTCGGCGTCGTGTTCGCCGCCGAGCGCGGTTCCAGCGCCCGCATGTACCCGCTGCTCAGGGCGTCGGACATTTCACAAAGCAATCCGGCAACATTCGCGGAGAGGCCCATTTGCGTCATCGCCGGGATCACCTGTTGCGAGGGGAGCTGAAGATAGGCGAGCCCGGGTTTTCCAATCGCAGTTCCGGCAATCTCTGCCACTTCGGAGTAGCTGAGGTCGCGCTGGCCGAGCAATTCGCGGGTCTTCTGTCCGGAGAAATCCAGCCTCAACAAAGCTTCCGCGGCGGCAGCTCCGATATCGCGCGTGGCGATCATCGGCAGGGCCAGGTCGGCCCGCACCGGTCCGGCCATCAGGCCGAAATTACGAATGACTTCGATTTGCGCCAGGACGTTCTCCATGAAGTATCCGGCCCGCAAGTGAAGGGCATTCAAGCCGGCGATCCGGCTGAACCGTGATTCCATGTTGTGCAAGCCCGCCACGGGTCCGGTCTTATCCGGCTTGTCGGCGCCCACGCTGCTGAGCGTCACCGTGTGTGTGACCTTTGCGGCTTCCAGCGCCGTCGCGATGGCCTCCGTGACTTGATCCTGATACGCGCGGAAGTCCGGGCTGGCAAGAAGCGGCGGCACCATCGAATAGACGGCCTTTGCGCCGGTGAAAGCTTTGGTCAAGCTCTCCGCATTCTGCGCATCCCCTTCGAATGCTTCGGCGCCCTGGCTGACAAATTGCGCCAATTTCGACTTGTCCCGCCCAACGACGCGGACTTTTTGCCCCTTCGCTAGAAGTGTCTTGGCGGCAACCGACCCGGTGTTTCCCGTAGCTCCCAGGATGACGTACATTTTGATCCTCCTCTTTCGTCCTTCCGTTTCGATGCCCCGAGGGCCGGTTTGGGTACGCTACCGCATCGGGATCTTGACGCCTTTTTCCCGCGCAAAAGAAATCGCTTCCGGATAGCCGGCGTCGGCATGGCGGATGACGCCCATGCCCGGGTCGTTCGTCAACACACGCTCGATCCTCACCGCCATTTCTTTCGTGCCGTCCGCCACGGTCACCTGCCCGGCGTGCTGCGCATAGCCGATCCCGACCCCGCCCCCGTTGTGGATGGACACCCACGAGGCGCCGCTGGCCGTATTGACCAGCGCATTCAGAAACGCCCAGTCCGCCACGGCGTCGGAGCCGTCGCGCATCGCTTCGGTTTCGCGGTACGGCGAAGCCACGGAGCCGCAATCGAGGTGGTCGCGGCCGATAACGATGGGCGCTTTGAGTTCGCCCTTTGCGACCAGGTCGTTCAGCGCCAGGCCGAATTTGTCGCGCTCGCCGTAGCCCAGCCAGCAGATGCGCGCCGGCAGGCCCTGAAACTTCACATGTTTCTGCGCCAGGCGGATCCAGCGCGCGAGCTGCTCGTTGCGCGGAAACATCTCCAGCACCAGCGCATCGGTGCGGTGGATGTCCGACGCCTCGCCCGACAGCGCGGCCCAGCGGAACGGCCCCTTGCCTTCGCAAAACAGCGGGCGGATGTAAGCGGACACGAAGCCGGGGAAATCGTACGCGTTCTTGACTCCTTGCTGATAAGCAAACGTCCGGATGTTGTTGCCGTAGTCGAAAGTGGTCGCGCCGAGCTTCTGCAGATCGAGCATGCCCTGAACGTGTTGCGCGATGGCGGCAAGGGCGCGCTTCTTGTACTCCTCGCGGTCTTTCGCTCGCAACTCGAGCGCCGCCTCGAGGGTCATGCCGTTGGGGACGTATCCCTCGATCGGGTCGTGCGCGCTGGTCTGGTCGGTGAGAAGATCGGGCACGACGCCGCGGCGCGCCAGCTCCGGGATCAGGTCGGCGCAGTTACCCACAAGACCCACCGACGCCGCTTCGCCTTTGCGCACCGCGTTTTTCAAGATGCGCAGCGCTTCGTCGAGGCTCGTGACCATCATGTCGCAGTAGCCCGCCTTCACGCGCCGCTTGATCCGCTCGGGGTCTGCGTCAATCCCCAGGAACGCCGCGCCGTTCATCGTTGCCGCCAGCGGCTGCGCGCCTCCCATCCCGCCCATCCCGCCGCTGACGACCAGCTTTCCCGCCAACGATCCTCCAAAATGCTTTTGCGCGGCGGCCGCAAAGGTTTCATAAGTGCCCTGCAGAATCCCCTGCGTGCCGATGTAGATCCAGCTCCCGGCGGTCATCTGCCCGAACATCATCAGGCCCAGGCGGTCGAGCTCGTGGAACTGTTCCCAGTTGTTCCAGTGGCCGACGAGGTTGGAGTTGCACAGCAGGACCCGCGGCGCGTAGCTGTGCGTGCGGAAAATGCCCACCGGCTTGCCCGATTGGATGAGCAGCGTTTCGTCGGATTCGAGCGCGCGCAGCGAGCGGACAATCGCGTGGAAGCACTCCCAGTTGCGCGCGGCGCGCCCCGTGCCGCCGTACACGATCAAATCGTCGGGCTTCTCCGCCACTTCGGGGTCGAGGTTGTTCAGCAACATGCGCAGCGCGGCTTCCTGCTGCCAGCCCTTGCAGGAAATCCCGGTGCCGCGCGGGGCGCGGAGCGCTCCGGGAGCGGCCGTTTTTTCCGTCACCACTTCGCTCATGAGTCTCCTCAATGCGCCGTCTTCTCCGCATCTTAGCGCAGCGGACTGCAGGTTTGCACGAAAACGAATCGCGGGCGGATTGCGCGATGCCGTGGATGTCTAGTAAAGTGGCTTTCGTGACGAACTACGCAACGATTCCCGCCCGCTTCCTCGATGCCGTGGATCGCCTGCCCAATCCGCGGGCGCAATTGGTGCGGCGCGACGGAAAGTGGGTGGCGAACTCCTCCGCGGAACTCCTGCGCCGCGTGGCGGGCCTCAGCTCCGCGCTGGTGGAGCTCGGCGTGAAGCCGGGCGACCGCGTAGGACTCCTCGCGGCCAACCGGCCCGAGTGGCACGTCGCGGATTTTGCCATCAGCGGCGCGGGCGGCGTCAATGTTCCCCTCTATTTCAACGAATCGCCCGAGCGCATGGTCTACATCCTGAACCATTCCGGGGCAAAGGTGGTTTTCGTTGCCGGGGCGGCGCAGACGGAGAAGCTGCTGGAGACGCGAACGCGGCTCACCGGCTCGCCGCACATCATCGTCGCGGACGGCGGCGCGGAGCTGCCCGAGGAATGCCTGCGGTATGAGACGCTCATCGCCCCAGCCGGAGAGGCGGACATCGCCGCCTACCGCGCGCGTGCGGCCCAGGTGCTCCCCGGCCAACTCGCATCCATCATCTACACCTCCGGCACCACCGGCGAGCCCAAGGGCGTGATGCTCTCGCACGCGAACTTCTGCTCCAACGTCGAGGGCGCCTGCTTCCAATTCGACCTGCAGCCGGCCGGCGACGTGGCCGTCTCCTTCCTGCCGCTGTCTCACGTCTACGGCCGGATCATGGACTATATCCACATCTTTTTCGGCGTGACCGTGGCCTACGTCGAGCAGGTTGAGCAGGTGGCGCAGGCCCTGGTCGAGATTCGCCCCACGGTCATCGGCGCCGTGCCGCGCTTCTTTGAAAAAATCTACGCGCGCGTCATGGAGCAGGGAAGCAAGACGACCGGGCTCCGGCGAGCAATTTTTCAGTGGGCCATGCGCGTCGCGCCGCGCTCCGCGGAGTGGCGCATGACGGGCCACGGCGCGGGGCTCGCCCTTCGGCTGGAATGGGCGCTGGCGGACAAACTCGTCTACGCGAAAATCCGCGCCGGAACCGGCGGCCGCCTGCGCATCGTCTCTTCCGGCGGAGCGCCTCTGGCGAAAGACCTTGCGGAATTCTTCTGGGCCATTGGCGTGCCCATCTATCAGGGCTACGGCCTGACGGAGACTTCGCCGATCGTGACCACCAACTATCCGGCGAACCGCATCGGAAGCGTCGGGAAAACCATCCCCGGCGTGCAAGTGCGCATCGCGGAAGACGGCGAGATCATGGTCAAGGGGCCGTGCGTCATGCAGGGCTACTACAACAACCCGCAAGCCACTCGCGAAGCGCTGAAGGAAGACGGCTGGCTCGCCACCGGCGACATCGGCTATCTGGATGCGGACGGCTACCTCTTTATCACCGACCGCAAGAAAGACCTGATCAAGACGGCGGCGGGAAAGTTCGTCGCGCCGCAGCCCATCGAGGGCAAGCTCAAGACCAGCCCGTACATTCTCAACGCCATGGTCGTCGGCGATAAGCGCAAGTTCGTTGTGGCCCTCATCGTCCCGAATTTCGAGGCCGTCCGCGCGCGCGCCGCGGCCCAGCGCAAGACCCTCACTTCCGACGGCGAGGTTGCGGCCGATCCCTGGGTCCATGAGCTCATTGATGGCGAGATCCTGCGCCTGACGGCAAACCTTGCTTCGTATGAAACGATCAAGCGGTTTGCCCTTCTTCCCGAGGACTTCACCTTCGGCAACGGCGGGCTCACCTACACCCTCAAACTCAAGCGCCGCGTCGTCGAGGAACAATTCCGCGCCGTGATTGAGCAGCTCTACGCCGACGTTGCCGAGCCGCGCCCCGTCCTCGAAGGATAGCCTCGCCGAAAGGATCTTCGCTTGCTCCATCGGATCATCTCGGCGGTCTTGGGAGTCTTGGCTGGCTTGGCCGGGCTCGTCGTCGGGCTGGGCTACGGCGCCACGGCTCTGATGGACCTTGGGGATGCCCGCACTCCAATCTGGTCGAGGCTGCTCGTCGTCTTTGTTACCTGGAGCCTCGCTCTTTCCGCCTGGTACATGGCCTACCAGTTTCTGAAGTTCGCGCGCTTTGGGCGCAAGAGCGCCCCAAAAGGTTCGGCCCCGTCCGATCGCAGAGAGCAGTAGCACAGACTTCAGACTGTGCTGCACACTTACCATTGCCGGCTATCCAGGGAGATCTGTAGATAGCTTCCCCGATTTGTTCCCGCGCCCGTCCCGCCGTACAATCATCCCGGAGCCACCCATGTCAGACCAGCTGGTCATCGCCGGGCGCGCGTTCCGTTCGCGCCTGATTGTCGGAACCGGAAAATACCGCAGCTTCCAGGAAATGGCGCGGGCCCACGCGGCCTCCGGCGCGGAGATGGTCACGGTCGCCGTCCGCCGCGTGAACCTCACCGACCGCTCGAAGGAGTCGCTCCTCGATTACATTGACCGCGAAAAGATTTTCATCCTGCCGAACACCGCCGCTTGCTTCAACGCTGACGAGGCGATTCGCACCGCCCGTCTGGCCCGCGAGGTCGGCCTCTCCCACTGGGTGAAGCTCGAAGTAATCGGCGACCAGCAGACGCTTTTCCCGGATACCGAGCAGCTTCTGGAGGCGACCAAAGTCTTGGTGAAGGAAGGCTTCGTCGTCCTGCCGTACACGAACGACGACCTGGTGGTGGCGCGCAAGCTGATTGACGCCGGCGCCGCCGCCGTGATGCCTCTGGCCGCGCCGATCGGCTCGGGCATGGGCATTCAGAACCCGGCCAACCTGCGCATCCTGCGCGAGCGCATCACGGAAGTGCCCATGATCGTGGACGCGGGCGTGGGCACGGCGTCCGACGCGGCCGTGGCCATGGAGCTTGGCGCCGACGGCGTCCTCATGAACACAGCCATCGCCGAAGCGCAGGACACCGTCCTAATGGCCGAAGCCATGCGCGACGCTGTCTCCGCCGGCCGCAAAGCCTGGCTCGCCGGCCGCATGCCGAAGCGACTCTACGCCACCGCCTCCAGCCCGCTCTCTGGCGTCGTCCGCTGACTCTTCAGCCCCCCTCGACTACATCTGCGCCTATGGCACAATGCGGCCTGCTCTCCTAGAATCTCTGGTCTGAGGTGTTCTATGCCCGCCAAGAAGAAATCCAAACGAGCCGGCGCCACTTCCGCTCTCGTCTTCAATCACGCCATGGTTTACTCAAGGGATGTCGGTTCGTCCCTTTCCTTTTACGCTGGCCAACTCGGCTTCAAACTTCTGGAGAATTTCCAGTACCAGGGCAGGACCGTCTACGCGCGCCTGAAATCACCCAGGGGCAGCGCGACGCTTGCGATTCACCAGCTCGCGCCCGGCGACGAACTACACACAGGGGGCGTGCGTCTCTATTTCGAAGTGAAAGATCTGGACCGCTACTGCGACCGTCTTGAATCCGCGGGCCTTCGCTTCTCGCAAAAGCCCAAGCAGATGCCCTGGGGGTGGAAACACGCCTATTTGAACGACCCGGACGGCCACGAAGTCAGCCTGTACTGGGCTGGCGCCAAACGCTTCCGCGCCTCCGCCTTCTAACTCGGGGCCTTCTCTTAGTCAGAGTTGGCAGCTGACAGCCGGCAATGAATGGCCGAGAAGGAATGAACAGCGCCTCTTTTCACGCCTGCGCCGCCTTTTTTGCCTGAGCGCTGTCGTAGCTCTCTCCATAAATCGCCGGCACTTTCGATCCCATCGGCCGCAGATACGTGGAAAGCTGCCCGCGATGATGAATCGAGTGGTTCAGCGCGAGCTGCAGGTAAGCCACCGCCGGCCACTGAAACATCCCTCGGAAATCCACCATCTTCAGGAGTTGCTCCGCTTTCAGTTTTGTCAGTGCCTCATGATTCTTCCCGAACTGCTCCGCGTACCATGCCGCGATTTCCCTCGGCGTCTTCGCGTTTTCTGGAATCGTTGCTGCGGCTATGCTGAACTCCCCGTTGATGGTCGTCTCCAGAAATCGGTTCTCCGCCGACGCAATGTGCCGCACCAGCTCGATCCCGCTTTTCGCAAAAGAGTCGGGCCGGTAATCAGCCTTGTCCGCCGGCACCGCCTCGAGCACAGCTCTCGTCATCCGGTGCTCGATCTTCAGAGCCGGCAACGACACTTCGTGCAACAAAAACATCGCCTGTTCCGCCGTCAGTGGTTTCGCCATCGCCATCCTCCTCCGTGCACTGCCCAATTATACATGCGCCTTGCCCGCCGAAGCCTCGCGAAGCCGTGGCCTGCCCGCCGAAGCCTTGGCGAAGGCGGGTCTTCCGGCCATTTCTTCAAGCAGCGAAAGATATGCCGCGGGTTGGCGCCGGGAGGTCAAACTGCGCTAGTGTAGCGCACGGTCATGGCCCAGGAAATTCCCGCCCCGGCGCGGCCCGCGGCCCAGCGCCTTGCGTACATCGACTGGATGCGCGGTCTTGCGGTCTTGCTGATGTTTCAGACGCACTGCTACGACTCCTGGCTGCGTCCCGAAGCCCGCAAAACCACCTTCATGATGTGGTCGCAGCTCGGCGGAACGCTTCCGGCGCCGCTCTTCGTCTTCCTCGCGGGCGTTTCCTTTGCTCTCGTGACGGACCGTCTGCGCGCGAAGGGCGCTGCCCGGAACGAAATTGCGCGCACCACCATCCGGCGCGGCGCGGAGATCTACGGAATGGGCATGCTCTTCCGCGTGCAGGAGTTCGCTCTCGGCTATCCCGGCGCGCCTTGGACGGACCTCCTCCGCGTCGACGTCCTGAACATCCTCGGCCTCTCCATGATGTTCATGGGTGTGCTGTGCTGGCTGGTGGGCGGAGGAGACGCAGCGCGGGTGCGTGCGCGCAATCTGTTTGCCGCGCTGGCTGTCGCCGCGCTCATCGCGCTGGCCACGCCGCTGCTGTGGACCACGCACCGCCCGCGCTGGCTGCCCTGGTTCCTGGAGACGTACATCAACGGCGTGCACGTTTTCAAAGTGCCGCAGCCCTCGCTCTTTCCTCTGTTTCCCTGGGCGGCATTCGCCTTCGCCGGATTGGCCGTGGGTTTCCTCCTCTTTTCCGACTACGCGAAAAAGAAACAGGCGCTCCTGTTCGCAGCGCTCGGCGGAGCCGGCATTCTTGCGTGCGCATCCGCCCTCTGGTTCGACGCGCTGCCCGTGAACCTCTATGCCGTCTACGATTACTGGCACACCAGCCCGAATTTCTTTCTCTTTCGCTGTGGAGTCTTGTTGCTGATTCTTTTTCTGACGTACGCGTGGTGCCGCTGGGGCCTGGCGCAGAAAGGATTCAGCCCCGTCATCCAGCTCGGAAACACTTCGCTGCTCATTTACTGGGTCCACATCGAATTTGTCTACGGCAGGTTTTCCATCCTGCCGAAGAAAAATTGCAGCATCCCGATGGCGAGCGCCGGCTTGCTCGCGATTTTCCTGACGATGCTCGTGCTCTCCCTCCTGCGCACGCGGTGGAAGAGCGGCGGGCTCAGGGTTTGGCCGGCGCGGGCGAAGGTTTCGGCTGCTGCGGGATCCGGATGATCACTTCTCCGGGCCGGGCTAGGCCCAGCTCGTCGCGCGCGATTTTTTCTATGAGTTGGGGATCGCTCCGCAGCGCCTTGACTTGCCCATCCAGTTCTTGATTTTCCTCGTTCAGGCGCTCGATCTGTTTTTTTACCGCGGCAATCTCCTTTTGCGCGCGCCGCATCGCAAGCAACCCGTGCGCGCCGAAAATGTTGTCCATCACCAGGAGGACGACTAGAAGCAGCAACAGCGTGCTGCCGTATCGCCGCAACAGTTTCTTTACGTCGCCGGTGAAGCTCATCTCGCGCTACTCCTTCCGGATCCAGGCCGCCGCTTCGCGCGCAAGGCGCCCCGAGGCTTCCACGCTGCCCGCCTCCGTGTACAGACGGAGCAGCGGCTCCGTGCCCGACATGCGGCAGAGCATCCACGAGCCATCCTCAAAAACGAATTTCGCGCCGTCCGTCCGGTCGATCCCCGCAATCTTGCGGCCGAGGAGCGTGCTCTCGCCGGAGCGCATCTTCTCGAGCGCCCGGGCCTTCTCCTCTTCCGTGAGTTGGAGATTCTGCCGCACCGGGCGGAACTCCCTTCCGAGCTTGCGAAACACTTGCCGAATTTGCTCGCCGATCGAAACGCCCCGCGCCGCCGTCATCTCCGCGACGAGCAGGCACGCCAGGATGCCGTCCTTCTCCGGGATGTGTCCGCGCACGGAGAGGCCCGCGCTCTCTTCGCCGCCCAAAGCGATTTTGTCTTCGCGGATCAACTGCCCGATGTACTTGAATCCCACCGGCGTCTGGTAGGTCTTCTGTCCGCGGGCGGACGCGGCTGCGTCCAGCATGTGCGACGTGGCCACGCTGCGCGCCGCCGCCATGTTCCAGCCGCGCGTCTCGCACAGGTAATCGTAGAGCAGCGCGAGAATGTAGTTCGGCGCAATCCACGTGCCGTCGCGATCCACGATGCCGAAGCGGTCGGCGTCGCCGTCGGTGGCCAGCCCGGCGGTCGCTCCGCTCTCGCGCACAGTCTTGCTCAAGGGAGCCAGAATCTCTTCGGAGACGTCGGGGCCCTTGCCGTCGAACAGCACGTCCCGGTCGGTGTGCATCGCTTGGACGGGAATGCCGTGGTCGGAAAGGGCGCGGTCCAGATAGCCGATGCCGCAGCCGTGGCGCGGATCGGCCGTGAACTTCGCGCCGGATTTGCGGATGACGTCGAAGCGCACGAGCTGTTCCAGCCGTTCGAGGTACGGTTCCGCGAGAGAGATCGTCTCGGCCGCGCCGTTCGAATCAGCGGCGCCGCGCCTCCTGCCCCGCGCGCCGTGCGCAGCGGCGAGGCGAGCCACGCGCGCCTCGATGTCGCTCGTGACTTCGGGCATCGCCTGCCCCGCATCGGCGCCCGAGAATTTCAGGCCGTGGTATTCCGCGGGGTTGTGGCTGGCCGTAAAGTTGATGGCCCCGTCGACCTTGCGGCGCAGGATTTCGAAGGCCACCGCCGGCGTGGGCGCAAAGCTGTCCGCGCACAGGACGCGGATGCCGTGTTCGAGGAGCACTTCGACCGCGAGTCGCGTAAACTCTTCCGAGTAGAATCGCGTGTCGTGCGCGACCAGCAATGTTGGGTGCGGCTTGCGGCTCTTCGCATGCCCGGCGATGGCGGTGACTGCGAGGCGCACGTTGGCGAAGGTGAAGTCGTCCGCGATCACACCGCGCCAGCCGGAGGTGCCGAATTTGATGGGAGAAGCGCCCACGGGCCGGTATTGTAGCGCGCCGCGCCGGGCCGTTGCGGACATGTGCGCGAAGCGGCAAACGGCGCCGCGCCGATGAGTGAAGAGGAGAGCGCCATGAAGAAGTCGAACGGGAAGCGGGTGGTGCTGGTGACTTGCGCGTCGCTTTCCGAGGCGCGGCGCATTGCGCGCAGCGTGGTGAAGGCGCGCCTCGCGGCCTGCGTGAACATTCTTCGCGCGCCGGTCGAGTCCGTCTACCGCTGGAAGGGAGCCGTGGAAACCGCGCGCGAATACCTGCTCCTGATCAAGACCACGAAGAAGAGCCTGGGCGCGCTCGAAGACAAAGTCAAAAAACTCCACAGCCACGAAGTGCCGGAATTTATTTCACTGCCCATCGCAGAGGGTTCGCGGACTTATCTGCGCTGGCTCGGAGAGAATGTGGCGGGTTGACGCGTCTCCCGCCAGCGCGTAAATTGGTGGTCCTCGTTGCCTACTCCTGGCCCAAGCGCGCTCCTACCACCCGACGGCAGGCAGCACCGCCGCTATGTTCTCCTGTCGCGCGCCACAGGCTTGAGCCTGTTATTCAGCGGCGTAGCGCTGCTCACATACATTTTGGCCCGGATTTCCCTGCGCCTGGCTTTGGCGGCGGCCGCCATCTTTCCCATTGCAATTCTCGCGACGAGCTGGCGCACGCTGCTCCCGCAGCAGCGCGCACTGCTGGCACACCGGCTGAAGACCGGAATCCTGGCTGGGCTGCTTGCCACGGGTGCCTACGACCTTACCAAGTTCGTGCTTTCGCAATTCGAATCGTCAACTTATCGCCCGTTCGAATTAATGCGCGTATTTGGCGTGCTGCTCTTGGGAGCCGGGGCGCCCGTGCCGGCGGTCTACGCGGCCGGCGTGGGGTTCCACGTGATGAATGGGGTTTGTTTTGCCGTTGCTTACTGGCTTCTGTTTGGACGTTATGGAGTTAAGGCGGCAATATTTTGGGGATTGTTCCTGGAAGTGTTTCAGCTCACTCTCTATCCCGGGTGGTTACAGATTAAGTTCTATAAAGAATTCGTGCAGATATCGGCCGCTTCTCACCTGGTGTACGGCACAGTCTTGGGCTTCGGTTGCCGCTGGCTCAACACGCGGCTACGGTAAACGGCTAAGGAGGCAAAAATGACAAGCGGGCAGCCAGCAGACACTTCACCGCTGCAAAACCAAAAGCCCCCCGGTCTCCAGAACCGGATCCTGCGGCTGTGTTCGGTGCAAATGTCTGGAAGAGTGCGTCTGGTTGCCCCCAGGCTGGCCGACGCATTGGCGGATGGAATCTGGCTCGCGGCGTGGCCATTTGGCGGATGGATTGTGCTCGGCGCCCTGACCACTGGCTTCCTCTTCCCGCTGCTTTGGCCGGGCATGCACGTGATCTATTCGGAGTCCCTGCTCTTCCTGCTGCTGGTGGTCGCGGCTGCGTATCTGAACGGGTGCCTTGCCGTGATGCTCCTCTTTGGCTACGCCGCCGGGGACATCGTCCACATTGGGCTGGGCAATCTTTTTTCGGCCTCGAACCCCTTGCCGACTCTGGCAGGCCACCTGGTGGGATATGCAGTGCTGGGGATTGCGGCCGTGGTGTTGCCGGCAATGGCGCGAAGCATGGCGCGGCAACTGACCCCCAAGACTGCAAACCCGCAGCTGGGCACTTTGGCCGAAGCAGGCCTCTTCGGACTGGCTGCGGGGGTGCTGACGTACGCTTGGTGCCAGGGAGCCGTGGTCTTGTTGCGTCCCATATTCACCTGGGCCGGAGGATCCCCGATCAGGGAAGCGATTGTGCATGTGCAGCAGGAGTGGCCCTGGCTGGTCGCCGTTGCCGTCATCGTCGCATTGGCAAAGCCCTTCGTCGAACAGATGGCCCAGCGGTCGTCAAGCGGCGTCCTCATCTCCCAGTGGAAGCGGGAAGTCCGCGCGTCCGCCGGCCAGCGTCGCCTCATACCGGCGCCGGTCCGGCTGCTGGCCACGTCGTTTATCGCAACCTTCGTTCTGGCGGGGACGTATGCCGGCTGGTTCGACGCCCTCCTTGTATTTGTGACCACCCTGGGTTTGGGCGCGTGGCGTTCCGGGCTGATCGGACATTTCCCCGCGGCATGGACGCAGCCCATTTCCCGGATTCCGGTGCTCCTGAGGTTCATTCTCGGGCTGATCGTTGGATACATCCTTTCGAGCGTGGTGCTTGCCGGAGTGTGGCAGCACACGAGCAGCCTTCGGCCCATCATGCTGGGCGCGCTGCTGACGCTGGCTGTACTTTATGTCCTGTTGCCCAAGCCCCGGCCCAACAGCGGGCCCGGAAAACCTGGCGGGTTCAAGTGGTTGTCTCCTTCCGGGGTGTTGTTGCTGCTCATTCTTCTGACCCCGGCGGTTGCAATGGCGGATAACTGCAGTTCACTTTCCGATTGCTGGCCGACAGCGGGTGCTGCAGCCGCGGCAGCCGCGGGGGCGGGAGCTGTTGCGGCCGCCAGCGCCGGAAATGATTCCGACCCCAAACCTGATCCTTGCGCGGGTTATCAGCGGGGGTACGATCAAGAGAAAGCCTTACTCGATACCATCGATGCCCAGCGACAAAGCAAGGCAGATGCGTACAACAAGGCGCTGCCACAACTCGCCAAGCTGTTAGGCCAATTTAAAGATTTGTCATGGGGAGCACTGAATACACTAAAGGAGATCCAAGAGCTGAAGTTTTTCGAGGCATGCGCCGCCCTTGTTGCGGACATCGCAGTTGAGGCAATCGCGCCTGAATTGGGGATTGAAGAAGCCGTGGAAGGGCAACCAACTGCTGTGTTTCATCTCCTAACGGCAGTAACAGAGACGGGCGAGTTACTACAGGCCTCCTCAGGCAACCTGGAACAAATGCGAGAGTGGGCTCTCAACAACGCGCCGAGCGGCATGGATGTTACGGGGGTCTTGGACCTGGTCAATGTGGGGGAGCAGATGCAAGAACTCACCCAGAAGATGACAGGCCTCAAGAATCAATACGACGCAATGCAGGATGAACGGGACACGGAGGCAGCGAAGGTCGCGGATGCCAAGGCTGCCCTTGATGCCTGCCGTGCCAGTCAGGGTTGAAAGCGCGTCAGCGGGAGACGATATAGCCGATCCGCGACATAAGGGAGTGGTTGGGGTCAGCCTTCCTATGTCTCCTGTCAAGGGGCAAGGGGGCGGGTGGCCCGGGCTTCACGGGTGAGAAGATTTCGGGTGCCCCGCCCTCGGCTTTTGAGGGTGGGGTTCTTGACTTAGATTGTTTCTTGCCTGGTGGTTGCTGCCGGAAAGTAGTGAAGGACCGAAACCCTAGAAACTCCACGCTAGACAGCCAACAGCGCCTGGTCCAAGTCGGCGAGGATGTCCTCGACATCTTCGATTCCCACGGATAGCCGGATGAGGCCGTCGGTGATCCCGATCTGCTTGCGGACTTCGACCGGCATGGAAGCGTGCGTCATCGAAGCGGGGTGCGAGATCAGGGTCTCGACTCCTCCGAGGCTCTCGGCGAGAGAGCAGAGCTTGACCTTGTTCAGCATGCGGCCTGCGGCTTCTGCGGAGCCGAGGTCGAAGGACAGCATGGCGCCGGGTCCGCGCTGCTGCTTGCGGGCGAGTTCGTGTTGCGGGTGTGAAGCAAGTCCCGGGTAGTGAACTTTTTTGACTTTCAAGTGCGTGTCGAGGTGCCGGGCGACGGCGATGCCGTTGGCGTTGTGCTGAAGCATGCGCACGGCCAGCGTCTTGATCCCGCGCGAGATGAGAAAACAGTTCATCGGCGAGAGTCCTGTGCCGGCCGAACGCTGGATGAAGTAGATCTTCTCGGCGTCTTCGTGACGTGTGAGGACCACGGCGCCTCCCATCGCGTCGCTGTGGCCGTTCAGGTATTTCGTCATGGAATGTAGGACGATGTGTGCGCCCAGGGAGATGGGCCGTTGCAGGTACGGGCTGAGAAACGTATTGTCCACGGCCAGCGTGACGCCGTGCGCGCTGGCGAGCCGGGCCGTCGCGGCGATGTCCGTCAGACTCAGCGTCGGATTTGTGGGCGTTTCCACATAGATCATCTTTGTCGTTGAGCGCAGCGCGGCCTCCAGCATTTTTTGCGAGGAGGTGTTCACGAAGGAGAATTCGATGCCGAACTGGGCCAGCAGTTGCGTCGCGAGGCGGTAAACGCCGCCGTAAACCGCTTCGGAGACAATGACGTGGTCGCCCGGCCGCAGCAGGCGGAAGACGGCGTCAATCGCGGCCATCCCGGAGGAGAAAACGTACGCGCCGGAACCGCCTTCGAGTTTGGCCATGCAGCGCTCGAGCGCTTTTCGGTTCGGGTGGTTCGTGCGTGCGTAATCGTAGCCCTTCCGGTATTTGCCGAACTCCTCCTGCACGTAAGTCGAGGTCTGGTAAATCGGCGGGACAATCGCGCCGGTCGAAGGGTCCGGCTCCTGGCCGACGTGGATCGCATCGGTGGCAAATCCCATCGCGTTCTCCTCGTGACACCGTGTCCCCCGGGCATTGTCACGGGAGCGAATCGCTCCCGCGGCGCAGTGCCCGGTGATGAAAACGGTTCCACAACCCTGTTTGCGCCCGGACCAACAGGTTTAGAAAACTTACAGGAGCCGTATAGGGGAGTCAATCGCAGTGGAACGATCGCACTTTATCCACGGAGCAGCATGGGCGCCGCGCTGTGCATCCCATTCGAGGGGGCGCGGGACTTGACCTCTGCCTGGCGGCGGTGGAGGATGGAGACGCAAAAATGAGCCGGTTGTTCATCTCCCGCGCGGTCTTGCTTCTCTCCGGAGTTTTCCTGCCGCTCGCGCTTTCCCCGGCGCAGGACAAGCAGCCGCCGCCCGCCAAGGTCAAGCCGCAGACTCCGATCCCCGGCAACCGCCTCACCATCGAGGTGACCGGCGGAGAGAACAATGTGCCGGTGGAAAATGCGAGCGTGTACGTGAAGTTCGTGCAGGAGCGAAAGCTTAGGAAGAACAAGAAATACGAGCTGAATGTGAAGACAAACCGCGAGGGCGTCGCGCACGTGCCGGACGCGCCGGAAGGCAAAGTGCTCATTCAGGTTATCGCGGAAGGTTGGAAGACCTTCGGGCGCTGGTTCGAAATCAGTGATCCACAGCAGACCGTACAGATTCACCTGGAGAAACCGCCGCGCTGGTACTAGTGCGGTTCCAATTCGATACGTCTCTAAGTTCGTCAAACCAAACCGCCATTGCTCACGGCGGACTATCCCCTTGATCTAATTCCAAGAAGTTGGAACAGTACTAGCACGTCTTTCGCGCGCTTCGCATTCAGATTTTTGAGGAGTCGCCGGAAAATCCTGGCAACAAGTTGAAGAGCAATGAGTTGCCGCGACGCGGCAGCGAAATGGGCGAGCCGATGCGCGGAGAACGAATGGAAGGGGAGACGCTGTTGCACAGAAACCGTGCAAACCGCATCACCGCGTTGATCCGCGTGAGGTTATTCGCGCGAACGCGCCCTTTTCCACAACCTTTTCAACACTTGTGTTGAAAAGGTTGTGCCGGAGAGAATTAGAGAATTCCTCACGGCACGCCGTATGCCTGGGAATGGCCTTCCGCCGGCGCGCTCGCCTTTTGACCTGCCCGAAACGTGAGTGTTAGAGTACAACGCGAAGCTTTTATGACCGCCGAACAAAACGAAGTCCCTTTCTCGCTTTTGCAGATGCTTCGGGGAAATCTTTCTGCGCGGCCCATTCGGTCGGCGCTGGCTGCGACCGCGATTGCCATCCAGGTGATTCTGATGTTGATGATCGCCGGGCTGACCACAGGCATCTTCTCGGAGTGGGGCAAGCGAGTCGAGGGCGTGGGTGCGGACATCCTTGTGCAGCCCCCGAACTCGTCCATTTTCTTCGCGCTATCCAGTGCTGTGATGCAGGAGTCGGTCGGAGATGCGATCGCCGGGCTTCCGGACGTTGACGAGGTCGCGCCCACCTTGATCCTGCTGGATCAAAAGCACTTCGCTGTGGTTTACGGGATCGATTATCGGCGCTTCAGCGCGCTGAGTCAGGGGTTTCTCTTCCGCCAGGGGAGACCCTACGCCACGCCGTACGAAGCAATCGCCGACGATATCGTCGCGCACGCGCAGCACTTGAAGGTCGGGAGCCGCATCTCGCTGTTGAATCACGAATTCACCGTGAGCGGCATTGTGGCCCACGGCAAAGGCGCGCGGTTTTTTGTCCCCCTGCGCACGGCGCAGGAAATCTCCGGCGCGGAGAATCGCGTCTCGATGTTTTACGTGCGCAGCAAGGGTAATACCGAGGCGACGCGGGCGAAGATCGTGAAGCTTTTGCCGCAGGACCGCGTGCGCACGACGTCGGAATACATCACGCTGAT
The DNA here is from genome assembly GCA_035545075.1 of Candidatus Acidiferrales bacterium. GTDB lineage: Bacteria > Acidobacteriota > Terriglobia > Acidiferrales > UBA7541 > Acidiferrum. The sequence continues at coordinate 21,456 of DASZZJ010000002.1, forward strand.
GAATTCCACCAATCTGCCTGAGCTGAAACCCTTTATCCGTTCGATGGTGGGGCTCGGGCTGATCATCAGCTTCCTCGTACTGCTGCTGACCACGCATACCATGGTGCTCGAGCGCACGCGGGAGATCGGAATCCTCAAGGCCCTCGGTTTTTCCAGGATGGGCATCGTC
>DASZZJ010000003.1:0-80766 GCA_035545075.1 Candidatus Acidiferrales bacterium
CGGCGAGGCGGATGCGCTTGCCGCGTTTTTCGGACAGCGCAAGCGCCTGAGAAAAAAGCTGCTGCTCGATGCTGCCGAAAAGCTGCTCGGGCTCGAGCTCGTGCGCGCCGGAGGCGGCGCGGCGCAGGACGCGGACGTGCAGGACGACGAGGTCGCGGCGCTCCGGCTTGAAACGGTCGAGCACGTTTCCGAGATGATAGAGGGCATGGTAGTTGCTGACGGGCACGAGAATGTTGCCCGGGCGGGCGCCGACGCTCTGCGGCGTAAGCTCCTCCTGGGTGGCGACGTGAAACTGATCGAGCCCCGCGTGAGCCGTGCCGCGCTTGCGCGTGATTCTCTCCGACGCGCTGAAGACCGCGAAGAAAATGATCGTGAAGGCCACACCGGAAAGCGTGGCCACCTCCTTGGTGAACAGATTGATGACGCAGAGAGCGAAGAGCGTGAGCGTGATGAGGCCCAGGCCCAAGGGAATTTCCAGATTGCCCAACTTCAGGTTCAGGGGGACGCGAAATTCCCGCACGCCGGGCTGCTTGTAACGAAGCACCAGCACCGCCAGCGCCTTCATGGCGAAGCTCCACATGACACCGAAAGCGTACGCCTCGCCCAGCACAAAGATGTTTCCCCGGCTCAGGATGATGGTGAAGATCTGCAGGCCGGCAACGAGGTTTAGCATGCGATAGGAAGTCCCGAAACGCCGATGCGGCTGGCGAAACCAGTCCGGCAGAATCCCGTCCTCCGAAACGCGGTTCAGGACTCCATTGGAGCCCACAATCGCGGTGTTGACCGCCCCCGCCAGCATCAGAACGCCGACGATCACCACAAAGCCGCGGAAGGCGAGTCGAAGAGGCAAGGGCCCAGCGAGGTACATGGCGAGCCCGCCGATGGGATTGTCAAAGAAGCTGTTGCGCACCGCGTCGGGAATGATCATGACGGCGAAAAAGGCCACGCCCGCTGTGAAGACGAGGGAATAAACAAAAATGACAAACCCCGCTTTTTCGAGGTTGCGCAGTTTGGGATGCTCCATCTCGCGGTAGACCTGCGCCATGGTTTCTTCGCCGCTCATGGCCAGGACGGAGTGGCCCAGGCCTACGAGAATCCCAATCAAGCCGACCGTGTACGGGAGGCTGGTGTGGCTCAGCCAGCCGAGCGAATCATGGGAATAGGCCAGATTCGCGAGTCTGGGCCAGGGCGGAAGATGAGCGCCCCGCACCCAGAGCGTGTAGCCGCACCAGGCGAGCATCATGAGGACCATTACCGTGGCCACTTGCATGATGCGCAGAGCCTTTTCGCTTGAATCCGGAATGCCTTTGACGTTCTGCCACCAGAAGTAGATGGTGACCAGCACCGCAAAGAGCGCAGCGGTGGAGTTCATGGGAAGGAGGAAACCAGCGTGCGCGTGGTGCAAAAGCTCATTCAAGAGACCCACGAAATACAGGCCCGCCGACACGCCACTGATGGGGCCGGTCAGGATGTAGTCGAACATGAGGGCGGAGACCGAGAACTTGGCCAAGGTGCCCCCCATGGCCTCCTTGACGACGCGATAGACACCCCCGCGCACGAACATGCTGCAGCTCTCGATGTAAACGGATCGGACCGCATAGGAGAGCAACATGATGGCAAGAATGAACCACGGGGCGGCCTTGCCGATAAAGTGTTCGGCAATGGCGCCGGCGTAGAAGGCGGAGGAACCCATGTCGTTCAGGACAATGGCCGCGGCGCGCCAGAACGAGATGAAGGTCAGGAGAGCCGTCGTGGCTACAAGGACGCGCGGGATGGTATTGCCGCGGCCGGTGGGGGCCGCGGGGGCATTGGAAGTGGGACTCATCGGTGGGTCAAGCGACCCGGCGGTTTACGATGCTCGCATGAGTGCGGGGCCGAAGTCTAGCAAAACGCGGTTTTAAAGTACTCAACTCGCAGCGGTGCGGAAGGCTTTTGCGCATTCAGCGCACGGGCAGATGGTGCGGAGATGGTCGTAGCTGTAGATGCCGGTGGAATGGCCGTCGCTGAAGTTGATCTGGATGGCGTAGTTCCCCATGGGCTTGGCGGACTGCGCGCGGGGCTTCGGTTTGAAGAGAGGCAAGAGTGCGGAAGGCGCCACGCCGCTCCCCGCCATGACCTCCTTCTTGTAGCGCTCGTCGTTGCAGGTGGCGCAGGGACACTGGTCGCGCAGATAGGGAAAATCGTAGTGACTCGCGTGGCCATCCGACCAGGTAATGTCCACTCCGGCGCCGGTCGAGACATGGATTTTCACGCTTGCCGGCTTCTTCCGCGAATCGGTGGGGAGGGGCATGAAAAACGTCGTCTCCTACCTCGGCGCGGGTTTCGGGCAGCAATCGCCCGGAGGAATCGGATTGCCGTGAGGGCAGGTTTCCGGATGACCGAGGAAGGTGCAGATGCGGTGGTCGAGCTCGGGGCTGATGATGTGCTCGAACTTGCAGGCCTGCGTGTGCGCCTCGGAATCGTCAATCGCGAAGGTGTCCTTAAACAGGCGCTCGGCCAGGCGATGACGGCGAACGACATCGCGGGCGCGGCGGCTGCCCTGCTCAGTGAGCTGTACTTCCGAGTCGCGCACCTCGACGAGGTCGAGGTCCACGAGGCGCCCGAGGGTGCGGATCGGGTCGGCGAAGCCCGGCGTGCGTACGCGCTCGACTTTCGCGGGTGTTCCTTCCTCTCCGCAGACCCAGATCTGCTCGAGCAGGTGATCGAAGCGCACCTGATCCTCGGAGGAGATGGCCGGCGTCTGATCGAGGCGCCCGTGTGAAAGCTCGACGCGGCGGTCGGCTTCGCGCGCGATGCCCGTGTCGTGCGTCACCATCACGATGGTGTGCCCGGCGCGATGCAACTCGCGGAAAATCTCCAGGACGGTTTTTTCGTTGGCCTCATCGAGGTTGCCGGTGGGCTCGTCGGCGAGGATCAGCTTCGGCTGGTTGATCAGCGCGCGCGCGATGGCCACGCGCTGCTGCTCGCCGCCGGAGAGCTGCGCCGGCAAGTGCTCCAGCCGGTCGCCCATTCCCACGCGGCGCAGCGCCTCTGCGGCCTGGCGTTCGTCGGTGACGCTGTGAAAATACTGCGCGAGCATGACGTTTTCGACGGCGTTCAGATACGGCACGAGATGGAACTGCTGAAAAACAAAGCCGACCTTCTCCGCACGGTAGCGCACGAGGTCCGCTTCGGCCAGCTTGGACACTTCGAGGCCGTCCACGATCACCCGGCCGGAGGTGGGCGAATCAAGCCCGCCGAGGATGTTGATGAGCGTCGTCTTGCCCGAACCCGAAGGGCCCATCAGCGCGATCCACTCACCGGCTTCCACGGCCAGGCTGAGGCCGTCGAGCGCGCGCAGGCTGCCGTACTGTTTGACGAGCGATTCGACGCTGACCTGCGCGCTCATGCTTCTCCCCGGAAGATGACGGCCGGCTTCACGCTCGCGAGCCGTCGCAGCGGAAACGCCCCGGCAATGGCCACCAGAATCGTGAGGACAACCGTAACAGGATACACAATCAAGCGCGGCCGCGCCGCAATGCCGAACACCGCTTTGCCCAGCCAAATCGAGAGCCCGATGCCCGCCGCCGCGCCGAGGATTCCTCCCGCGACGCCGAGCAGGGCCGCTTCGGCCAGGAAGAGACGCAAGATGCGGTTCGCCGGGCCACCGATGGCCTTCATCAGGCCGACGTCGTGCTTGCGTTCCATGGCGGCGCTGGTCATTGCCGCCATCACGCACAGCGCGGTGAGCACGAGAATCAGCGCCACGGTGGCAGTCAGCAGGCCGCGGATACGGTCATAAATCTTCGCTTCGGCTTCCGTGAATTGGCGGATGCCGCGGACACTCGCGTTGGGGAGAGCCTTTGAGAGCGCAGAGATGTAACCCTCGATGACCGCGGGAGTGCCGGCGACGCTGAGCTGAACCAGGCTGATGCGTCCGGGCAGCGCGGCGAGCCTCTGCGCAGCATCGAGATTGACAAAAATCTGGCTATCTTCGGGGCCGCCGTTCGACAGGATCGCCACGATGCGACATTGCTCTTCCCGCCCGGCGTTTCGAAGAACCAGCCGGTCTCCCGGCCGCAGATTCAACTCCGATGCCACACGCGTGCCGATTTCACAATCGGGCCCGCCGCTTGAGCGGCCGGCGACCACGGCACGAACATTGCCGGAAGAAGATGCGGCATCCGCAATGACATAAAGAAACGCCACGGCAGCAACACGGTTGCCGCCCGGAACGCCCGGGAGAAGACTTGTTGTAACTTCGTCCAGAGTGGATGGGCCAGCGGTTGCGGAATCCGTGTCGCGGGGAGCGACGATGACGTTGGCGCCGAACGCGCGAAATTCCGTGGTGAGGCGGCGCTCGGCGTCCACCTTCAGATTCAGCAGCGCGGCGGTGACCGCAGCGCCGGCACCAAGGGCGAGCAGAATCGTGGCCAAGCGCGCGGGATTCGCCCTCAGCAGCCGCCGTAGAATCCGCCAGAACATCACTCGCCTCGCAGAATCTGCGCGGGCTCAACGCGCGCCGCCCGCCGTAAAGAGACCGCGCTGCCGGCGAGAGTGACAGCCACGGCGAGAACCAACACCGCGGCAAAGATCAGAAACGAGGGCTGAGGCGCCGCGCCGAACACCGCCTGTCCCAGGAAGCGCGCGAGGAGAATTCCTAGCGCGTAGCCCGCCGCGCCGCCGACCAGGGCCAGCAGGACCTGCTCCGCGGCAAAGAGGCTCTTCACCGTAGGCGTACCCGCCCCCAGCGCCTTCATCAAGCCGATTTCCGTGCGCCGCTCGATGATCGTCGCGGCGGAGGTGGCTCCCACGGCCAAGGCCGCGGCCAGCAGCGCCGCCAAGGTGACCAGCCACAGGAGATTGCGCACGCGCGTCAGGATGCGGCCTTCGCCATCGGCCACGCGGCGAATCACGCGCGCGTCGGTGCCGGGAAGCGCCTGCTCGATTTGCAGGGCGATCGAGGAAATATAGGGCGTGCAGAACCAGCGGTCGAATTCCACGGGCGTCAGCGTTTTCGGGTTGCGCCGCCCGAAGTCATCCTCGGGCTTGGTGAGCGCGCTGACGTAGAGCCGGCGGTATTGGCCGGGCTTGCCGGCGAGCTGTTGCGCAAGCTGGAGGGGCACGACGACCGTGTCCTCTTCGGGGCCGCTGGTATCCAGGAATCCGGTTACCTTCAGGGGAATATTCTGCGGACCGTTCTTCACCAGGATGGTATCGCCGATCCGCACTCCCGCGCGGCGCGCAAAGGCCCGGCCCACCACACACTCGCTCGCCGAGTCTCCAAACCACCTTCCATCCACGCGCCACCAGGGATTTGTTTTTTCGACCCCGGTGGTAAATGTAACGCCATCCGGGACGCGAACCGGGTGCTGCGACCACGTACCGATAACCGTCATGGGCGTGATGACCCACGGCGCGTCATCCATGCCGACGGGCGGCGTCAGAATCACGGCTGGAACTTCCAGCAGGGGCGCGAAGCCGACGATGTTGTTCCGCCAGAAAATGGTCTTGAGCTTGCCGAGGTCCGCTTCCGGCAGATAAGCGCCCGCGTTTGCCGGGCGGTAGTCCACGCCCCCGATTTCCAGAGGCAAGGAATCCGCCTGCGGGGTGACGAGAAGATTCGCGCCGAGGCTGCGGAATTCCCGCGCCAGGCGGTCGCCCACGTCCAGCGAAACGCTGAGCGCCGCCGTAGCGACAGCCATGCCGAGCGCCAGGGCGCTCGCCGTGAGGAGTTTCCGGCTCAACCGGCGCGAGAAGGAATCGGCAACGAGGCGAAGAAACATGGGTGTGCGGGGCCGCGCGCGGCTACTTGGGAACCTCGCCCTCCGCTTGCGTGAGCGAAGCGACGCTCAGAACAAGATCCGCGCCCTCGACGTGCGACGGCACGCCGACAGGATTGCATCCGCCCTGATCTCCGATGGAAGGTACGTAGATCGCCGAGCCGCAATGGCGGCAGATTACGTTTTGGCCGTCCTGATGGTAGCCCACCGCCCCGCAGATGCGGCAGGCATCGAGCGCCGTGCCCCACCCGTTCGGCTTGCGGATCACGAGGAAGCGCAGCGCATTGCCGTCCACGCGCACGGTGAAGAGATGCAAGTTCGAATCCTGCACGCTGGCCAGCGGAATGCGGACTTCTCCATTGCGAGCCTCGAGGAGCTGCGCCTCCGGCGGAGCCGCGTGGACCTTCGCGTAGATGAAGTCCGCCGTCAGGGCCATGACGACAGCGAGGCACGCGGCGGCCGCGGCCATCATCCAGCGGCGCTGGCGGCGGCGGTTCCATTCGGAGCGCCGCCGCTCCGCGTCGTTAACCGGCTGCGGAGGCTGCCCGGCGGGCTCTTGCCGGGTCAATGAGGTCCACTCCCGGAGGACGAGCAATACCGCGGCTCCGAAGATGAAGACGAAGAAGAAAAGGTCGTTGCGCACAATCGGTCCGATCAGCGCCATCTCGCCCTTGCTCGAAGGCAGCCAGCGCGCCTCGCTCAGCTCGTGCAGGCCCGTGAGCGCGAGCTGAAACGCCACGATCATCAGGATCAAGCTTGTAGCCGCGAAAAACCGGGGCAGCGGCACCTGCAGGGTGCCCTTGAAGAAGAACAGTCCGACGGCCACGGCGACGGCGATCCCGGCCACCGTGCCGGCCCAGGTCTGCAGCCCTTCGGTCGAGAGCTCGACCGCGCGCAGGATCAACGCGAGCTCCGCGCCTTCGCGCAGAACCATCAGAAAAACAAAAAGAAACAGTCCCCACCCTGCGGCGCGCCCCGCGCGCTCGGCATAGGATGCGACGCGGGATTCGATCTCTTTGCGCAAGTGGCGCGCAACGCGGTTCATCCAGACGATCATCGTAATGACGAAGGCGGAAGCCACCACAAGTAGCAGTCCCTCGAAGCCGTCCTGGCTGACCTTCCAGCGCTCCAGGGCAACGGCGACGGCGAGACTGAGTGCTGCCGCCGCGGCGACGCCGGACCAGACGTAACGAACCAGGTGGGAGCGCCCCGTGCGCGAGAGATAGACGAGTACAATGCCGACGACGAGCGCAGCTTCGACGCCTTCGCGGAGAGCGATGAGAAAAGCAGAGAGCAAGGAATCCCCAGTTGAGAGTCAGTTGCAACTACCGGAATTAGTTTACGCGCCGGGGATTCCCCCGTCAAGCCAACTCCATCCCCCTCCTTCACGCTACAATCCTTGCCGATGAGATTCCCCTTCCAACGCGCGGCGGCTCTCCTGCTGTTCCCGGCGCTGGCCATCCCCTGCGCCGCGCCGGCACAAGATCCCGCCACGGCCGGCGAGCAAGCATCTCCGAGCCAGCCAGCGACGCTAGGGCTGGACACGCATCTCGCGCGGCGGTCGCTGGAAGCCGGGAAGCGCGCCGAGGCGGCGGGGCACTTCGAGGAAGCTCTCGCCGCATACGATGAAGCATCGCGGCTCGACCGGCGCAACAGAGCCGCGCTCGAGCGGGGTGCGCTGCAGCGCTCGCGACTGGTTCACCAGCGCGCTGAAGATGCCGAACGCCTCGCCCTGGCGGGTGAGGCTGCTCAGGCGGTTACGGAGCTGCGAGCGGCTCTCCGCTTGGATCCGGGCAATACCTCCGTGGCGGAGCGGCTCAGGCAAGTCTCCGCCATGGTTCGTCCGCCGCCGCAGGTACGTTCCGAGCCCGCAACAGAATCCGCGAACCTACCCCGGCTGCAGCCGCAGGTCGGAAAACGCAGCTTCGACATGCGCGGTGACGTCCGGGCCATCTACGAGAAGGTGGCCCAGTCATTCGGCCTGAAGGTGATCTTCGATCCCGATTTGCCGCCGCGGAACGTCCAGCTGCGCACCGGAGAATTGGACTTCGCCACAACGATGACCGTTTTGACCGCCCAGACAGCGACGTTCCTCCGCGCCGTGGATTCGAGCACCTTTCTCGTCGCGGCGGATACTCCGGCGAAGCGCACGGAGTACCGGCAGGTTGTGGAGGAGACCATAGACCTCCCCGATGCCGTTGGCCCCGAGGAGATGACTGAACTGCTCCGCGTTCTCCGGGAGATCACCCTCTCCAATCATGTGCACATGGACACGCGCAGCCGCACAATCTCCATACGCGACACGCCGGGAAACGTCGCGCTGGCCCGCGAGCTGATTCAACAAATCGAACAGACGCGGGGCGAACTGATGCTGGAGTTCGAGCTGCTCGAAGTGAATCGCACCGCGGCGGAAAATCTCGGCATCGCGCCACCCACGTCGCTGCGAGCGCTTACGCTGAGCACACAGGACGTCCGGTCGCTCCAGCAGGCGAAAGATTTGCAAACGCTCATCGGAATCCTCCAGAGAATCCTCGGCGCACAGGGCCTTTCCGGATTGAGCACGGGCGGCGCCGGCGTTGCGGTCCTGCCGCCGGTGGTGGCCATCGGGGGCGGAAAGACCACGGTTTTTTCGCCGCTGCCCGGCGCCGCGGCGCAGTTTTCCGAAGTTCTTTCGCTGGTGAAGAGCGGCCGCCGCGCCTTGCTCCGCGCGCAGGACGGCAAGCCCGCGAGCCTGTTCGTGGGCGACCGGGTTCCGATCACGCTCTCGCTGCTTTCGGCGAGCCTGGGAACCATCAACTTCACTCCGACGGTCAGCCCCAGTCTCCTGCCCCGCAGCGACTTCCCGACCGGCAAGGCTCCGGTCGCGGCGGCCGTGGCGGACTTCACGGGAGACGGCCTGCGGGACATCGCCGTGGCCAATACGAATGACAGCTCCATCAGCATCCTGCTCAATCAGGGCAAAGGAAATTTCATCCCGGCGCCGGGCTCACCCATCGTGCCCGGAAGCGATCAAACCGCCCCCATTTCGATCGCCACGGGCGACCTCAACAGAGACGGAATCGTAGATCTTCTCGTGGTCAATCAGGGCTCGAACAATGTGACCCTGCTCCTCGGGAAGGGGGATGGCACCTTCACCGCGGCCCCGGCCTCGCCGGTGGCCACCGGCAATAGGCCGAGTGGAATCGTCGTGGCGGATTTCAATGGGGACAACAATCTGGACTTCGCGGTGACGAACTTCGATGACAATACGGTTTCCATTTTTCTTTCCGACGGAAGCGGAGGATTCACGCAGGCACCGGGCTCGCCGCTCCTCCTCGGAGGCGGGGCACAGGGCCCCGTGGCGATCGCCCTCGCGGACTTCAACAACGATGGAAAACAGGATCTGGCCGTCGTGAACCGGACGACCAACAACGTCTCCATCCTGCTCGGCAAGGGAGACGGCACCTTCACGGAGGCGACTGGTTCCCCGATTCCCGTCGGGAATACGCCCGTGGCCCTGGCCGCCGGGGACCTGAACGGCGATGCGCGGCCGGATCTCGCCGTCGTGAATCAGGCGGGCAATTCCATGACGATCCTGCTCAACAACGGCGACGCCACGTTCAGCGCCGCGACGAACTCGCCGCTGAGCACCGGGTCCACGCCCTCGGGCGTGGCCATCGCCGATTTCAATAACGACAATCGCAACGATATTATCGTGACGAACCAGGGCGAGGCCACCATTAGCATCTATCTGGGACTCGGCGCGGGGGTCTTCCTGCCGCGCTTCAGCCTTCCCACCGCCGAGGGGCCGAGCGCGGTGGTTGCCGCCGACCTCAACGGCAACGGGCTTCCGGACGCGGCCATCGCCGAGGCAACCGCGAATGAAGTTTCGATTATTTTCAACCCCGTCAACTTCGCCGGAGGGGCCGGCGGCGGCGCGTTGCAACAACCTTTCCCGGCATCGGAATACGTGGACCTGGGCTTCAAGATAAAGGCCACGCCGACGCTGCATCCAAACGGGGAAGTCACCCTGCAACTAGAATTTGAGATTCGCGCGCTCTCCGGGCAGAGCGTGAATGGAATACCCATCCTCTCGAACCGCACGATCAGCCAGACGATTCGCGTACGCGAGGGTGAAACAACCTTGATCGGCGGGATGCTCGATACGGAAGAGACCCGCTCCTTGAGCGGCCTCCCGGGTTTTGCGAATCTGCCGGGTGCCGGCTACCTTGGCGGCGCCAGGAACAAGCAGGCGAGCGAAACCCAATTGCTTATCCTCGTGACGCCGCGCCAGCTCCGCCTGAGGCGCCGCATTTCGCGGCCTATTTACGCCGGCACGGAAAAGACGGGCGCACAGCCGGCCGCTCCCGTATTGTAATCATCCGCGCGAGAGATTCCCGCCGTCTGAACGTCACAAATAGACCGGCTGAAAACGGCGAAGGAGGCAGGACGGCGCGCACCCGGCGTCTGGTGGTCTTGCTAGGGAAGGGGATCAAAAACCACGAGCGGCTGATAAGTGCGCGGCACGACAGCTTCGGCGATGGCGAGGAGCTTCTCCTGCTGGCTGAAGACGCGCAGCCGGGGCGGCCTCGGCTCGCCGCCGTCGAGCTGGGAGGTCGCGCCGGGCGGCAGCTCCTGCCGGCCCGGCTGAATTTGCGAGAGCAGGACGTTGAAGCGCGATCCGTGACGCACCCTCTTTTCCAGGATGGGCAGGAGGTTCACTCGCGGAAGATTCGGCAGCAGCCTTTCCAGCGGGATCACGCAATCGCCCAGTCGCCCCGCCGGCGCGGCTGCGGCCAGCTCCTCGAGGCTGATGGCCTGATCGAGCGAGAATTCTCCTACCGCCGTGCGCGTAATTTCAGAGAGATGTGCGCCACAGCCGAGCTTCTGCCCGATTTCATGCGCCAGAGACCGAATGTAGGTCCCCGAAGAACACTCGATCACAAAGCGCGCAAGGCTGCCTTCGACTTTCTCAAGGCGGAATTCGAATAGCTCCACCTCGACGGGTTTCAACTCGACCGCCTGCTTCTTGCGGGCAAACTCATAGGCCGGGCGGCCATGAATTTTCTTCGCCGAAAATTGCGGCGGCACTTGCTCGAAGCGCCCAATCCTCTCTGCGGCGAGCCGCGCGAGAGCCTCCCCGTCGAGCGACGGAGCGGTGTCGGGTCCCTGCGCTTCGCCGTCGGCGTCGTAGCTGTCGGTCGCGAAACCGAAGCGGAATCCGGCGCTATACCGTTTGCGGCGGCCGGTGTAGAACTGCGCAAGCCGCGTCGCGCGGCCCAGCAGCAGCACGAGCACTCCCGTCGCCAGCGGGTCCAGCGTGCCGAGATGGCCGATCTGGCGGAATCCGGCCAGGCGGCGCACGGCTTCCACCACGTCATGCGACGTCTTGCCTTTCGGCTTGTCTACAACAAGAGCACCGTCAAAGGGCGCAGGTTGAGGCTGGCGCGGCATTTGCTGGATTCCTCAAGACGGGAAAACAATCGGCCGGTGCTTGCCGCTATCCGGTGGCGGCGGGCTCGTCTTTTTTCTTCAATTCCTTGAGAATCTGCTCGACGCGCTCCGTGTACTGCTGCGAGCGATCGAGAATGAAATGAATCTCCGGCGGCCGCCGCAGGCGCAGGCGCTCGACCAGTTCATGACGAACGTAGCCGGCCGCGTGCTCCAGCGCACGGATGGCTTCGGCCTGCTCCTCTGCTGTTCCGTGCACTCCAATGTAGGCGCGCACCTGTTTCAGGTCCGGCGAGACGTGTACTTCCGTCACCGCAAGCGCCACCACGAGGCGCGGATCCTTCAGCTCGCCCGCGACCATGGCCACCAGCTCATGCTGAATCTCTTCGCCGATCCGTTCGTGCCGGTGCCCTTGCGTCGTCATCGGTTTCACTCACAACAGTTCCACGGCATGGCTCACAAGGAACGGCCCGAGCAGCCGGTCCGCCTCGGCCAGCACGTGCTGCAGCGACTCCTCGACGTGGCTCGCCTCGTTCGAGATCGTCACGATGCCGATCACCGACCGCTGCCATACCTCGTGGTGCTCCAGCTCCGCCACTGCCACGTTGAACTGCCCGCGCAGCCGGTCCTTCAAGCTGCGCAGGACCTGCCTCTTCTCCTTCAGCGATCGCGCTTCGGGGATGTGCAATTCCAGGGTGAGCAAACCGACCGGCATGAGCGGCTCCGGGCAACGACGGGCGGACTATTTGCGGCCGGCGGATGCGCCGCCGCCTTGTGCCGCCGCTTCTCCAGCGCTCAGCTTCTGCACCTGGAAGCATTCCAGGACGTCGCCGACCTTGACGTCGTTGAAGTTGGCGATGCCGGCGCCGCACTCAAAGCCAGCGCGGACTTCACTGGCATCATCCTTGAAACGCTTGAGCGAGCTGAGCTTCGAAGTGTAGATCACCGTGCCGTCGCGGACGACGCGCACCTGCGCGTCGCGCTTGAGCACGCCGTCCAGAACGGAGCAGCCGGCGATCGTCCCGACGCCCTTGACGCGGAAGGTATCGCGCACCTCGGCGCGGCCGAGATGCGTCTCCTGGATGACCGGCTCCAGGAGGCCTTCCATGGCCTTCTTGAGCTCGTCGGAGACTTCGTAAATGATCGTGTGCGTGCGGATATCCACCTTTTCCTGCTGCGCGAGTTCGAGCGCCTTGCGATCCGGCCGCACGCCGAAAGCAATGATGATCGCTCCTGAGGCGGAAGCAAGCAGCACGTCGTTTTCCGTGACCGCGCCGACGCTCGAGTGAATGATCTTGAGCTTTACCTGGTCGGTCGAGAGCTTCGGGAGCATTTCGCTGAGCACTTCCACGGAACCCTGGACGTCCCCCTTGATCACGATGGGCAGCTCCTTGACCTCGCCGGCCTTGAGCTGCTCGTGGAGCTGATCGAGGGTGATGCGCATTCCCGAGGTGCGAGCCAGCGCGGCGTCGCGCTGTTTTGACTGGCGGTATTCGACGACGTGCCTGGCCTTGGCCTCGTCGGTCACCTGGAAATGGTCGCCCGCGTCCGGCACACCTTGCAGGCCGAGTACCTCTACCGGCGTAGACGGCGGCGCGTCCTTGACCGGGCGCCCGTGGTCGTCGAATAGCGCGCGGACCTTTCCGAAGACCGAACCGCAGATGAAAAAATCGCCCGTGCGCAGCGTGCCGTTCTGCACGAGCACCGTGGCGACCGGGCCGCGGCCCTTGTCCACGCGTGATTCGAGCACGGTGCCGCTGGCGGGCGCGTCCGGGTTTGCCCGCAATTCGCGCAGATCGGCCACCAGCAGGATAATCTCGAGCAGCTTGTCGAGGTTTTTCTTCTGCTTCGCGGAGACTTCCACGAACTCCGTATCACCGCCCCACTCCGACGGAATCAGGCCGGCTTCGTTAAGCTGGCGCTTCGCGCGCTCGGGTTGCGCTTCGGGCTTGTCGATCTTGTTTACCGCAACGATGATCGGCACATTTGCCGCTCTGGCGTGGTCAATCGCCTCGCGCGTCTGCGGCATGACGCCGTCGTCGGCAGCCACCACGAGCACCACGATGTCCGTGACCTTCGCGCCGCGCGAGCGCATCCGCGTGAACGCCTCGTGGCCCGGCGTATCCACGAACACGACGCTGTGATGGTTTACCTGCACCTTGTAGGCGCCGATGTGCTGCGTGATTCCACCGGCCTCGCCCGCGGCCACCTCCGTCTCCCGAATGGCGTCGAGCAGGCTAGTCTTGCCGTGGTCCACGTGGCCCATCACGGTCACCACCGGCGGCCTCGGCTTCAGGTTCTCCTTGGTTTCTTCCTTCGCGACCTCGAGTACCATCTCCTCTTCCAAGGAGACGACATTGACGATGCCGTTGAAGGACTCCGCAAGGGTCTGTGCCGTGGGCACGTCGAGGGCCTGATTGATGCTGGCGAAGACGCCGCGGTCGAGCAGCGTCTTCAGCAGGTCCTTCGCGCGAACGTCGAGCTTCTCCGCAAGCTCCCGGATCGTGATGCCCTCGGTAAGGGTGACTTCGCGGGGCGGGCGCGGCTCCGGCGGGGCAACAGGGACAGCCACCGCGCCCCGGCGATCGCCGCTTACGCGTGAGCGAACTGGGTGCAGCTTGCGCTCGCCCTCGGCTTCGCGCTTGTCCAGGATCGGGCGCCTCCGCGGCGGCGGCTTGCGCGTGTAGAGGGGCTTGCCGGGCTCGGCCTTGGACGGAAATCTTTCCGGCATGGGCGGCAGCATCCCCGGACGTCCCGGCATCCGCGGACCGGGTCGCGTGCCCGTCGCCGGCGCGCCAGTTCTGGAACTATAGGGCCTGTCCGACGGAGCGCTGGGAGCCCCCGGCCGGCTGCTCAGCGGCCTGCCTGGTGTTGCGCCGGCGCCCTGGAGCGGCGCGCGCTGCCCAATGGGCTCTCCGCGGCGCGGCCCGCCGGGGCGCTGCCCAATCGGCGTTCCTGGACGCGGGCCAGAAGGCGGTGCGGTGATCGGCGGACGGTTGCCTGTCGGCAGCGGTGCTGCCGGCCGCAGGGCCGCGGGCTGTCTGCCCGGCGTCGCAGGAGCCTGCGGAAGACGGGTTGTCGCAGCCGGGGAAGCTCCTGAAGGAGGTGCGGGAGATGCCGCTGGTTTGACTGTTGCGGGGGGAGCGAATGAAATCGACGCGGACGCAGGTGCGGTTGGCGGCGCAGCAGGCTTCGCGGCGGATACAGCCGGTTTGGCAGCCACCGGCGATGTTGCGGCCGGAGCTGCCGCCTTCTGCCTGGCAGCCTTTGCTGCGGCATCTTTCTTTTCCTTTTCTGCTTTTGCGGCGGCTTCGGCGGCCGCCTCGGCGTCAGCGAGCGATAGGAAATGCTTGCGTACTTTTTCTGCGACCTCCGCGGGGATCGAACTTGAGTGCGTTTTCTTCTCGGTGACGCCGAACCCGGAAAGGACGTCGATAATCGCCTTCGCCTTGACCTCAAGGTCGCGAGCGAGCTCATTGATTCGGACTTGATTTGCGTCGCTCATCCGTTCCTAGGATTCCGCCTCTCCCTTTGCGGCCTGTTCCCCGTCAGGCGGGGCTGCCGTTTCTCCGCCCGCTGATTCCGGAGGAGTTTCTACCGTTGATTCCGCAGCCGCGGCTTCCGCCGGGGCCTTCGTCGTTGATTCCGCGCCTGCGGCTTCCGCAGTCTCTTCCGTAGCCGCCGCCTCGGCAGGCGCCGCCTCCACAGCCGCCGCTGCTGGCGCCGCATCTCCGGATGCCGTTTCCGCTGCCGCTGCTCCCTGTCCTTCCGCCGGCGCCTCGCCGCCCTCGTAAAAGCGGTTTACCGCCTGGTAGATCTTGTCCACCATTTTTTCGCCGATGCCCGGGATCTCCATCAACTGTTCCGGCGTCATGGCGGCGAGCTTCTCAAGGCTGCTGATTCCGGCGGCTTCGATCTTTTCGATGGTCTTCGGGCCGACACCGGTGAGCTGGGTCAGCGGCGTGGCGGGCGCGGTGAGAGCGTTCATCTGCTCTTCAATTTCGCGGCGCTTCTCTTCCTCGCTCTTGATGTCGATGTCCCAGCCAATGAGCTTGCTCGCCAGGCGGACGTTCTGTCCCTTCTTGCCGATGGCGAGCGAAAGCTGCGAATCCTCGACGATGACCTCGAGCTTCCGGTTCTCCGGGTCGACAATCTGAACGCGCGTCACCTTCGCCGGGCTCAGGGCCTTCTGCGCGAAGGCCACCGTCTCTTCGTTGTAGGGAATGATGTCGATCTTTTCGCCGCGCAGCTCGCGGATGATGGACTGCACGCGCATGCCCTTCATGCCCACGCACGCCCCGACCGGGTCCACATCCTTGTCGCGGCTGGACACGGCGATCTTCGTCCGCTCACCGGCTTCACGCGCGGCTGCGCGGATCTGCACCGTGCCGTCGTAGATCTCGGGAACTTCCATCTCGAACAGCCGCTGCACGACCATCGAATCCGCGCGCGAGACGATCACCTGCGGCCCCTTTGCCGCGCGGTCCACCATCTTGATCACCACGCGCACGCGGTCGCCGATGTTGTAAGTCTCCAGCCGCGACTGCTCCCGCTTCGGCAGCCGCGATTCCGTCCGGCCCATGTCCACGATCAGGTCGGGGCCTTCGGCGCGCTTTACGATGCAGGTGATGAGCTCGCCCACTCGCGTGTGGTACTCGTTGTAAATCGTCTCGCGCTCGGCCTCGCGGACCTTTTGGAGGATCACCTGTTTAGCCGTCTGCGCGGCGATGCGGCCGAGCACGTCGGTCGGTTTCAGCGACAGAATCTCGGTTCCGATTTCGGCGGACGGATGGGTGCGCCGCGCGTCGGCCAGGTTGATCTCCGCCAGCGGGTCGGCCACTTCCTCGACGACGGTGCGCACGGCATACACGTCCACGTGCCCGGACTCGGCGTTGAACTTCGCGCGCAGGTTTTCTTCCGTCTTGTAATACTTGCGCGCCGCCACCACCATCGCGTCTTCGATCGCCGCCACCACCACTGCCGGCTCGATGTGCTTTTCGCGGCTCAGCAATTCGATCTGTTGATTGAGCAAGCTCGACATAGCCATTTCCTAGAATTCCACCACCAGTTGCGCTTTGCGGATCGCTTCGAGCGGCAGCTCGACAGTCCGCGCTTCTTTTCCTTTCAACTCCATCCGGACTTTTCCGTCCGCCAATCCCGCCAGGCGTCCCTCAAAAAAAGTCGCGCTATCGAACGGCTCGGAGGTCGAAATCTTCGCCAGCCTGCCCCGAAAGCGCTCATAATCGACCGGCTTCACGAGCTTTCGATCCATCCCCGGTGAACTGACCTCGAGGATGTATCCTGGCCCCGGCACGAGCGCCTCCACGTCCAAGAGCACGCTCAAATTCTGGCTCACCTTCTGGCAGTCGGCGTGGCTGATGCCCTCTACCCGGGTCCCCTCGGCCTCCGCTCCGGCCTTCGGAGCCGGCGGCCAGGGCCGGTCGATGTACACCCGCAGAAACCGCTGCTTGCCGATCTGCCACTCGACATCAACGACTTCCAAGCTTTCCGAGCGGGCGACCCGCTCGGCGGCCCCGCGGATGCGCTCCAGATCCACGCGAAGAAACCTCTGCCCTGCCGGCCGCTCGAAAAACTCAACCGGCTGCAACAAAAAAGTGGGCTCGCGCCCACTCATCCGTGCGACCCAGCTTCAGAGCGAAGGGCCAGTATAGTGGCTCGCCCCGGCAAAAGCAAGATTCACCGCTGGGCGCTCCCGAGTTCGTCATTCCGTGCCCCGTCGCCCCCCGCGGCGTCTTCGCCACAGGTACTTCCAGGTGTTAGACTTACGTCCGACGAAGGTCCCCCAAGGAGACACCGATGGCCACCCCCGCCCCAAAAGGCATCGTCCTGCCGAAGCTACCGGCGTTTGCGACCGCCGAAGAGGAGCGCCGCCACCGCAAGGAGCGGCTCGTCGGAGCATTCCGGCTCTTTTCCCGCATGGGCTTCGATGAAGGAGTCACCGGCCACATCACCGCGCGCGACCCCGAGCGTCCCGACCATTTCTGGGTGAACCCTTTCGGCGTGCACTACAGTCAGATTTGCGTCTCGAATCTCCTGCTCGTGAACCACCAGGGCGAAGTCGTAGAGGGCCGCCACCCCCTCAACGGCGCGGCGTTCGCCATTCACTCGCAGATCCATCGCGCCCGCCCGGATGTTATCGCCGCGGCACATGCCCATTCCCTCTACGGCAAGACGTGGTCTTCGCTCGGACGCCTGCTCGACCCCATCACACAGGATGCTTGCGCATTTTTTGAAGATCATGTCGTCTTCGACGATTTCACCGGAGTCGTTTACGAGACTTCCGAAGGCGAGCGCATCGCCAAGACGCTTGGAAACCACAAGGCGGCTATTTTGCGGAATCACGGCCTGCTCACCGTTGGCCGTACCGTGGACGAGGCCGCCTGGTGGTTCATTACCATGGAGCGCAGCTGCCAGGCGCAATTGATGGCCGAAGCGGCCGGAAAGCCGGTGCCGATCAACCGCGAGAGCGCCCTGGCGACCCGCCAAGTGGTCGGGACTCACGAAGCGGGCTGGTTCCAATTCCAACCGCTGTGGCAGCGGATCACCAGAGAACAACCCGACCTTTTCGAGTAGCTCACGCCAACAGAAAAAACGAGGAAGATGCCGCTCCGGCGGCGCGGGAGAAAGCAAAAGGGCCCGCCGGAAATGCCGGAAGGCCCTGCCAGTCTAAGATTATGGATCAGGCGCTTATCGCGGCTGAGGCTTTTGCTGCGCCGGAGGCTTCGGCTTCGCCGGAGCGGTTGCGCCCGCCTTCACCGGGTACGCTTGATCGTAGAGCCGGATGATGTCTTGCGTGATGTCCGACTGGGGGGCGTTGTAGAGGACGGGTGAGTTCTCCGTGGCACTATTGAACACGACAACGAAACCGTTTTCCCGCGCGTAGCGGTTGATCACGTCCAGCATTTTTCGCCCGATGCGGTCGATCGCGTCACCTTGCGCGTTGTTCAGGTCCTCCTGATACTCGGTTTTCTTGCGGTCGAGCTGCGTGGTCATCCTCTGTCCCTGTTGCGTCAACCGCGCTTTTTCATCGTCGCTGAGCGTCCGGTCGCCCGCGGTCAGACGCTGCTGCAAATCGCTGATCTGCTTGTTCAAGTTCTCAAGTTCGTTCTGGCGGGCGGCAAACTGCGACTGCAATTCCGCCGAGGTCTGTTTCCCCTCCGCCGTGCTCACGATTGCCTGCCGGATATTGATCACCGCGACCTTCGGCGCCGGCGTGGCGGAGTTTGGCGCTGAGGTTCCCTGCGCCAGGGCGGCGGCCGCGCAGAAGATGCACGCCGCGAACGGGGCGGCCGTCCGTACCATCGTTTTTACTCTCACGTTTCTCTCCTTGTGTGCCAAATTTCCTTCGGCTTGAGACTGATGAAAAGATTCCGGCGCGCCCTGGCGACTCCGCGCAAAGTAGGCAGTATAGCCGAGCCGCGCTTGCGCGGGCAACGGAAAATGGCCAACACCCCGGCCAGAATCGCGTCCCTTACCCTGCTGGCCATCCGATGCGCCTCCGAGCCGCCGCGTTGTCTGCGGGCGGCCAGAGACTCCTGCCGCGGGCCCCTACCGGAGCACTGGGAACAACAGAACGCGGTTATTGGACGAATCCGAAATCACCGCCAGATTCTTTCTGGGGTGGATCGCCACGGCAAATTGCGGATTGTTGAGCGGGGTGGCCAGCGGAGGAGTTCCCAAACCGATGGTCGCCCGCGTCTGCAGGGATTGCGCGTCAACGAACGAAATCGTGTTGCTCGCGGAGTTCACCGTCACCAGCGTCCCCGTGTGGTAGTTGTACGCGAGCGAAGTGGGATTGACGCCCACGCGCACGTTCGCCGCCGCCCCCGTATCCGGATTCACGCTCAGAAACGCATTGGTTAGACTGGACACCGCATAAAACTGCGCATTCACAGGGTCAAAAACCACGCCCGTGGGGAGTGACGCGACGCCAATCCTGGTTTTTATCGCCCCCACGGCACCGGTGGTGGAGGAGACGTCTATCACGTCGAGGATGCCCGTGGTTAAGGTCGCGGTCACGTTGAGGGCCCCAACCACGGCGACCTGCCGGTCGGGGTCGACAGCGATGGAAATCGGGTGTTGATCGGTAGCGCCCGTCGTCACCGTAGGAGGGGCCACCGTCAAATCGATAGCACTGAGCGTATTCGATCCGGCGTTCACCACGTAGGCCAATCCCCTATCCTGATTGATGGCCACCCCCAAGGGTATCGTGCCGACCCCTGGCGACGACTTCACAGTGTTCGCTACGAGATCGACGATGGACACTGTGCCGACACCGTTGGAATTCCCAGTCGAAAGGTTAACGTTGCTGTTCGTCACCACTCCCAGACTGAGGCGCGGAATGACCGCGACGCCGGCCGGCGCCGTGCCCACGGCGATGGACGGGCGGAGGATGCCGGTGTTCAATTCGATGATAGAAATGTTGTTGCATCCGATGTTGGCGACGACCGCCAAGTCCAACGTGTCGTCAACGGCCAGCGCAGACGGTTGTGGCGGCCCGGACGTGCCAGTGGTGCACGCTCCGCTCAAGTCCACGGACTCCACCACGGTAAAATCCGTCACGTTGGAGAAGATGCCTCCCTGGACGACATCCAGGGCAAACGCCCGGGGCGCGGT
Organism: Candidatus Acidiferrales bacterium; assembly: GCA_035545075.1. Classification (GTDB taxonomy): domain Bacteria; phylum Acidobacteriota; class Terriglobia; order Acidiferrales; family UBA7541; genus Acidiferrum. The sequence continues at coordinate 19,830 of DASZZJ010000003.1, forward strand.
AAGGAAGGAAGCCGCCGGAATGGTCACATCAATCTCCCGGCTGTTGACGACCGTCGCTCCGGCGAGCCCTGCGGACCCGTCCAACCGTACCTGCGCACCCGCGGCGAAGCCGGTGCCGAAGATTTTTACCGGCAGGTCCGCGGCCGGAGTGGTGGAAGAGAATGAGGTCCCCTGCGAGAAAAGCCGCCGGGCCAGCGGGATGCGCACTTCGGAAATCTGTGGCGTGCGAACGGCTAGGACAGGATTCGTGCTGCTCAGGGAGATCACGCTGAGATTATCACTTCCGGAATTCACAACGATCGCCTGGTTGGTCGCCGGATCGACGGCGACGGCAACGGAGTTCACGCCGCCGGTAGGAATCTCCGCCAGCACACCTTGCGGGGGGCCGCTGACATGCGAAGTGTCCGTCGGATCCAGAAGTGTAATCGTGTCGACTCCGGACGCGCCCACGCTACCCGGCTTTACCACGACCGCCACGTTCGTAAACGGCTGGAAGCCGGCCCCCGTTGTCGGGTGCTGGACGTTAATCGACACGCTGGTTTGGTCCTGCGTGCTGAGGATGGACGGAAAATTGGAACCGGGGTCCGCGAGAATCGCCTTTCCGGTTTGCCGGTTGATGGCTATTCCCCGGATGCTCGAAGAAATGGTAAACGTCAGCAGCGAGTTGGAAAAGTCCACAGATCCACCGCCGCTTGTCGCGTCGGACGCTGTCTGAGAGTAGGTAAACGTTTTCGAGTCAATCACGGAAGTGACCGCGAACGAACCGTCGAAGCTCCCATCCGCAACGCCGCTGATCAGCACAGTGGCGGGATTGACCACATTCAGATTGTGGTTCGTGGTCGTTACAATTGTGACGACATTGTTTTTGCGGGTCGCTCCGGATGGAGCTGCGGCAATGGCTGCCTGATGCTGCGGCACGCCCATATCCACTACAGTCATTAGGCCTGTCGTACCGCCCGGAGTAACGTAGGCCCAGCGCAGGCGCGGATGCATGGCGATCTGAGGGCTGTCGCCGGTGCCGAGCGTCATCACGCCGGTGACGCAGTAGGGCGGGGTCCCGAAAAGACACGTGGGGGCCGCGGCCCCATCGGCGTTGAAGATGGCGCCGATATTGGACCTGGAAAACGCCACGATGCCCAATCCCGTCGTGGGATCAAGACCCACGGAGAACGGAGGCTGCGTGGTCACCGAACTCACGTCCACCGTCCCATTGATCAATCCTGTGTTCAAGTCCACGATCTTGATGTTCTTGGCCGAGGAGACTGCCACCGCGGCGATGTGCCGCTCCTCATCCACGGCCACTCCTGTCGGCGATCCACCGACGCCAATTTGGCCCCCTAGAAGAGCCAGAGTCGAGCCGGTGAATTTCAACCGCTGTACCGTGTTATTTCCCGTGTTAGCCACAATGGCGATCCCGAGGGTTGTGTCCATCGCGATGGCCGTCGGGCCCGTGCCGCCACCCAGTGCAACAAGCGTCGGCACACCCGGGCCATTTGTTGAGGGATCGGGCTGGACGGCGAAGTTGCCGGCGGCCTCCGGTTCCGCCGCGGCGCTGTTCGAGGCGGAAACGGAATACAACCCGGGCACGCCCACGTCGCCACTGGCGAGATTCATCAGAATCTGCCGCGAATTCGAGGACGCGATGACGCCCGGATTGTCGCCGTTGAATCGCGCCGTCACGACGGGGCTGGACCCAGGACCAAAGAAACCGCCGTTCATTATGAGTTGGCCCGAGTTGGCGTTTTGCAGCGTACTGTCTGGAATGGTAGCGATAAGCCCCGGTCGCACCGGGTTGATTTGCACGTTGAACGGCCCGCCCGTCGCGCCATTGATTGTAATGGGGAAGCTGCCGGCAGCTCCTAGTTGCGCCTCGTTAAGCCGGAGCCGGACCAGCGACGCGTTCACGACCTTGATCTGCGTGGCCGGCACGACGTTGGGCGGGTTAGTGCAAGGGCCGCCAAAGCACACCGTCGAGGTTGAGCGCACATTGGTGGCCAGCAGGTAGATGTCCTGAAAGATTCCGCCTTGCGGCGCTACCGTCGGGGTGATTCCGGTGAATACAGACGCCGCGGCGGTCACAATGGTGACCGTTGCGCTGCCCGTCTGGTTCGGGTCGAGCTTCGATGTCGCGATCACCGTGGCCGTTGCGGGATTCGGAATCGCTGCCGGCGCTGAGTACAGACCCGAGGCATCCACCGTGCCGGCGCTCGTTTCTTTCACCGTCCAGTTCACGTCGTTCGGCGTGGCGTCGTTCGTCAGAACCGCCTGAAACTTAAAGGTTTCATTCGTGCCGATCGTGGCCGTCCCGGGTTTCACAGTCACCGTGATGCCGGAGCTGACCCCAATTCCAGCCTTCGCGGTCGCCTTGCTATCGGCGGTCGCCGTGGCCGTCAGCGTGATTGTCTGAGCGGGGTTCGGAACGGTTGCCGGCGCGGTGTAGGTCACCGAAGTCTTGTCCGCGCCGGTCAGGGTTCCGCAGCCGGGACTGCAGGCCGTCGGCGTCCCGGCAGGGGGATTCGTTGTGCCCGGGGGTGGAGTTGGCACGGATGTCAGCGTGTACGTCACTGAAGTATCCGTCGCGCCCGTGACCACTGCGGAGAACAGGAAGGTCTGATTCACGAGCAGATTGAGGACCGTGGCATTCAGCGCGACAGTGACTTTCGTCGAGCTGCCCGACGACCCACAACCGGAGAACAGCAGGCAGGCCGCTGCCAGCGCTCCCGCGATACGTTTCCAGCATTTCCGCGACTTCATTCCACTCGCCTCCCCCGCTCCATTGTGTACCGCGGTTGTTCCGCGTCCGTCGAACTCTCTCTCCTGCGTGCCCAGGCCCTCTTCACCAAAGCTTTCCTCTAGAACGTCCGGCTGATCGTGAACCGGAACACATGAGTCGGCTCAAAGAAATTCAGCCGCCCGGGATTATTCTGGAGGTTGAGTAACTGCGGATGAATCTGATTGTCGAACACACCCGGGGGCAAGGAATTCTTCAAATTGTTTATCGTGTCCTGATTGAAGGTATTGTCCGGCGCCACGAGCTGTTGCCGCAGCCGGTTCACGTTGTAGGCATAGTAGAGCCGGAACGGCGCCTGCACGATGGGCAACTGGACCACAAGTTCAGCTCCGGTGGAGGTTCGCAGCTTGAAATTTGTTCCGTGCGCCAGCGGGAGCTGGGCTTTCAGATTGGCCCCCGGAAAAGTAGTCTGCAGGTCCTGAAGGCCGCTGGAGTTGAGCAGCAGGCCGCTGCGCCGGGAGATGCCGTTTGTCCCGGCATCCAGGAAGAGCGACACGCTGACCGGGCCCATAATCGGAATCCGGTACTCCAGGTTGCCGACCCCCTGCAGGTCCCCTCCGGGGAACGTCGTCTGGTAAGTGAGTATCGGGATCTGGAGCGTCCGCAAGCGCGGGTTTCCGGAAGCATCCAGAGTCGTGGGGTCAAAGAAATTAAACGGCTGAGAGACCCTGACCGGAATGAACGTCACGGGCGAGACGGCGCGAATGTCGAAACCGCGCACCGTGTCCTCACCGCCCATGTAGAAGCGGCTGAAGGGCGGCAGCTCGAGGCCCCCGAAGCTTCTGATGTAGGAAGCTTGGAGGCGGTAGCCCAGCACGTTGCGCTTCTTGTTGATCTGCCGGAATTTCGTGTATTGGACTACGTTGGTGATGGCGTTGACGTTGCCGCCGATCGGGCCGCCCTGAAAACTGAAAGAATAGAAAATGCTCTTTCCACCGGTGGGGTTGATCGGATGGTTGATCGTGTTGTAGGTGAGCGTCGGCGTAATTGTGCTTGAGAGGATGCCGGTCAGGGCGGCGGGGCCGGCAAAGTTCCGGAACTGGAGGGTCTCGAAGAGCAACTGTGAAGCATTGTTGAATGTCGTGATGTTCGTCTTGGAAAGACCATAGGAGACGCCGATGCGGGTGAAGGAAAAACGCCGGATCGGGTAGCTCGCAAAAAGCGTGAAGCCCGTGCTGTTCTGGTTGTAATTCAGGATGTTCTGAGGATTCAGGTTGACATTCTGGCCCAGCGCTATGGACGCTTCCCGCTGCTGGTTGAAACTGTAGCGGCTCGAATACAGGGTGAACCCGGTGGAGATCGGCCGGTCGAACAAGTACGGCTGGGTGAAGCCGAACACGAAACTCCGCTGGCGGTCGCCGAATTGCGCCGAAAAGGTAAGCGTCTCGCCCAATCCCAGAAAATTATTGGTCTGGTAGGTCAAGCCAATGAAGCTGCCGGCGAGCCCGCTCACGCCCCCCTGCATGCCGATGGACTGCTTCCCCTTCTCCTTCACCTTTAGGTTGATGTCCACCGTGCCTTCCTTGGTGTTGCGCGCAAATTCGGCGTTCTCCGGTTTGATCCGCTCGAAATAGTCGAGCTGGTTCAGCCGCAGGATGCTGACTTCCCAGGCGCGCTGGTTGAAGATGTCGCCTTCCACCACGAGCACTTCGCGGCGAATCACCTTGTCGCGGGTCGTCGTGTTGCCGGTGAAGTCGATCCGGCGCACGTTGTACTGCTTCTCTTCGTTGAACCGCAGAGTCAGGTTGATGCGCTTTGCATCCTCGTCGATCTCCGTGTCCGGCTCCGCGGTGAAGTCAATAAAACCGTATTCGCCGTAGATCTTGCGGTACTCTTCGAGCGACTTGCGTACCTTGCCCACGGCAAAAATGTCGCCCGGCTTCAGCGGAAACACGGCCTTCAACGGCTCGACCTTCAAAGAGAGCGCCTTTTCGGGGTCGGCGCTGATAATGTTCAGCTTGCCCATCCGGTACCGTTCGCCCTCTTCAATCGGGATCGTGAGGTTCACCGCTTTGCCGTGCTTCTTGCGCAGGCCGGGCACCGGCAAAGGAAGTCCGCCGCGGTCTACGTCCACATTTTCGATGATCGGGTCCTTCACCAGCACTTTGAAGTATCCGTGGTCCTGGTAAAGTCCGCGCACCCCCACTTCCAGGTCCTCGTTCAACTTCTCGCGATCATAGGTCTTGGACATCACGCTCAGGTACTTGAAGTAAAGCGGGATGGCATACGGGCGCGAGTGGCGCATCGTGCGGATCAGCTTCCGGTCGCTGAACGCCCTGTTTCCCTGAAAATGGACCCGGCCGACCTTGACCTTTGGCCCCTCTTCGACCTTGAAGATCAGGATGACGGCGTTGCTCGATGCGATCCGCTCATACTGCGGCGTCACCTTGGCAAACTGCCGGCCATGCTCGCTCAACAGCTCCCGCAGCACCACTTGCGCCTTCTTGATCTTCGTTGGATCAAACTGGCTTTCGACCGTGAGCCCGACTTTTCGCTCCTTGAACCGGTCCAGAATGTCCGACTCGGATACGGAGTGGTTCCCTTCGTAGCGGATGCGGCGGATGGTTGGCCGCTCTTTCAGGTCGAAAATGACGATCTTTGCGTCGGCGCGATTCGGGCTGTCCTCCACCCGCAACTTTACGTCTTCAAAGAACTGGGTGTTCCACAGCGCCTGAAAATCCCGCTTCAGCGTCTCTTCGTTGTAAGCGTCGCCCTCGCGCGTAAAGATCCGCGCTCTGAGCGTGTCGGTGCGTATACGCCGGTTGCCGGTGAAGTCGATGCGTTGCACGACCCATCCCCCCGCCGGCGTTTGTCGCGCGCCCTGCGCTGAAATGGCCCTGGCCGGAACGCCTCGGGAAAAAACATCCGCCGCATCGGGCTGGACGGGAGAGGCATAGGTTGGATTCGCGGCGTTTCGGGGAGTCCGAGGCTTTCTTTTGGAAGAGGATTCTCCGGAGGGGGAAGCGGACTTCGGCGGCGCCTGGGATTGGCTCTGGCCCGCGGCTCCTGGTCCGGAACAAATCAGAAAGAGGACGACCACGGCGCTGGATACGCCGGCTGACGAAGAGATTCTCCTATGAGCGGCCCATGAGGTCATCACCGCCGCGCGCCCCCAACACAAGGTGCTCTTCTCCCGCCGCACCCGGTGCGGGGCGGCTGCGCAAATTCAGATTCGCTAATGGATTACCGGGGTTGCCTCGACCAGAGGACGGAAGGCCAAGCCCTCTCCCGCAACGTAGACCTGCAACGTCGCGGGGCGCTGAATTCCACCCTGGATCAGCGCTTCCGAGAGCGGATCCTCCACGTACTTCTGCAGAGCCCGTCGCAACGGCCGCGCCCCGTAACTGCGGTCCGCGCACGTCTTTTCCAGCACCCACTGCCGTGCTTCCGGCAACAGCACCAACTGAACTTGCCGGTGGATGAGCGTGTCGTTCATCTGCCCCACCAGCAGATCGATGATGCGCAGCAGATCCTCATCGCCCAGCGGGTTGAAGAGAATCACTTCGTCCAGCCGGTTCAAAAACTCCGGGTTGAACGCGCGCTTCACTTCGGTCATTACCAGATCGTCCAGCGTCTTTTGCGCGGCATCCTCCGCACCGGCCTGGAACCCGATCGTGGTGCGCTTTTGCAGATGGCGCGCGCCGAGATTCGAGGTCATGATAATGATCGTGTTCCGGAAGTCCACTGTATTTCCGAGGCCGTCGGTCAACTGACCGTCTTCGAACACCTGCAGCAGGATGTTGAATACGTCCGGGTGCGCTTTCTCGATCTCGTCGAACAGGATCACCGAGTACGGCGTGCGCCGCACGCGCTCCGTCATCTGGCCGCCCTCTTCGTAGCCCACATAGCCCGGGGGCGCGCCGATCAGCTTCGAGACGGAATGCTTCTCCATGAACTCCGACATGTCGAAGCGGACCAGAGACTTTTCGGAGCCGAACAGAAACTCCGCCATCCGTCGCGCGACTTCCGTCTTTCCGACGCCCGTCGGACCGAGGAACAGGAAGCATCCCACGGGTCGCGCCGGCGACTTCAGACCCGCACGGCTGCGCCGGATGGCGCGCGCCAGAGCCGTAATCGCTTTCTCCTGGTTGATCACCCGCTTGCGGAGTTCCGGCTCGATGCGCAGCAGCTTCTGCTGTTCGTCTTCCTTGATCGAGGTGACGGCCACGCCCGTCCAGCGGGACACCACCTCTTCGATGTCGTCGCGCGCCACGATCCCCGTCGAGGCGTCGTCCAGCTTGTAGCGCTCGCGCAGCACCCGCAGGCTTTCCTTCTCCTTGCGCTCTTCTTCGGAATAGAACCGCGCCTTCTCGAACTCGTGCGCGGCGATGGCTGCCTCCATGCGGTGCGTGATGAACTTCACCCGCTTCTGCACTTCCGCCACCTCGTCCGGTACGCTCGCCTGGCGCAGCTTCACCCGCGCGCCGGCTTCGTCGATCAGGTCAATGGCCTTGTCCGGGAGGAACCGGTCGGGAATATAACGGTTCGAGAGATAGACCGCATAGCGGAGCGCTTCATCGGTGTAACTGACCGCGTGGAATTTCTCGTACCGTTCGCGCACTCCGCTCAGAATTTGAATGGCCTCTTCCTCGGTGGGCGCGGGAACCTTGATGGCCTGGAAGCGGCGCTCGAGCGAGCGGTCCTTCTCCACCGACTTGCGGTATTCGCTCGGCGTGGTCGCACCGATGCACTGGATTTCGCCGCGCGACAGCGCCGGCTTGAGGATGTTCGCCGCATCGAGGGAGCCCTCCGCCGAGCCCGCGCCGACCAGCGTGTGCAGCTCGTCTATAAAGATGATGGCGTTCTGGCTCTCCATCAGCTCCTTCATGATCGTCTTGAGGCGCTCTTCGAACTGGCCGCGGTACTTCGTTCCAGCCACGATCAGCGAAAGATCCAGCGAGAGGATGCGCTTGTCCGCCAGGAACGGCGGAACATCGCTGTCCGCGATGCGCTGCGCCAGCCCTTCGACGATCGCCGTTTTCCCGACGCCCGGCTCTCCCATCAGCACCGGGTTGTTCTTGGTGCGCCGGCAGAGGATCTGAATCACGCGCTCAAGTTCGCCTTCGCGGCCCACCAGCGGATCCAGCGCGCCATCCATCGCGGCTTGCGTCAGGTCGCGGCTGAATTCCGACAGGAGCGAGGTCTCTTTCGGCCGCGCCACGGCCGTCTTTTCGCCGGATGTGCGCGCCAGCTCTTCCCGCAGCGTGGAAAGACGGAGTCCGCGCTCCATCAGGATTTCCGCGCCGAAGCACTTCTCTTCCCGCAGAATCCCCAGGAGGAGATGCTCGGTCCCGACGTGCTTGTGCCCCAGCCGCTCCGCCTCTTCCGAGGCCATGTTGAGGATGCGCTTGCACTCCGCGCTCAGCGGCACTTCCACCGAGGTGGAGATGCGCTCGCGAATGGTGATTCGCGCTTCAATCTCTTTCCGGATGGATTCGATCGAGCCTTGTTGGCGTAAAAAGCGGTTGGCCAGAGCCTTGTCTTCGCGCATCAGCCCGAGCAGCAGATGCTCGGTCTCGATATACGGGCTGCCGTACTGGCTCGCCTCGTACCGGGCAAAGAAAATCACTCGACGCGCTTTTTCCGTGTATCGCTCGAACACGATTAACTCGATTCTCCCCCGCGGGTTCCCCTCGCCGCGGCCGCAGCCGTGCGAGTTTGCAGAACGCCGTGCTCCAGCCCGAAGACCCGGTCGCATCGCGCCGCGATCGCCGTATTATGCGTCGCCAGCAGCGACGTCAGGCGGTGCGTTTGGTGCAACCGGACCAGCAGATCGAACACGGCCCAAGCATTCTGCTCGTCCAGATCTCCCGTCGGTTCATCCGCCAGCAGCACGGACGGCTCGGTGACGAGCGCCCTCGCGATCGCCGCGCGCTGCTGTTCCCCGCCGGAAAGCTCCCCTGCCCGGTGGCTCGCGCGGTCCGCGAGGCCCACTTCCTCGAGCAGCCCCTGCGCCAGCTCGAGCGCCCGGGCAAACCCTTCGCCGCGCACCAGCAGCGGCATGGCTACGTTTTCCGCAGCCGTAAAATCAGGCAGCAATTGATGCCGTTGCCAAACGAACCCGATGGCGCGACTCCGAAACGCTGCAAGTGCCGCGTCGTCATCCGTTTCGATTGCTTTCGAGTCGAAGTATACTGCACCGCTTGTCGGTGTGTCTAGCGCGGCCAGCAGATGGAGTAGAGTGCTTTTTCCGGCTCCGGAAGGCGCGACAATCGCTGCCATTTCCCCTTCATGGAGTGAGAGGTTCACCCCGGCCAGGATTTCGAGCGTCCGCTCGCCCTTTCCGTACACTTTGCGCAGGCCGCGAGCTTCGAGCATCACGCGCGCGGGGCCGCGAGCGGAAGTTACTCCTCCCGGCCCCTTCTTCTCCCGGCTCTCGCCTCCTGCGCCCATTTCTCCGCCTCACCCTCCGCTCGTTTTCTCGATCGCTTTCAATCCTGGCGCCGCTTCCAATTCATTAGATGCCCCCGCGTCGCGGAGCGCATCTTTTGCCGCATCCCTCACCCTGCCATCGCGTGCCCAAAGACTTCACTGGCTGCGCTCCTGTCCAGTCTGATCCATCGAAACTCACTCATAGCGCAGGATTTCTACGGGAAGAAGTTTCGATGCCGATCGCGCCGGAAGTATCGTCGCTCCGATGGAAATTCCCATCGCAACAACGGCAATCCCTGCGCCGTCCCACGCACTCGGGTGAAAAGGTACATAAGCGACCGAATAGACCTGCGGATCCAGCGGAATAAGATGATACGTGCCAGCCGTCCAGGCGATGGCATAGCCGATAAGAAGACCAGCCAGGGTCCCGACTGCGCCGATGGAAATCCCCTGCCACAAAAAGATGCGGCGAATCTGCGCGCGCCGCGATCCCATCGCCATCAGGATGGCGACATCCCTCGCTTTGTCGGTTACGGTCATGGAAAGAACGACGAGGATGTTCAGACCGGCCACAAACGTGATGAGCCCGATGAAAATGGCCGTGACGAGTTTCTCCAGGCGCAGGGCTCGAAATAGCGCCTTGTTCTCTTCCGTCCAGGTTGTCGCGGCGTAGCCCGGGCCCGCGGCGTGCTCGATCTGCCGCGCGACCTCTCCCGCCCGCTCGGGCCGCGTGAGCCTGAACTCGATGACGTTCACGGCGTCCGTCACACCGGAGAGATTCTGCGCCGCTGCAAGAGTCAGAAAACACCAGTTCTCGTCATAATCGTAGAAACCGCTATCGAAAACTCCCGCAACACGGAAACGCCGCGTCCGGGGAATCAACCCGAACGGCGTCAGCCGGCCCTGCGGGCTCGTCAACGTCACGTAGTCGCCGGCAGAGAGCTTCCACTCGGCGGCTATCTGCTTGCCGACGAGCAGGGCGTCAATCCCGTCGGCGTCGGGCGAAAAATCGGCGCGCCCCGCAACCACGCGCTGCAGCGCTTCGTCGAACCTCCGCTCCCGCTCCGGGTCCACCCCTTTGGCCACGACGCCGCGCGCCTCGCCCCCAAACGACAGCAAGACGGTCTGGTAGACCGCGGGCGTGACCCACCGCACATCGGGGATGGCAGCCAGCCTTGCGGCCAACGCTTCGTAATCGCGGATTCCGCCGGAACCCGGCCGCGTCAGGGAAACGTGCGGTGTGACGCCGAGGAGGCGGTCCTGCAGGGTTTCACGAAAACCCGTGTTCATGGCCAGCGCGATCACCAGCGTCGCCACTCCGGCGGTGACTCCCAGCACCGAAAACGCCGTCACCAGGCGCAGCACCGCGGGCCGGTACGGCGACCGGAGGTACCGCCGCGCTACGAACCATTCAAATTGCATGACCGGATCGCCCGTTAAGCTTTCTCGCCCGCGGAATCGCCGCCTTTCGCTTCCGGGCGGAGCAGGGGAAAGAGAATGACGTCGCGGATCGAATGGGAGTCGGTTAAGAGCATGGTCAGCCGGTCAACGCCGATCCCCATGCCCGCCGTGGGCGGCATGCCATGACAGAGCGCGCGGATGTAGTCCACATCGAGTTGCTTGGGAACTTCGTCTCCGCCCCGCGCCATTTGGGCAAGAAAACGTTTTTCCTGCTCGGCGGGATCATTCAATTCCGAAAAAGCGTTGCCGATTTCTAATCCACCCGCGAATACCTCGAATCGCTCGGTGAGCGAGGGGTCTTCCGGTTTCTGCTTCGATAAAGGGGAAATGTCGGTGGGAAAATCATAGAGCAGCGTGGGCTGGATGAGATGCTCTTCGGCCACGGCTTCGAAAAGCAATCCGGTCCAGACACCGTCACTGGCTGCGCCTTTCACGGAGATTTTTTCGCGGCCAGCGCGCGAAGCCCATGGATTGTAGCGCTCGGCCACCGCGCGGGGCCCGCCCGCCGCCGCAAGCTCCGCCGGCGTGGGAGCGGGGCCGGCGCCGTCGGGCCAGTACTTGGCAATGGCTTCCCGCATGCTGAGCTTCTGAAACCGCGAAAAATCCAGCGCGAACTCGCCAAAGCGCACGGTCGTTGACCCGGTCACGCTCTTCGCCAGCAATCCCAGGAGCTCTTCGGTCAGCCCCATGAAATCGTGATAGTTGCTGTAAGCCTCGTAGAATTCGAGCATCGTAAATTCGGGATTGTGTTGGGTCGAGATCCCTTCATTCCGGAAATTCCGGTTGATCTCGTAGACGCGGTCGAGGCCTCCCACGGTCAGCCGCTTCAGGTACAGCTCCGGCGCGATGCGCAGGTAAAGATCGATGTCCAGTGTCTTGTGATGGGTGATAAAGGGCCGCGCAGCAGCACCTCCCGCAATCGGATGCATCATCGGCGTTTCGACTTCGATATAGCCCCGCGCATCAAAGAAGCGCCGGATTTCGCGGATGATCTGCGCCCGCGCGGTAAACACTTGCCGCGCCTTTTCGTTCGCGATCAGGTCCAGGTATCGCTGGCGGTAGCGGATTTCCACGTCGGTCAGGCCGTGCCACTTCTCCGGCAACGGGAGGAGCGCCTTATTTAGGAAGAACAACTCCTCGACCCGGATCGAAAGCTCGTTGGTTTTCGTGCGGAACAGGTGGCCGGCCACGCCGATGCTGTCGCCGAGATCGAGCAGTTGGAAGAGCTTGAAGCCGCGCTCGCCCACTGCGTCAAGCTTCACGTAGATCTGGATGCGTTTTCCCGAACCCTGGATGTGGGCGAACCCCGCCTTCCCCATCAGCCGGTACGATACGAGGCGTCCGGCGACCCGTACCTCGCGCCGCGGGGATTCAAGTTTCGCTGCGGGCGTTTCGCCGAAAGCTTCGACGAGCGCCGCCGGCGTCTCCGTCCAGCGAAATTCGTGCGGGAAGGGCTCGTAGCCGAGGGCCCTGATCTCTTCAAGCTTTTTCTGGCGCTGTTGAAACTGGTCGAGCGGCTCGAATTGCAAGTCCGTTCCTTTCGCAATCGTGGAACGGCAGTATAGCGAGGCTATCCCCGGGCTTCAAACATTCCTTCCGTGCGCCGGAGGGGTGTCCTCTGGTATACTCCCCGCCTTCCCCCCGGGGAGTCCCTATTGCGATATCGCACCCACTCCCTGCGTGGCCGGTCTTCTGTAAGTGAAGATTGGCGCGCTTGGCTGCCCGAAGACAAGTCCCGTGTCTTCTCCGGATTCGTGCAGCAATTTGAAACTGCCTACGCGATGCTCAGCGTGTCGCTCAATGAGGCGATGGCCTTGCGAGACGCGGGCCTGCTCGGCAAGTCCAGGCAAGCCGCGACCGTCACCGCTGATGTGAGTTGCCTCCTTTCCGATCCACTGATCGCCTTGCTCCGCGCCCTTGGCTCTCACGCCAGGCACTACGGCACGACGCCGAACACATCCCCTCTGGACCCCGCCAATTTTCGCTGTACTCGTTCCCTCCGCGCCGCCCGGATGAGTTCACTGCTTTGCCGGATTCTCCTCTCCCAACGTTCCCAGTTCCTCCATAAGATTCACGTTCTTCGGGAGATGGTCGAGGATTTGCAAAAAGATCTTAGCGCGTCGCTGGAAGAAGTGAGGGACGGAACGTCTATTGACCCCGGTGAGACCTGGCTTTCCTTGGACACGCTGCATTACGACCTGAACACCTGCCTGCGCGAGACCATTGTCCTGCTCAAATCGTTCCTCCATGTTCTGCCCGAGGAAGAGGTGGGCGATTTCGAGCGGGAGGCGCGCCGGAAGCCCTCCCCTGCCGCCCCGCCTAAGGTCCCGGCGCGCGACATCCGTCATAGACGTCCAGCTCTATTCGCGGGAAAATAACTGCACCGCTCGACTCGCGGCCGGTTCCGCTTTCACGTCCGGCTGCCAGCCAGCTTGGTTGCTTCCCCGGTGTTTACCGGGAGAAGATGCCAGCCGGGGCGGGACAACTCTGGAAGGAGGCGGCGCATCGCATGGACTGGACGTGCCGCGACTTGGACCGTTGGCCCGAAACCGACCAACTGAGCCCGGTTCGTTGACGGAAGCGGAGGCCATTCGCCTGGCACAACGCGGCGATGGCGTCGCCTTTGAGTATCTCTACGGATTGCATAGCCGCCGCGTTTATGCCCTGTGCTTGCGAATGGTTAGCAATCCGGCCGACGCGGAAGATCTGGCCCAGGAGGCTTTTCTCCAGCTCTTTCGAAAGATCGGAACCTTCCGTGGTGAATCGGCGTTTTCCACGTGGCTGCACCGCATGACGGTCAACGTCGTCCTGATGCGGCTGCGAAAAAAGTCTCTTCCCGCCACTTCGCTGGAGGAGCTGACCGAGCCGGACGAAGAGGCCGGCGGGCCGCGGAAGGATATTGGGGCTCCGGATTTGAGGTTGAGTGGAGCAGTGGACCGGGTCAATTTGCAAAGGTCGGTCGAGAAGCTGCCGCCAGGGTACCGGACGGTGTTCGTGCTGCACGACATTCAGGGATACGAACACAACGAAATCGCGGAGATAATGGATTGTTCGGTGGGCAATTCGAAGTCGCAGTTGCACAAAGCGCGGACCCGCCTGCGGGAACTCTTGAAGGAACAACTGCGGGACCAGGCGCGGCAAGTCCGCAAGGAGCAACAGGAGACAAAGTCGCAATCTTCCCGCAGCGACTGAGCGTTAAGATAGGGGCCGCTTGACCGGGCTCCTCGGCTCGAGATTTCAGATGTCTGGGATGTTGCCGGGTGGCCCCCAGCGCCGCCTCGGCGGAGCAAGGCAAGATGAAGTGTAAAGAGTTGGAACGAGTGGTCGAGCAGGATGGCCTGGACCCGCTTCCCGAAGCAGCGCGGGTGCATCTGGCGGAATGCGGTGCCTGCCGGAACCTGCTGGCGGATTTTGCCGCCATTGCGGATACGGCGCGCGGATTTCCGGCAGAAGCTGAGCCGCCGGAACGCCTCTGGGTTTCGTTGCGAACGCAGCTTGTAACGGAAAAGATCATCCGGGAGTCGCGAGGGCGCGAGAGGGGTTCCGCGTGGGAGTCCGTCGCCGCCTTCCTGCGGAGCCGCACGCTGGCTACCGCTGCGGCCGGCCTCGCCCTCGCTGTCGCCGCGGCGTTGGAGCTGTATCAGATCCCCGCACCGCCATTTAGCGTTCCGCCCGCCTACGCGGAGACGGCGGCCATGCTCTCGACGCAGGAAAAAAGAGTGTCGCGCTCTGCGCCCGCCGGGAATACCCCATCCCCCGTGGACGCTTCCCTGCGGGACAATCTCGATATCGTGAACAAATTCATCGCGGACTGCGAACTGCGCGTCCGGCAGGAACCGGGCGACGAAATCGCGCGCGATTATCTTTCCGGTGCCTATCAGCAGAAAGCGGACGTGCTCTCTGCGATGATGGAACGTAATGGAAACGGAGACTAGCATGCGATCGCATACAGCTTATTCGTCGGCCCTGCCCCTTCTCGGGGCTGCGGCAATTCTGTTCTGCTCCACCCCGGTCTTTGCCGCCGGCGGGCGCATCGAAAAGCACTTCGCCGTGGCCAGCCGCCCCGTCGTCACCATCCAGAATGCCGGAAACGGCCGCATTGAAGTGAAGTCCTGGAAGAATCCGGAAGTCGTCATTGCGGCCAATCAGGCCTCCGACAAGATCACCGTGGAGATGGAGCAGGCCGCCAGCCGCATCGCTCTCACCACAACGGTCCTCGACAGGAATGCCAAGCCCGCCGAGCTCGAAATAAACTTCGACATCACCGTCCCCGAAGAGACCGAGCTCGAGATTCACACCACCAACATGGGCACGATCTACGTCGAACAGGTTTACGGCGACATGACGCTGGAATCGGTGGCCGGCGACGTGCACCTCAAGGAAATCTCCGGCTACATCATCGTAAAGACCGTCGGCGGCTCGCTGGTCTGCACGCAGTGCGCGGGCAAACTCAACTTCACTTCCATCAGCGGCAGCGCCCAGTTCCTCCAGCCGCAGCTCAGCAATCTCAATGTCGTCACCACCAAGGGCAACATTCTCTACGACGGCGATTTCCTCCATTCGGGCCTCTACACCATGAAGAGCGGCATGGGCCTGGTCGAGGTGCGCTTCTCCGGAAACGACTCCTTCGACCTCAAGGCGCAGACCACCACCGGCACCGTGGACATGGATGCCCGGGCCCAGACTTTCCTCAAGCCCGATACCCACGGCCTGAAGCGTCTCTCGTCGAAGCTCGCGAAGAGCCTTACCGGCAGCGTCAACGCCGGCCTCGCGCAGGTCAACCTCTCTTCGTTCAGTGGTACAATCCGCATCCGAAAGCGCGATTAGTTTTTCCGCGCTCGAACGCGAATGCAGCCTCCTTCTCCTCGCGGCCCGAACGGCCGCACCTCGGTCGTCTGCCTCGCCGGGTTCATGGGCTCCGGCAAGACAACGGTCGGTGCTCTGCTTGCCCGCCAGCTCGCCTGGCGCTTCACCGACCTCGATGAGCGTATCGAAGAAGCCGCCGGCCTGCGCATCCCCGAGATTTTCGAGCGGTTCGGCGAGCCGGGCTTTCGTCAGATGGAGAGCGAACAGTTGCGGGCAGCTCTGGGCCGCGCCGTCGAGAGCCGCGAGCCCACTGTCCTCGCCCTCGGCGGCGGCACTTACGCTCAGCCCGCAAATTTCGAGCTGTTCCGCGCGGCGGGCGTGCCCGTCATCTGGCTCGATTGCCCGCTCGACTCTCTTTTCGCGCGCTGCCTGACGATGACCGATCGGCCGCTCTTCCGCGACGAGGCCAGTTTCCGCGTGCTCTACGCGCAGCGGCTCCCGTCCTACCAGAGAGCCGACTATCGCGTGGACAGCTCGGGCGAGCCCGCCGCCGTGGTCGCCGAGATCCTGCGCCTCGGAATCGTCAAGCCGGGCGCCGGAGCGCACTTGATTGTCGAGCCGCGGACGTCCTGATCGATGCGCGCCGCCTGTGCGGGGAAGGGGCAAAACATGAAGTCACGCGTCCTCCGAAACTGGCTCCCGGCCGCCGTCCTTTTCGCCCTCGGCGCCGCCGGCCTTTCCCTGCAGGCGCCGCCCTCGCGCAGCGCGGCACAGAAAAAGCCTGTTCCCGCGCCGGCCGGGGTCTTTCTGGCGGACAAGGGAAAATTCAAGGTCTTTGCCCAGGGGCAGCCCGTCGCGAGCGAAGAGTTTGAGCTCTCCCCGGCCGGTGGCAGCTGGGTGGCCCGTGGCTCGGTCGAGATCAAGGCACCCAAGGCTGCACCGGTGCACGTTTCCGCGACGATGCGCTTGCAGCCTGACGGCGCGCCGCAGGCTTACGAATGGACTACCCAGGCAGAAAAAAAGAACGGCGCGCACATTCTCTTCGAAAACGGCGTCGCCAAAATCACCCTGGAAATGCAGGGCGCCCGCCCCTTCGAACAAGACATCACCTTCGGCACGTCGAAGATCGCCATCCTCGACAACAATCTCTATCACCACTACGCGGTTCTGGCGCGCATCTATGATTGGTCGAAGGGCGGCGTGCAAACTTTCCCCGTTTTGATCCCGCAGGACCTCACGCCGGGATCCATCACCGTGGAATCCACCGGCTCGAAGGTTGCGGAAGGCAAGTCCTACGAGGGGCTCCGCGTCTCCACCGCGGACCTCGAAGTCCTCCTCTTCCTCGATGCGGATCACCGCCTGATGCGCCTCGAGGTTCCCGCGGCAAAGGTCAGCGTCGTTCGGGAATAGTCACCCTCCGCCCTGCTCTCAGCGCAAGGTCGCGCCGCAAATTTCTCCCGGCAAAAGAAAAACGGCGCGTGCGCTCGTTGCGAGCACCACGCGCCGCAAAAACTCCGGCCTGCTTTCGAAACTACCGAGCCAGCGGCCTTGAGGATGCCGGCGCTCCCGGCCGGCGCAGATACCCGCCCTGCGCGGGGCCGTGCAGTTGCGCCGCCGCTGGAGGATTCAGTTGGTTGTGGAGGTGGCTATTGCCGTGGCCGCTCGCGTGAACAACAGAATGTCCGTTTTGCGCGCTCCCCGACGCCGCCGGAGAAAGCCGCGCCGGGTTACCGATAGGGCGGAGATTGACGGGCCCCGCTGTCACGTGGTCGCTGATCGCCTGTAAGCGCTTCAGGATGGACTGCCACTGTTCCCAGTCGAGCTGCCGGAGGAACGGCCGGAGCCCCTGGATGAACGGATCCTCCAGCAGCGCCTCGCCGTCGGATTCGGGAATGAAGAAGCGGTTTAGCCCGACGCTCAGCGCTTCGGAGATTTTCTCCAGCGTCCCGAGGCTGGGTGTCATCTGCCCGCTCTCGATCCGCGAGAGATACGACCGGGAAACCTTCGAGTGCGCCTGCAACTGGCTCTGCGTCATCCCGCGCGATTCGCGCAATTGCCGGATGCGCTGGCCGATGTTCTCGACGGTCTCCTGGTTCACCAACTTCTCCTCGGCAGGTTCGGCGGCTGCCTCCTCCGGCGGTGCCGAAGGCGGGATCAAAAACTCCAGCCGTTGAGGAAGAGCACGCACACATCTCCGGCAGTTACCCGTGCGCGTCCGATATTGCACGAGCCCGCAGGTCTTGCAGCGTATTACTTCCCGATCGAGGTCCAGCGTGTTCATCGTTTCGTTTTGTGCCGACACCGGTGCTCCTTGCTGACTCTAGTCCGGCGTGCGGATAGGGGAGAAACGTCGGGCGTTCTGGGGAAGGCAGAAACTGGCGCAGCCGGACTATCTCCCAGAGTGCCATTTTCTGTCAAGAAGATTCTTGAGAATCTTTTGCCGCGTCACCGCGCCGGAGACTTCTTCTACGCCGCGAATTCGCCCGTACTCGCGGACAGGTGCTCCCCGAAAGCGTTTTTTTTCCACGATCTGTTGTGCCTCTCCGCTCGCACTCCCACAAGTCTTGTGGTGCGTTCTCAGCCTCCGGATCGTCTTTGAGGCAACGGTTTCGTTCTCTGCCGAGGCAACTCCGCCCGAAAAATCTTCTGTCGTGCCCGCCGGCGACTCCGTCTTTTCATGGAGCGGCCGCCTTCCGCTCAGTCTCCATCCTGCTGATTCCCGCCGGGAAGACGGCCATCTTCTGCTATCTTTGTGTCTTTCTCCCTCGATTCAGGAGAACCGGATGTCCACCCGCGATGATGCCTGGAAACTCCTCTGCGAATACACGCAGTCAGAGAATCTCCGCAAACACGCTCTTGCCGTGGAAGCCTGCGTCCGCGCCTACGCCCGAAAAAACGGCGCGGACGAGCAACTCTGGAGCCTCGCCGCTCTGCTCCACGATTTCGACTACGAACGCTGGCCCAACGACGCCCACTCGCCGGACCAGGAGCATCCCGCGGAAGGCGCAAAGATTCTCCGCGAGCGCGGCTACCCCGAAGAGATGATCCGCGCCATCCTCTCTCACGCCGACTACACCGGAATCCCGCGCCTCTCCGCGCTCGAACACACGCTCTTCGCCTGCGACGAACTGGCCGGATTCCTCTCCGCCTGCTCCTACGTCCGCCCGTCGAAATCCATCCTCGACCTCGAAGTCAGCTCCGTCCTCAAGCGCCTCAAGGACAAAGCCTTCGCCCGCGGCGTCTCCCGCGAAGACGTCCGCAGGGGCGCTGAGGAACTCGGCCTTCCCCTCGAAGAGCACATCGCCTTCTGCATCGCCGCCATGCGCGAAGCCGCTGACTCCCTCGGCCTCCGCGGCTCCGTCGCCCCTCAATCCGTAACTACTTAAGCGCCGTAGGTGCGCCAGGAGTTAGCCCAGCCCGTGAGGGCTGGGAACGGCTGGCTTTGTCTCATCGCCGGGATTTCTGCGGCAAGCGTCTGGCCCGCTGCTTTCAGGAGGGTATGCGCCAGGCCCGCGAATGGGCCGTGGCGGAGATCGAGATTTTCGCCGCCTTCGTCTCCACCCTCAACCGATGCCATTTTTGAATTGCTTCGCACACCGCGGTCGCGGTGCACAGGATGGGAAACGACGCGGCGGTGAAAGCTGCGCTGTCCGATTGGCGCACCGCCGCCGTTGCTCCGCGGCTGCGCGCCGCTCTCGCTTTCCTCGAAAAGCTCACGCTCACGCCGGAGGAAGTCGCTCCCGCCGACGTTGCCGCCGCCCGCGCCGCCGGCATCAGCCCCGGCGCCCTGCGCGAGCTCATCTATGTCTGCTTCCTGTTCTCCACCATGGACCGCCTTGCCGACGCTCTGGATTTCCCCCTGCTCCACGCCCGCGCCTTCAAACGCGGAGGATGGATGATCGGCCGTTTCGGCTATCGCGCCCTCAGCGTCTAGCGCCCCCCATTTTTCTGTCATCCCGCCTGTCCTGAGCGCAATTATGGAGTGCGGCGGCTCGACGCCGCTTTGCTCTATTGCTGTGTAGGGGCACGGCATGCCGTGCCCCCGCCTAAGTAGCACAGACTTCAGTCTGTGGCCGGCTCGATTCCCACCGCTCCCAGACCGATGGGATACACCCGCACACCGCTCTGACGGTTCCACAAAGAAACTTGTGGTGAGCTTGTCGAACCACCGTCACCCTGAGCGAGCGCAGCGCGTCGAATGCGTCACCGATCAGTCCACCACCCACGTCATTTGCGTATCTTGCATCCCGGACGGTTCTGCGGGACCGAACGAAGCGCAGCGCAGTGAGGACCTCTGCGCCATCCCGCTCCTGGCGGGATGAATCTCTCTTGGGGGATCTCTCTTCCTCCCGCATCCGCGCCTGCGCCAGGAGACAGTACGTTCATGGACTCTGCAAGGAATTGCTTAGGTACCCGCTTTGTCTTCTGCTCTGATTTCTCTGTATTCGATAGGATGGTCCATGAGCGACCGGCTCGCTGGTAATCCAGGTTGTTCGGCCCCTCGTGGCATATCAGTCTGAGACAACTCCGGCACTCTCTTCCTTACCTCCATTTCAAGTCTTCTTATGCTGTCAGAACCAAAGCTGGTAACAAGCTCCCGGAGAATCGACTTCAGCACCTTAACTGAATTCTTTTTCACCTCTGAGTTCTTGGTTGATTCAATGTTTCTAACCCACGCTTCCACAGCACGCACGAGTTCCTTGCAAACTTCGCCTTGGCTTTCCTCCCGGCTCCGACCGGGAGAAAGCGTACTAAAATGTAATCCCCAGTAGACATAAATGTCCTTGGAAACTGTTGGGTCTATCGCTTTCACGGCCTTGTGAAATGCAGCCAAGACAGACTCGAAGAACAGATTCTCGTAAAACGTCTGGGCTGCAACAACTGCAGCTTGATTGTCTATCGCCCAGAGCGTGCCGATGTAACCCCTTGCGCCGCATGCCAAAAAGAATGAAGCGACTTCGTACCAAGACCAACAAGTGTTGTTAAACACGAGGGGTGAACTGTAGGACGCCAACGCGTTGAACTCTCCTTGATGAATACTGTCAGCACATGCGATGGCACATGACATAGCAATTCGGCCTTTCGGCTTCCTCCGGCGGCGCGATTCAAGCATGCACTTCCACATGTCGAGGCACACGTGACCCGGAATGTTCTCCTTTTCAAGTTCTGCGCTCATCCAGGAAAAGCCGTCTAGCTTTCTTGGGAACACCTTCCTATGGACCGCCACCATTCCAAGTTTGTCTGGCACCGGTGTGAAACCAACAACTTCGTCGAATTCGACAACGTGGCTATTCCCATCTCTATCCGCAAACTGTTCCGACATCTCATACCCGTCTACTTCACCACCATGACTACATATATGCAGTAGATCAAAGGGAAAATACTGAGCATGAAAATCTAAGTTCGCAAGTGTGGCCTCTCCTCCAATCAGAGCTCGCGAGTAGTACTTATTCCTGCTAAAGAACTCGCACAGCCAACTGGTTTCTTCGTCCTGGAAGAAGACTGGCGAAAACACGACGGCAGTATGAAAATTTTCACCATTCTCAAACATAATACTATTGAAGACAAATAGGTCTGGCCGAAGCAAAAGATGGACATAACCGCATGGGATAACGTTTTCCAGTATCAAGGAATAGGGAAGACCCTCGGTGAAGAAAGTGGCGTAGTCAAACTGAATAAACGAAATGCTGCCTAGTCTTCGCGAAACAGCGTCCTTGAGCTTCTGCAGCTGCGCAGGATCATTGTTTTCCTTCCAGTCCTGAATCCATCTCTGAATGCTGCGACCTTCATGCTTGGCGAGCGCATCGACAATCAATACGCTCGCACCAATTGAATTAGCGTAATTGATTGCGACGACTGCCGAACTCTCAGGTAGATTCTCGATAACCACTATGCCCTTCTGCAATTCAACCACTTCAGGCAACGCTAGCGCACCTTCGTCAATCACCAATCTTTTTTCCCGTTTTTGGGCGATGTAGAGCCCCTGCAAAACATCTGAGGTCTTGCAACTGAGTTCCCCTTTCGCGGGCAGGCCGAGGGGTGACAACTTCAGATGGATGTCCGAAAGAGTTCTGATTTCGATGGTCTTCAACCCGGCGGGCAAAATGAGGAAGCTCTTCTGATGCTCATTCAATCCCGCAAGAATTAGAAATTCGCATTCCCTTATTCTCGCCAATGCATTGCCTATGAAACCGCCAGCCTGGTCGCCCATCAAATTAGCCACATAGCCTTCACTCAGTAGCTTAGCTTCATCTGTTTTGGAAACTTCCACCCTCGGAAAGAGGAACAGAGGTAGATATGACGCAGGCTCGAACAGATACGAAGAAATCACGGCAGCAAGAGCGAGCGCGTCCCTGTCTACGATGCATGCGCACCGATTATTGATCCGGGGTGCCTTTGCATCGCTCGGCATTTCACAATTATCGCCCCGGGCGACCGAGGAAGCGAGATTCTTCCAGAGTCCGCCGGGTGCCCCAGGTGCCGTTTCCGCACCTGGGATTCTTGAGTTTCCTGATCCCCCCGCTCCCCCGCCGCGGCAGGATCTCTGCCCACACCCTCCAGAATCAGGCCCCTTCACGCCAACCTCTTCCCCTTCAATAACTTACAAAAAATACTTGACAATGACTGTACCTTTGCGGTAACATATCCCGTGAGTTCGATAAGCTTTCAGTCCCGCCCTGCGGGACGAATCCTGAGCGCAGGGCCGCTCTCTCCCGCCCGTAGCCGAAGGGCGCTACAGCTCGCTGTAAGCCTTCTGCTCCCCAGCACATTGCTTTCCCTGCTTCGTCACTTCCCCCTCCGAAAGCGCCTCCCTAACTCCCGTGGAATCAACACTTGCAAAAGTGTATCAAAACAAAAGAGTTCAACCCCCTTTAGAATCAACACTTACAAAAAACAGGGGGGAGGGGGAGTATCTCTTCTGCCAACAGTCCTGGTACTCCGCTTCCGGGCCGATCTCAAGTTTACCCGCTCCTGGCGGGGTCTCCACTCATCCCTCCTTCACTTCCTGGACCTCATCTATCTCCTTTACTTCCTTCCACTTCCGCACTCTTTTCACTCTTGCCGTGCGCAGAAATCGCCGCAACCCCTTTTCTTTCTTTCGTTTCCGCACTCTTGCGAAAACAATAGGGGGTGGGGGGGTATGAATACTTCTAAGCAGGAATCCTTTCCACGCCTGTCTCCCTCTGCTCTTCTCCCAGCGGGTCACGGAGCACGGCTCACGGGGCACGCGCGTCGAATGCACCACGCCCCAAAATCACGCTACAATGGAACGGCATGATCACCCAGATCTCAGGCACGGACGCGACGGCCACCCGCCACCCCCGTCGCAAGACCTATGGCGTGAAAGTCGGCCACGTCCAGGTCGGCGGCGGCGCGCCCATTGTTGTCCAGTCCATGACCAACACGGACACCGCCGATGTCGCCGGCACCTTGCGGCAGACCCTCGAGCTGGCCGAGGCGGGTTCGGAGATTGTCCGCTGGACGGTGAACGTTCCCGAGGCCGCCGCAGCCGCGCCCGAAATCAAGAAGCGCCTGCTCGATGCCGGCTGCGCCGTTCCCATCATCGGCGACTTCCACTACAACGGCCACGTCCTGCTCACCAAACATCCCGCGTGCGCGAAAGCCCTCGACAAGTACCGCATCAACCCCGGCAACGTCGGCGCCGGACAGCGCCGCGACGAACAATTCTCCACCATCTGCAAGGTCGCCCGCGACAATGGCAAGCCCGTCCGCATCGGCGTCAATGGCGGCTCCCTCAACCAGGAGCTTGTCATGCGCAAGATGCAGGAGAACACGGACCAAAACCTCGGCAAGGACTCCGAGGAGATTATCAACGACTGCATGGTGCTCTCCGCCCTCCAGTCCACCGAGCTGGCCATCGAATGCGGCCTGCGCCAGGACCAGATCATCATCTCTTGCAAAACCTCCCGCCCGCGCGACCTCATCACCGTTTATCGCGATCTTTCCGCGAAGACGCAGCAGCCTTTGCACCTCGGCCTCACCGAGGCCGGCATGGGCATGAAGGGCCAGATCTGGTCCGCCGCATCGCTCGGCGTCCTGCTCTATGAAGGCATCGGCGACACAATACGCATCTCGCTCACGCCGCGGCCCGGTGGCGACCGCTGCGAAGAGGTTTATGCCGCGTGCGAGTTGCTCCAGGCGCTTGGCCTGCGCTCGTTCGCGCCGAGCGTCACCGCCTGCCCCGGCTGCGGCCGCACCACGACCAGCACGTTTCAGGAATTGGCCGAGCGGATACAGGATTACATTCGAGAGATGATGCCCGTCTGGAAGACCCAGTTCGAGGGCGTCGAGACGATGACCCTCGCCGTCATGGGTTGCATCGTCAACGGCCCGGGCGAGTCCAAGGCCGCCAACATCGGCATCAGCCTGCCCGGCACGGGCGAAGCGCCGCGCTGCCCCGTCTATATCGACGGCAAGAGAGACGTCACGCTCGAAGGCACCTACGATGAATTGGCCGCCGCGTTTCAGGCCTTGGTCGACAACTATGTGGCCGCCAAGTATCCGCGCAAGTCGCCGCAGCCGGCTTCCGCGGCCCGTTCCTAGCGGCCCAGGAAACGATGGCCTCGAATGGAATTCAAATGAAAATCAGCCGAGAAGATGTATTGCGGGTGGCTGAGCTGGCCTACCTGGAACTCAGCGAAAAAGAGATCGAGACCTACCGCTCGCAGCTTGATTCGATACTGGAATACGCCGGCAAGCTGAATGAGCTGGACACGGCAAGTGTCGAGCCCATGGCGCAAGTGCTCTCGAGTGGGCAGGCCGCGGACGCCACCCTGCGCGAGGATACGGTCGTGCCCTGCAACATCGCCGGTGACGTGCTCAAGCAGGCGCCCGACCCCGAGCCGCCTTACTTCCGCGTGCCGAAGGTCATTGACCGATGACCGATTCGACTCGGTGGACGATTGATTCCGTGCGAGAGGCAATCTCCGCGAAGAAGATTTCGGCGCGGGAGCTGACCGCCGAATTCTATAAGCGGATCGAAGCGCAGAATCCGAAGCTGAACGCCTTCCTGGCGCTCTCGCCGGAACGCGCCCGCGCGCAAGCCGATCGAGTGGATGCGCTCGTCGCGGCCGGCAAGCCCCTTCCGCCTTTGGCGGGGGTGCCGGTCGCGATCAAGGACGTGATCAGCACGCGCGGTGTGCGCACAACGTGCGGCTCGAAGATCCTTGAGAGCTATGTTCCCCCGTACGATGCGACTGCGGTTGAACGGCTGGAAGCGGCCGGTGCGGTGATCCTCGGCAAGACGAACTGCGACGAATTCGCCATGGGCAGCTCGAACGAGAACTCCGCCTATGGGCCGGTCCAGAACCCTGCGGCGCCGGGCCGGGTGCCCGGCGGCTCGAGCGGAGGCTCCGCGGCGGCCGTGGCGGCGGGTCTGGCGGTGGCCGCGCTGGGCACCGATACTGGCGGCTCGATCCGCCAACCGGGGGCGTTCTGCGGCATCCCGGCGATGATGGGCAGTTACGGCCGGGTCTCACGCTACGGCCTAATTGCCTTCGCCTCTTCGCTCGACCGAATCGGGCCGTTGGCGACGACCGTCCGGGACGTTGCAACGGTCTTGCGGATCATCGCTGGCCGCGACGGACGCGACTCCACTTCCACGACTGACCCGGTTCCCGACTACGCCGCCGAAGCGGTCAAGCCCGTGAAGGGCTTGCGGCTGGGCGTTCCCGCGGAGTACTTTGGCGCGGGAATGGACCCGGGCGTGCGGAAAAAGATCAAGGCAGGAATTGAGATCTTCAGGAAACTGGGCTGCGAGATCGTCGAAGTGCGCATGCCGAACACCGACTATGCCATCGCAGCCTACTACATCATCGCGACGGCCGAAGCCAGCTCGAACCTGGCGCGCTACGACGGCGTGCGCTACGGCCTGCGGGTAAACGGCGATTCGCTTTCCGCCATGTACCGCAAAACGCGCGGCGCAGGCTTCGGGGCGGAAGTGAAGCGGCGGATCATGCTCGGCACCTACGCGCTTTCCGCGGGCTACTACGACGCCTACTATCTGAAAGGGCAGAAAGTGCGGACATTGATCGCGCGCGATTTCCAGGAAGCCTTCGCCAAGGTGGACGCCATTGTGACGCCAACTTCTCCCGTGCCCGCCTTCAAGCTGGGCGAACGCACGGCGGATCCTCTTCAGATGTATCTTGCCGACATTTATACGGTGACAGGATCCCTAGCGGGCGTGCCCGGCATCTCCGTGCCGTGCGGAAGGCTGGAGGGAGGTTTGCCGGTGGGGCTGCAACTATACGCCAGGGCTTTCGGCGAAGCGTCTATTCTACGATTGGCCCACGCGTTCGAACAGGCAGGCGGCGCGGCTGTCTGATGCAGGTTGCGGGGTCGTTCGAATCCAATGCCCTCTCTCGACGCCATTCTTGACGAGTTGCAGACGGCGCGCGCGGGTCTGCTGCGGGCAGCAGACTCCGTTGGCCGCGAGCAATGGCGGACCAGCCCGGGTGCGGGGGCGTGGTCCACGGCCGAGGTCATCGCGCACCTCACGATGGTCGAAGGGACGGTGACGAGCTCGGCCGGCCGGATGCTCAAGCATCCGCCAAAGCTCGTTCCCTTTTACCGAAGGTTTCACTTGCCTCTGGGGCTGGTCAGGCGGCGCACGATTCGCCTGAAATCGCCCATCCCGCTCGACCCCGCGCTTCTGAACGAAAAAGAGCAGATGCTCACGGAATTGCGGAAGGTCCGGGAAGGAACGCTCGCCCTTCTGCAGGAAAACGCGGCGAGGAATCTGAGCGCCTACCGGTGGCCGCATCCTTTCCTGGGCAGCTTGAATCTCTATCAATGGTTCGTCATGTTGGCGAACCACGAAATCAGACACACCAAACAGATCCAGGAAATAGTACGAATTTTCAAAAAGTAGGATGAATTTACCTGCCTTGCAGTGCCATTCCTGCATGCGGACCAGTCTCGATTCTCTCCCCAATTCCCCGATAAAGTCTTCGTGAGAATGGTCTTAGGAGAAAAGTACCAGGTTGCTGGTTTGACGCCGTTAGAACGGAAGGACTATTGCTCATCAAATGATGCAGCCCTTAGACTGCTTTTGGCATCGAACGATTTGTGAGGGAAAAGCAGCGGCGGAGAGAATGCGAGGCACGGACGTGGTTACGGTTAAATCGAGTCAGAAGATCTTCACGGACGATGAGGTGGCGACCCTCACCGGTATCTGTGTGGATCACCTGCACAATTTCGCCCGCAGCCGCCACCTGGGTTTCATCGCTCGCGCCGCGGAAGCCGCCTGGAAGCATGCGGACCAGTGGCTGTTCACGCTCAGCGACCTGATGGTGCTGGTGACGCTGTTTCCGAAGTGTACGCACTAACGCCGAGGTTAGAATCTTATAAAGGCGGGCTTCCCGATCCATCGGGAAGCCCGTTTTTTTAGAATTTCTTGGGATTTTGAACCAGGCTCAGTCTGAAATCTTGCCGGTCATTTCCGCGTCAGCCCGCCGTGCCGTCTTTCTCCGGGTAGAGCAGCTCCGTGAATTGCGGATCTTCCTGGAGGAAGGCGAAATCCTCATCGTTCCGGGCGTGATAGCGATTCTCCGGACGCAATTGAATGGCGATTTTCAGGTTAGCCATCGCCGCCTGGGCTTCTCCGGTCAGGCAGTCCAGCGCCGCGAGGGCATAGATAATGTAGTCCGTCTTGGGAGCGAGCTTCCTGGCCTTGACGAGGTGTTCGCGCGCCTCGTCCCAGCGCGCCATGTTCATCAGGGTAACGCCGCGCTGGTAGTGCTCCTCCGCAGTGCGTGGTGTGTGCTCCGCGCCCGGCCTCATGCGCTGCTCGACGATGCGCATGTGCATGCGAGCGCGGTCCGCCAGTTCGTGGCTCGGTCCGGTAACGACCCTCTCCAGTTCCAGCTTGGCCCGGGCAAACTTTTGCTGCTGAAACAGCGCGAGGGCTTCTTCATAGGTCTTGAGCTGTGCCTGCACCCGCGGATCCACCATCTCAACGCCGCCGCGGGAATGAGGCGGAGGTGGGGCTAAGTTCTTTTTCTTCCGTAACTTGGAAGAGGTGCTCTTGCGCCTCGAGGTGCTTGAGGAGTGCTTCCGCGCCTTTGCCATGCTTCGCATGCTAACAAACGCGTCAACGCGCGTCAACGCACGTCAACGCGGCCCCGCAGCGCCCCGCGCCAAGCCCGCCGGTGGCTTCTGCGCGACATGGACCGAAAAAATCGTATCCGCCGAGTGTGTTTCTGGCAGAAACTGAGGGTTGAACGAAGGACTGGCTGAGAGGGCCCGATGCTGGCCCGCCGTGCAGGCGTGTGCTATATATCATGGGCCTGGTTCGAGCTGACGACACGTGCCGTTCATCAATTTTCCTGCTCGCGAAATCAACTGCAAGCTTGTCTACTACGGCCCGGGTCTGGGCGGCAAGACGACAAACCTGCAGTGGATCTACGACCACACCGGGCAAAACCAAAAAGGAAAAATGATCTCCCTGGCCACGGAGACCGACCGCACGCTGTTTTTCGATTTTCTTCCGCTCGACCTGGGCACCGTGCGCGGCTTCAAGACGCGCTTCCATCTTTACACCGTGCCCGGACAGGTTTTCTACGAAGCGAGCCGCAAACTGATCCTGAAGGGGGCGGACGGGGTGATCTTTGTCGCCGATTCGCAGGAAGAGCGGCTGGACGCGAACCTGGAGACGTTTGACAACCTTCAAGAACACCTCAAGGTGCACAAACTCAATTTCGATTCGATACCCTACGTCCTGCAGCTGAACAAGCGCGACCTTTCGAACGTCATGCCCGTCGCGGACTTAACAAGACAGTTACGGAAGAAGGGGGAGCCCGTCCTGGAAGCCGTGGCGGTCACCGGCTCGGGCGTCTTCGAAACGCTGCGCGAGATCGCGAAGCTGGTGCTGGCGGAGCTGAAGAAGAGCGGGTAGGGGCTCATCTTTTCTTCACAGGGGCTGCCGCGTTCACCCACCGCTCTTCAGAAAAGCCTGAACGTTAGCTCATAGTTGACAAAGACTTGTACATATCTTCCGTCAGGTCCTTTTGCCGGCTCGAATCTGAATTCCCGCGCCGCGTTCACTGCTGCGGCCGCGAAATTCGGGCTCGTCGCTCGAACGACTTGGATCTGGTGCGCACGACCGTCCACTCCGATGACAAACTTGAGGGTCGCCGTCCCGTTTCTGGGATGTGACTTTTCGGCTTCCGGGTAGTACGGGTCAGGGCAGTGGATGCACCGGGGTATACTCACTCCGCCGACACCTGCGCGCGGGATCTTTTCATTGGTTTGATCCGAAGCAGTTTCTCTTGGCGGCGCAGGCATCTCGGCCGTGAGCGACAGAAGACCTTGGATGGAGCTGATGGTCTTGTCCTTCCCGAAGGGATGGGCATAGAGCGAAATGCCTAAAGCGTTTTTCAGCGATGAGTAACTGCCGCTCACGATGATTTCTACACCGGCCTTTTTCTCCAACTTTTTCAGCACTCCCGAGTCTTCGGAGGCATAGACAGCAACCGAACCATCCGGTGGCGGGATGGGCCAAGAGCTGGTATCGATTATCTCCAAACCGGACACGCTGGCCGCAAGTCTGGTAGAAATCTGCTTAGCCAGCCACACACCCAACTCTGCAGGTTTGTTGTCAGGGCCACGAAGGGGCAGGACGCACACTTTATGTTTGCCGGAGCGGGAGATGGTCTCGGCGATAGGAGCGACGAGGGTGTTCAGGTCGGACGGCTGCTGGGCTCGTAAACAGAAGTCAGTGGGCAGCAAAGCCGTCAGGGCTAAGACCGACCTCAAGAACGCGCTGCTCAAGCGAGAGTTCATTGTGGGCTAGCGAAAGAGCTTGAAAGTGACCTGATAGTTGACCACGACTGGGACCGGTCTTCCATCGGGTCCCTTCGCGGGTGCGAACATGAATTTATTTGCGGCGGCCATGGCGAGATCCGCGAATTCTGCACCCGAAGCTTTAATAACCTGAATTCTCGAAACGCGTCCATCCGTTCCAACTACGATCTTCAGCAGCACAAGTCCTTCTTTTTTCTTGAGCCGCGCAGACTCCGGATAGTTCGGATCGGGACAATAAATGCACCGTGGAATGCTCACTCCTCCTTCGCCGGCCCGATAGATTCTTGGCTCCCCCTGACCAGAAGAAACAAGTTGTTCCGGCGGCCGCGGGATATCCGGCGTGAATGCCAGCAAGCCATTGCGGTCAGTAGGAAACTTCTTCTCCCCAACTTCGGAGACCGAGAGAGACACGCCCAGACCTGTTTCAAAGAAGGAAAAACTTCCGCTTACGATCACCTCGGCTCCGCTTTTCCGGCCGATCTCTGCAATCGCAGCAGAACTGTAGAACTGCTGTCCCGATTCCGTGGAAGATTTTTCCAAGGGTGGCTCGATTTCCTGGAAGCCCGGTACGGTGGCTGCAAGCGTGGCGGAAATCTTCTTGGCCAAGGACAATCCCAGTTCTGTGTACTTATCGTCAGGGCCGCGAAGAGGCAGGACGCAAACCTTGTGCTTGCCAGAATGGGAGATGGCCTCGGCGATAGGAGCGACGAGGGTGTTCAGGTCGGACGGCTGCTGGGCGCGTGCGGCAGAAGTGACGAAGGCGAGGAGTGACAACGCGAGGAAAGCTCGGATAGGGTACGACTTGAACATAGACATAACTTAGCAGATTAGGAAGATGCGGGCAGGGTTTTAGCGGGCCGGGGTCGATCAGACGAAGCCGGCGAGGGCGGCGGCTTCGGTCTCAAAGGTGGGGATGGCTTCGACGAGGCGCGTCACGGTGAGGGCGTCGCGCACGCGGCCAACTCCACACACCAGCCGCAGTTCGCCGCCGTCCCGCACCAGCGAAATCGCGTGCCGGACGACGGCCGCCATCCCGGAACTGTCAATCTGCGGCACGCCGTCGAGCAGCAGAACGATTTTCTTTTCGCCGCGCTTCGCGAGCTTGGTCAACTCTTCGTTGAGCGTATCGCTGGGCAGGCCGATCGTCAGGCGGCCATTGACAGCCACCACTTGAATCCCGTTCTTCTCCTGGATGGAGATTCCCATCTTTTTGACTCGGTCCTTCTTCCCTACGAATTCCAGCCGCACGGCGTCAGCCTGCTTGCCGGGGCCAATGGGCATTATACGACGGCGGGCGGGTACAGCAATCGCATGCGCGTGCGCAGATGGCATCCGGGGCGCTTCGCCATTCATCGTGCCGCGCCGGCCTCCGCGGGGCATGCGTATTCGCGGATGCGCACTCGCCAGGGCATCTCGCCGAATTGAGGGATGAATCGAGCCTTCAAATGCGTCGCCGGGTCCGGGAGAAGCGATTCCTGCGAAGAAAGCCGGCAATGGCGGTCCAGCCACTGCTCAGCGTCCCACGCCGGGCCGGACTCGAGCGGCCCGGGGGCGCCCCGCACAAAGTAGATTTGCGGACGCAGCGGATGGCCCGCCACAGCCCAATCCTGGGGATTGAATACGCGCGGGTCTCGAATGGTCCAGGCGACGGCACCGGCAAAGCGCCAGCCTTCCGGCCGCTCGGGCACACGCAGCGCATAAGTCAGATAGAAGAGAAACGACGGGTTGTTGCCGATGACCAGACTGCCCGAATTCGCCCGCAGGGCTGCCTTATCGGCGACGCCCTGCCAGGGTTCGAGGAATCGTGGCGCGGCGTAATAGCGGCGCTCGTAAATGCCGGCCCAACCGATCACGATGAATCCTGCAAGGGTTGCGGCCAGCGCTCTGCGAGGCAGTCCTCTTGGCAGAGAGGCGAGCGTGACCGCGATGGGCAGCAACACCCATGCCGCTTCCGGCAAAAGCCGCCGGGCATTCACAATGCCGAGCACCATCATGGACGCGAACAAAATGAATCCGTAAAACAGGAACCGGCGCGCTGGTGCGGGCGCGTACTTCAGGGTGAGCAGAAGGCAGGCGATGACGGAGAGGCCCGCGGGAATTCCCAGCGTCCAGAACCACGGGGCAACGGATTCGCTCACGAAGGCGGTGTAGAGGCTGAAGCCGCCCAACGCAGCCATCCCCGAAAGCGAATGCGGGAGATGGGGCGCACTACGCAGCTCCTGCCAGAATACGCGCCAGAACGGGATGTAGAGGACCGCAAGGAGGAATCCGCCCGCGAGAAGCGGTGCGGCCACGCGCGGCAGATTTGCCCGCTGGCGCCAAACCAAGTCAATCGCCAGACAGGCCAAGATCGCCCAACCAAAGTAGTTCGAGCAGACCAGCGCGGCGGCGAGAAGCATCACGACGACCCAACGGCGAAGAGCGAGAGTTTCCGCATAGCGGAGATAGGCGAGCGTCAGCGCAGCCACAAGCAGAAAACAGAGCGAATACCACGCGGCGATGCGGCCGTAATGAAAGCCGTACGGCCAGAGCGCTCCCAGCCACAACATGCTCCGGGCGCTGCGCTCCCCTCCCAGCCGCGCCGCCACGCGCGCCAAAAACCACAATCCAGCGAGATAAAAAAGTATGGAGGGAAGGCGCAGCCAGGCGAACGCGCCGCCCGTGATGCGCAGCCAAAAGTGGAGGAAGAGGTCGAAGAGAGGCGGATGCTCGTGGAGCCCGGAGCCCCCCCAGAAGGCGCGCAGGGTTTGGTGCAGCGGCGCGGCGGCGTCGGTGATGAGGGTCGCCTCGTCGTCAAAGACAGTCAGCCAGGGATTGGAAACAACGAAAAAACAGCCGAGGACAACAAGCAGCAAGATTTCCAGGAAGCGGCTGCGCGGAGTATTCGTCATCGTGTGGGTGAAGGCATCTGCCGAGTCCGCGGACGGACCGCGCGGGATGTTTGCCTATATGCCGCGGCCGGGCCGCATTATACGATGACGGCTGGGCACAACAAGGCAATGCGCATCCGGCGAATGCATAGGTGGAACGTCTCGCCACGGCGGGCCGCGGCGATCCAGACCGAGCTGCGGGCGCGCTGGGAAGGACGCGACCGGCTCCCGCGCATCCGCTACGTCGCCGGCGCCGATGCCGCTTTTCTCCTTTCAGCGACGCAGGCGCTGAGCCATCGGCGGCGCGACCGCCGTTCTGTTGCGCTCCGCGACGCGAACCGCGCCATCGCCGGAGTGATCGTTTACCGTTACCCGGAGATGGAAGAGGTCGAACGGGCGTTCGCCGTCGTCCCGCTGCGCTTTCCCTACGTGCCGGGGCTGCTCAGCTTCCGCGAATGCCCGGCGCTCCTCGCCGCCTTCCGCAAGTTGCGCCACGCTCCGGACCTTGTCTTCTGCGACGCACACGGCTACGCCCACCCGCGCCGATTCGGCCTGGCCTGCCACCTCGGTCTTCTGCTCGACCGGCCCACGATCGGCTGCGCCAAGTCGCGCCTTATCGGGATGGAGCGCGAGCCCGCACGAGAAGCCGGTAGCCGGACGCCGCTGACGGATTCCACGAACGGTCAAAGCGAGACGATCGGCGCGGTTCTTCGCACGCGCGACGCCGTGCGGCCCATCTACGTCTCGCAGGGCCATCGCATTAGCCTCGCGACCGCGATCCGCCTCACGCTTGCCGTCTGCGACGGCACCCGCATCCCTCGCCCCACGCGCGAGGCCGACCGGTTCGTGCGGCAGCTCAAGCTGGGCTTCGCGGCGGTCTCAGCTCCATAAGAGAATCGAATCCCTGCCATTGAAATTAATTGTGTGAGCATGCCCTCCACGCTGCGTATAATGCTCCGGCATACGCTGTGCCGGGGAGGAGCGCATGCACCAAATGAAAGCCGCCTTCGCGCGGGCTTTCCGCATCGCAACCGTTTTTCTCGCCATTGCACTTTCCGCAGGAATCCTCTCCGCGCAAACATCTCCCGCAGTATCGGATTCACTCGCCAAGCTCGATCAGCGCGTCGCTGCCGCTCAGTCTTCCGCCGACAACGCCTGGATGCTCGTCAGCGCAGCGCTGGTCCTGATGATGACCGGCCCCGGCCTGGCTCTTTTTTATGGCGGCCTGGTGCGGCGGAAAAATGTGCTGGCCCTGATGATGCAAAGCTTCGCGCTGATGGCGCTCATCACGGTCTTGTGGGCGCTGGTCGGCTACAGCCTGTGTTTCGGTGGCAGCGGAAGCTTCCTCGGCAATTTTGAGCACGCCTTCCTCCGCGGCGTCGGCGCCGAGCCCAACTCCGACTACGCATCCACCATTCCGCAGATGACCTTCATGATCTATCAACTGATGTTCGCCATCATCACTCCCGCGCTCATTACCGGCGCCACCGCCGAGCGCATGAAGTTTAGCGGCACGCTGTTGTTCATGACGCTGTGGTTCCTCTGCGTTTACGCGCCGCTGGCGCACATGGTCTGGGGCAAGGGCGGCTTCCTGAATGCATCGCTGGGCGGGCGTTTCCCGACGCTCGATTTCGCCGGCGGGACGGTGGTGCACATAAGTTCGGGCGTTTCGGCGCTGGTCTGCGCCCTCTACCTCCGCAAGCGCACGGGCTACCCGCGCCAGCCGATGCCGCCGCACAGTCTCGTTCTGAGCTTCATCGGCGCCTGCCTGTTGTGGGTGGGCTGGTTCGGGTTCAACGCCGGCAGCGCGCTGGCGTCCAACGCGCTGGCCACGAGCGCCTTTGTGGCCACGCATTTCGCCGCGGCGGCGGCGGCGCTGAGCTGGTCCGCGGCGGAATGGATCCGCAACGGCAAGCCGAGCGCGCTGGGCGCGATCTCCGGAGCCGTTGCCGGGCTGGTGGCCATTACGCCGGCGGCGGGCTTCGTTGCTCCGATGCCCGCGCTGTTTATCGGCTTCCTCGCCGGCGTCGTCTGCTACCTGATGGTGACCCGCGTCAAGGCGATCTTCGGGTACGATGATGCCCTCGACGCCTTCGGGGTTCATGGAGCCGGCGGCACGATCGGCGCGCTTCTTACCGGCGTTTTTGCCGTGCGCGCGATCAACCCGGTTTTCCACGATGCGCGGGGGAGCGCTCTTCCGGTCGGCTGGGTCGACGGCAATTTTCGCCAGATCGGCAATCAACTCGTGGGCGTCTTGATCGCCTGGACGCTCGCCCTGGTGGGCACGCTGGTTCTGCTGAAGGCCGTGGATCTTCTCACCGGCCTGCGCGTGAGCGAGGAGCACGAGATCGAAGGCCTGGACATCACGCAGCACGGCGAAGAGGGCTACAACCTGGAAGCCTAAAATTCGCGCGGCGCGGGAGCGATACACCCATGATGAAACTCGAAGCCGTCATTCAGCCGTCGCGGTTTGAATCCGTCAAGGATGCCCTACGCGAACTCGGCGTCGAAGGCATGACCGTGCATGAGGTGCGCGGCCACGGCCGGCAAAAGGGCCACACCGAGGTGTACCGCGGGCGCGAATACACGGTGGATCTGCTGCCGAAGATC
Organism: Candidatus Acidiferrales bacterium; assembly: GCA_035545075.1. Classification (GTDB taxonomy): domain Bacteria; phylum Acidobacteriota; class Terriglobia; order Acidiferrales; family UBA7541; genus Acidiferrum. Next base: position 54,564 of record DASZZJ010000003.1, read on the forward strand.
AAGCTGGAGATGGTTCTTCCCGACTCGCTCGTGCAGACGGTCGTGGAGACCATCCTGAAAACCGCGAAGACGGGAAAAATCGGCGACGGAAAGATTTTTCTCTCGCGGGTCGAGGAAGCCATCCGCATCCGCAACGACGAGCGCGGCGAGAGCGCCCTCTGAATTTGCGCGGCGCGGCGCGCCCGCCGCGGTCGGGCCAACGATGACCGAGCGCAGCACCCCTCTCCCTTCGGTGGCAAATCTCCTCTCCGCTTGCGAAGAGCGCCGCGCGCTCATTCGCCGGTCGTTCGAACGCGATGGATCCGGCATTCCGACCCTTCACGCGCTTTGCGAGCTCGCCGATGAGACGCTCCACCGCGCCTGGAACATTCTGCATCCCGCCGAACTGCGCCGCTTCTGTTTGCTGGCGCTCGGCGGCTACGGCCGCCGGATGCTGTTCCCGCACTCCGATCTCGACGTCCTGTTCCTCTTCGAGGACGAGCCCGCCGAAAAAAAGTTCAAGCCGCTGGTCGCCGAGCTTTCCCGCACGCTCTGGGACCTGGGGTTCCGGGTCAGCTCCGCGGGCCGCACGATCGAGGAATGCCGGCGCGTCGAGGAAGACAATGTCGAGTTTCACCTTGCCCTGCTTGACCGCCGCCTGCTCGCGGGCGATGCTGCCCTTTACGAGCGCCTCGACACGCGCATCCTCCGCGATTCGGAACGCCGCGCGCGCGATTTTCTGACCACGGAGCTCATCAAGCTCACACAGGAACGCCACGCCCGTTACGGCAATACGATTTTTCACCTCGAACCCAACGTCAAGGACGCACCGGGCGGCCTCCGCGATCATCATGCCTGGGTCTGGCTGGAAGCGCTCGCGCAGAAAGCCGGATCTTCGGTTCGCAATCCTCCTCCCCTCGAAGAGCCGGCTGCCAGCGCGATTGAATTCTTGAGCGCGGTGCGGTGTTTCCTCCACTACGCCAACGGCCGCAACGACAACTCACTGACCTACGAGCTCCAGCAGAACGCCGCGCAGCGCTCCCTCGGGGCTCCCGCCGACTCCCGGTCCGATCCCGCCGAATGGATGCGCCTTTATTTCCAGCACGCCAGGACGCTGAACCGGCGGCTTCTGCAAAGGATCGAACTTCGGCCGGAGAAGCGGCGCTCCCTCTGGGCTGGCCGGCTTCGCACTTCTGCGCGTGCCGCGCGCCGGCCGTTTCTTGTCGAGGAGGGGCGGCTGATTTTGGCCGATCCTGCCGCGCTCGCCGACCGGAGTGGCGCCTTCGCCTTCTTGTTGGCCGCGGCGCAATCGGGCTGCCCGCCCGCGCGCGAAGCGGAAGAGAAATTGGCAGAAGCCTGGCGATGGCGCGCGGACCCCATCGAATCCGCCGCCTCGGCTTGGCCGCGACTACGCGAGCTTCTCTCCGCACGCTTTCCAGCCGTCGCTCTCCGGCCCATGCATCGCCTCGGCCTGCTCGCGGACATCTTTCCGGAATTCCGCTGCATCGACGCGCTTGTGGTGCGCGATTTCTATCATCGCTACACCGTGGACGAACATTCGCTGCGCACCATCGAGCACTTGCAGGAGCTCGCCGAACCGCGGGATGAGCGCGCCGCGCACTTCTCCGACCTTTGGACATCGCTCGACCGCCGCGAGCTTCTTGTCCTGGCCATGCTTCTGCACGACGTGGGCAAAGGCATGCCCAATGAAAACCACGTCGCCGGCAGCCTGGAAGCCCTCGAAGCCGCCGCCGCGCGGTTCGGCCTCGACCCGCAGGAAAAAGATGAGGCCCGCTTCCTGATCGAGCATCACCTGGACATGTCCGCGACCCTCCTGCGCCGCGACATCTTCGATGCCGGCACGACCGCCGCCTTCGCCCGCACGGTGGAAACGCCGGAGCGCCTCAGCCGCCTCTGTCTGCTCACCTATGCGGACATTCATGCGGTCAACCCCGAGGCCCTCACTCCGTGGAAGGCGGAGATGCTCTGGCAGCTTTTTGCGGCCACGTCGAATCACATCAGCCGCAGCCTCGACCGCGACCGCCTGCACATCGTCTATGAAACGCCCTTCCTCGAGGAAGTCTGCCGCCAGGCCAAAGCCAGGATCGAGGACGTCGAATGGTTCCTGGAAGGCTTCCCGCGGCGCTACCTGGCCGCGCACTCTCCGGCGGAGGTCGCCGCTCATTTTACCCTCTATAAGAAGCTCGCCGAGGAGCCCGTGCAGAGTGAACTGAAAGCCAGGCAACACGCCTTCTCGCTGACCGTGCTGACGCCGGACCGCCCCGCGCTGTTCGCCACGATCGCCGGAGTGCTGGCCGGCTGGGGAATGAATATTGTGAAGGCGGACGCTTTCGCCAACGCCGCCGGAATCGTCCTGGACACGTTCCACTTCGAGGACTTGCACCGCACGCTCGTGCTCAACCCAGGCGAAGCCGGGCGCTTTGCCCGCAATCTCGCGGACATCGTCGGTGGAAGGGCGCCGCTCGAGCCGCTCCTCAAAGGGAGACTCCGCGCCGCGCGCGCCCGCCCGCCGAAGGTCCGGGTGCCCTTGGCCGTGCGTTTCGACGATGCATCGTCCGCGCACAGCACGCTCCTCGAATTGGTCACCCAGGACCGTCCGGGGCTTCTCTACGAGATTGGTTCGGTGCTCGCGCGCTGCGGTTGCAATATCGAAGTGGCATTGATTGACACGGAGGGGCAGAAAGCGATTGACGTGTTCTATCTGACCTCGCAGGGCCGACGCCTCGGCGCGGAGAAACAGGAGGAGCTTCGGGGGGCCCTCGCGCAGGCTCTGGCCTGAAGGGAAAAGCGGGAAGGGTTCCGCTGGTTACGGAGGAACTATTTCTTGGGTGTGGGAAATGCCCTCGTGGCTGGTCTTTCGACGTACGTTTTCGCTTCCGGGCTCCGCGGCGTCCAATCCGGCGGGGGAAACGAAATGCGCCAGAACGACGGCGCAGGCTTGATGAACTCCAGGGCCACCTCCGACTTGTCCGGCGTATTTCTACGGGTGAAGACCACCCGGCAGGCGACCTCTTCTCCGGTCATGTTGTTTTTCATCGTGATCAGCTGGCCAATCGTTGTCTTCATCTCCAGGAACATGAGCGCCCCGTGCGCGTTCACGATCTCCGTGCGCGTTTCTTCCGAGGTGGCGCTCTTGTCAGCCGCTTGCGCCGTGACCACTACGGAAATACTCATCGTTACCCGCTGGCTCCGCCGGCGTTTGTGCATCTCTCCGACTTGTGAAGATACCGGCTCCATTTTCTTCCGCCAGCCTCCTCTTACGCTACCACGGCCCGCCCCGCCCGGCTCGCTTCTACTCCCCCGAGATCCCCTACCAAGATACACCTTTTCCGGTTATTAGAACGGGCGATTGCGAGCCGGAAAGAACGAAACGAATCCACGCCACCTAAGGACAACTAACTCCGTGACTGGGAAGGAGAAATTGGTGGACGTGGCCGGGATCGAACCGGCGACCCCCTGCTTGCAAAGCAGGTGCTCTCCCAGCTGAGCTACACGCCCACGGTCTAACAACTTCATTTTAGGATATTTTCAAGTTTACTTCATCCCGATTTCTGTTGATCTATGCCAGAGCTGCGCCAAGACTCTTGTCTGTGCCAGAACTCCTGCTTCCTATTTTCAATCGCCTGGGGGCACTCTTTCTGACTGGCGCCCCAAAATCCGCAATTGTTTCATCCATGCGAGCAATTTCTGTTCCGAAAAATTCCTTGACTGCTCTTGGTGTCTCGAACGCCATGGAGCGACCGGATCCAACGTTCGCAGACGAACAGCATGGAGCGAACTGTTCAAGAGTGAACAATCTGGCAAGTGCGCTGCGTCACTCCAGGAGGTGAGCAACGTCACTGACGAGCGCCTTCACGGTGTACTAAAAAGGAGGACGTCGTTCGATGGGGTCGCGCAAGAAAGGAGCGAGGTGATGAAAAAGATCTTCTCATTGATGGCTATGGGTGCGCTGGTTTGCTTGCCTGCGTATGCGCAAAAGGACGAAAACAAGCGCATTAATAACGCCGGCAAAGTGATGGTTGAGATTCTCAATGTTCCCGACGATATTCCGGAGGATCTTCTGGACAAGGCGGAATGCGTCATCGTTCTGCCTTCGGTGGTGAAATTTGCAATCGGGTTCGGGGGCAGTTACGGTCGCGGCGTGATGACTTGCCGGAGCGGCAAGGCTTTCAGCGGACCTTGGAGTGCGCCTTCCATGATGGCGCTCGAAGGCGGAAGCTTCGGGTTGCAGTTGGGAGGCCAAGCGACAGACTTCGTCTTGTTGGTGATGAATCAGCGCGGGGCTGATTCTATTCTCACCAGCAAGGTCAAGCTCGGCGGCGACGTGGCGGCTGCTGCCGGACCGAAGGGCCGCAGCGCTGCAGCCTCGACGGATGTCACCATGCGGGCGGAAATTCTCTCGTATTCGCGTTCGCGAGGATTGTTTGCCGGGATCTCCCTGGAAGGTTCAACTCTTCGCCCCGATAACGACGGCAACGAGAGGCTCTATGGAAAAGGAACCACCGCGAAGGAGATCGTAATCAATAGTGCGATTCGCCCGCCCACCTCGGCAAAATTGCTCCTTGCCACCCTGAACAAGAAGTCTCCGAGGAACAGGTCCGATAAGTAGGGCTCAGTGGCGCAACACCGTGGAGCAGGCAAGATGGGTCTGCCTGCGAAGAGAAGGATGTCAATCGCTCGTACCTTTACTTCAAGTACTGATTGTCGTTTACCGGAGACAACCACCAGAAACAACAACCGCGCCCGACGTGACGAGCGAGGGGCGCATGAAATCGCCGTAAAGGAGGCAACACCCATGAAACCAGTTGGACTTATCAGCACGGGAGTTCTGTTTCTTCTTCTCGGATCCGTTGCTCCCATCTACGCACAGAAAGATGAGGCTAAGCCCCCGAAACAGGAGCAGCAGGCAAAGCCTGAAAAGCAGCAGGGCCAGAACAAGCAACAGCAACAGCGCGCTCAGAAGCAGGACCAGAACAGGCAGCAGCAACAGCGCGCTCAGCAACAGCAGCAAGACCAGAGCAAGAACAAGCAGCAGCAACAGCGCGCTCAGCAACAGCAGCAAGACCAGGGCAAGAACAGGCAGCAGCAACAGCGTGCTCAGCAACAGCAGCAAGACCAGAGCGAGAACAAGCAGCAGCAACAACGCGCCCAGCAACAGCAGCAAGACCAGAGCAAGAACAAGCAGCAGCAACAACGCGCTCAGCAACAACGTCAGCAGCAGGACAACAGGTCTGCACAACAACGGAGCCCTGCTCAGGTACGCCAACAGCGGGCCGCTTGGCAGGGTAATCGTGCCCATAACTGGCAGTCTGAGCACCGCACCTGGCAGCAACGCGGCGGTTACAACGGCTACCGCATTCCGGATGACCATTTCCGTGGCTACTATGGCCGGGATCACGGGTTCCGCTTCTACAGCCTCCCCGTGATATTTGTTGGCGGGAATCGCCGCTTCCAGTACGGCGGCTATTGGTTCGGCTTTGTTGACCCGTGGCCGGAATACTGGTCAGACGACTGGTACGACAACGACGATGTGTATATCGACTACTACGAGGACGGCTATTACCTGTACAACCGAAGGTATCCCCGGGATCGCATCGCAATCAGCATCTACTTGAACTAACGGTTCATCGGGTGCGATGCCATCGAAACTGCCGCCCCTCGTTTTGAAGAAATTTGTCATGACGAGATGGGCCACCGAGAAGCATTCAAGACTGCGCTGACAAAGCTAGATCCCTGAAAGGAGACTTTCAAGGCTACTGCTGATTATTGTTCTGCTGCTGTTGTCCGGCGGAGGCGGCGGCTATTGCGGGTATTCCTGATGGGGGAAACGCGGGGGCCCAGGGATAGTCGGGACGGTCCCGCTCATCGCGGAGGTCTTGTACCTGGTCGGCGCGTTGCGTTGACGTCGTTAGGATCGACTTGAAATCAAGGAAAGGTAGACCTCTCTCCCGTTTGAAGTTATGATCACGACGGAGAGGAACCGGAATTTTGCCAGCCAGAATACATGTTTTCTGGAGAACCGGTCTTGCAGCGGTTTGCGTTGTCGCCCTGGCTTTTTCGTGGCCGGCGCACAGCGCGGCCTACTCCGTGCTCTCGCACGAAGCCATCATCGACTCGGCTTGGGATACCAACATCAAGCCCGTCCTGCTCAAGCGTTTCCCACATGCCACACCGGACGAACTGCGCCAGGCACACGGGTACGCTTACGGCGGCGCCATTATTCAAGACTTGGGCTACTACCCGCATGGCAACGTCTTCTTCAGCGATCTCACACACTATGTGAGAAGCGGTGATTTCGTTCTTGCGCTCCTCCACGACGCGCGGGAATCGAATGAGTTGAATGATTATGCTTTTGCGCTGGGCGCACTCGCACACTATGCCGCAGATAACGAAGGTCATCCCATTGCAACGAACCGTGCCGTGCCCCTCCTCTATCCCAAGCTCAAGAAAAAATATGGCAACAGCGTGACATACGAGAATGACCCCCTCGCGCATGTCAAAACGGAATTTGGCTTCGACGTCCTGCAAGTGGCCCAACAACGCTACGCTCCAGACAGCTATCACGATTTTATAGGCTTTCAGGTGGCGACCCCTCTGCTGGAGCGGGCATTCCAGGAAACCTACGGCCTGCCACTGAAGGCGGTCCTTTCCGATGAAGACAAGGTCTTGAGTTCCTACCGCCGCGCCGTCAGCAAACAGATTCCAGAAGCCACGCGCATTGCCTGGACGCTGAAGAAAGACGAAATCCAGAAAGACGCGCCCGGCATCACGAAAAGGAAATTCCTCTACAACCTCTCTCGCGCAAGTTATGAAAAGCAGTGGGGCAAGAATTATCTTCGACCGACTTTTGGGGAGAAGTTCCTGGCGTTCCTGTTCAGACTGATGCCCAAGATCGGGCCTCTCAGAGTGCTGCAATTCCGCACGCCCACTCCGCAAACGGAAAAAATGTTTGAGGAGAGCTTCAATACTACATTGAGTCGCTACCGGGCTTTATTGTCCGACGAGGCGGCTGGTCACATCGAATTGATCAACGACAATTTTGATACTGGCGGGGTGACCGGGCCCGGCAAATATCGCATGAATGACGAAGCCCACGCCAAGCTCCTTGGCGTGTTGGCCGAACGTAAATTTGCGGAAGCCTCACCCAGGGTGCGCGAGGAGCTGCTCCATTTCTTTTCCGAGCCTGACGCTCCTTATGCTACAAAGCGCAACGTCAAGGCCTGGGCCAAAGTGCAGGTGCAGCTCGAGCAGATGAAGGCCGCACCCCCGTCAGAGGTTTTGCCATCGCTCCAACCAGCGAAGGTGCCTCCCAGCTGAGCTACACGCCCACGGTCTAAAAACTTCATTTTAGGAAATTTTCAACCTTACTTCATTTCGAACTCTGTTGATCTATACGAGAGCTGCTATCTGCCATCGCAAAATCCTGGCCCCGCGGATCCGAATTTTCCTCCTCTCATCTTCTTGGCCAAGTTCGGGTGAGAATCAGACGCGTGCGGCAAGGTTGCTCGATTGAGTCCGTTCCCAGAGCCAGGCGCCCGTGATGATCTCCTCCAAGTCCGAGTGTTTTGGCCTCCACTTAAACTCGTCCATCAGATTTCGGGGGCTCGCGCACAGAACAGCAGGGTCTCCCGGCCGGCGCGGCCCGTTGCGCACATTGATCTTCTGTTTCGTGATCTTTTCGGCGACCTGGCAAAGCTCTTTCACGGATCGGCTCGTTCCGGTGCCGATGTTGTAGGCGTGGAAACCGGCGCGGTCCATCTTTTGCAGGGCACACAGATGCGCCTCGGCGATGTCAACCACGTGGACGTAATCGCGAAGACAGCTTCCGTCGGGCGTGGGATAGTCGGTCCCGCAGATCTCGAAAAACGGGCGGCGGCCGGATGCGGCCTGTAAGAGAAGGGGAATGACGTGCGTCTCCGGCTCGTGGTTTTCGCCCCAATCCGCAGCGCCGCCGCTCGCGTTGAAGTAGCGAAACGCCATGACGCTCCATCCGTACGCCGCGGCGTACCAGTTCAAGATGCGCTCGAAAGCCAGCTTACTCTCTCCGTAGGGATTGATCGGATTCTTACTGTGATCTTCGGGCGTGGGAACGACCGTCGTGATGCCGTAAACGGCAGCGCTCGAGGAAAACACGAATTTTCGCACGCCGTGCTCCCTCAGAACCTCGAGCATGTTGACGCCGCGCGCCACGTTGACATCGAAAAACGCGCCCGGATTCCCGACGGATTCGGTGATCAACGCCTTGGCGGCAAAATGGAACACCACATCTATCTTGTTCTTCGAAAGGATCGCGGAAAGCTCCTGGCGATCGCCAATGTCGATCGGGTGAAGTTTTGCGCCGGCCGGAACAGCTCCCGCGTGACCCGTCGAGAGATTATCGACCACCTCTACGGCGCAGCCTCTCGAAAGAAGCTCCCGGCAGCATACCGAGCCGATGTATCCCGCACCGCCCGTGACCAGGACCGTTGTCATCCGCAACCCCCTCGCCTCCCGGTTCGAGTCACGTTACGTCACACCACCAACTGAGTCAACGACGTGGTTTCGTCTGGTGAACGGAACGAGTTCGATACGGTGAAGGCAAATCCTGTGGAGGGAGACCCCACGCGCGCAACGGAGTTATGATGGAGGAGCGGAGTCAGAAGAGCCTCCGACCGGGGACTTGTGATGTGCAGAAACTTCATCCTGCTCTCAATTGTTATCGCGACCGCTGGCTGGGGGGCCGCGGCAACTCTTTCCGCGCAGGAAAAGCCGACGAGCGGCGACATGGATCACATGAAACACGCCTCGCACGACGGATTCATGCAGCACGGGATGTCGCACGTGCGGGCGAAGGGCGTGAAGCTCGACGAGAAAATGGATGAAGCGGCGCGCGTGATCACGCTGCGCGAAGGCCCGATGAACCTGCCTGCACACACAAGCCACATGCGGGCCGCGCAGCCGCCCGATGTGACGTGGACGATCCCCATTGACGGCTGGCTGCTGGGTTACACCCCGAAGCTGGTGGACGCGGCGGGCGGCGCGGTGCCCGGCACGCTGCTCCATCACACAGCGTTCTGGAACGTGAACCGTCCGGATTTTCTGTGCAAGAACAAAGAAGAGCACATTTTCGGCGCCGGGAGCGAGATGAACGTGTGGCCGCCCATCCCGGGCTATGGCTATCGCGTGCAGAAGGGCGATCAGATTCGCATCGAGACGATGGTCTACAATCCGACGGCGGCGAGCTATCCGAGCGTCTGGCTGGAAGTCGCGATCCAGTATCTGCCCATGACGAGCCCGTCGCCGGTAAAGAGCGTCTATCCCTCGTGGATTGACGTGCAGGAGTGTGGGAATTCGGGCTATGACCTTCCCGCGGGAAAAAGCACCATGACAGGATTCGTGACACTGGTGTATAGCGGCAGCCTGCTGGGCGTGGGCGGGCACCTGCACGACTACGGGCGCGAGCTTCTGTTGCGGGATGCGGCAAGCCAAAAAGAAATTGCGAAGCTGGGCGCGAAGGTGGATGAGAAGGGCCGCCTGATTTCGACGCCGATCGTCACGTTCTTCGAGACGGGCGGGTACTCTCTGAAGCGCGGCGACCGGCTGGAGGTCTCCGCGACGGACGACAATCCCACAGGGAAGAGCATCCCGGATGGCGCGATGGGGATTGTTGTCGGGTATTTCCTCCCCGAAGCTGACGACGCCCTGGCGGCCCTGCGCCGCGTGAAGAAGCCCGTCGCGAAGAACGTCAATCCGTAGTCCGGCAGGAAGCTCCTATCTGCGACTGTCCAACCTACATCTTCCGTGACGCGGCCGGGAGCACATCGCTAACAAGCACCCGCATGAAAATTCGCATGGCCAATTTGAGGCAAGTCCGTGTGGCGGCCGAGAGATGGAAAAGGGGGAGCGTGGCGGGTAGAAGTCGAAATCTGTGCTAGGAGCGGAAAGCGCGCTATAAAATCGGGGGAGAATCTGCTAAACTGCAAATATCGCGATTGAGGCTATCGAAAAGACCCGGGCCACGATCCGGGAAAGAGAAGCAGGCGCCCGAAGCCACTTCCAAAAAGAGCAGGAGCCGGCAAATCATGGCAATGAAGTGCGAACTCTGCGGCAAAGGGCCGCACTACGGCAACGTCGTCAGCCACGCGAATAACAAGCGGCGGCGGCGGTGGAATCCCAACCTGCGGCGCATGCATGCGCTGGTGGGTGGCGTCCGGAAGCATCTGCGGGTCTGCACGGCCTGCATCCGCGCCGGCCGCGTGAAAAAAGCCGCCTGAGTCCCCCCTTGTCTTCACCGCGAGCAGATCTCGACCGAAAACAAAGCGTGCACGCGGCGGCGTTGTTGCCGCTGGCGGCTCTCTTGGTGTGGGGAGTGGCCGCCTGCAAGCGAGAGTCCCGGCCTGCGCCCGACGTGTGGGCGACGGTGAACGGGAAAGAGATCCATCGCGATGAGGTCGAGAAGTATTACCGCACGCGCGTGAATCCCGAAGGGCCGGAGCCGTCGCAGGAAGAGGCGCTGTCGCTGAAGCTGAAAGTTCTCGACGAGCTGATCAACAACGAGATCCGCCTCGAACGGGCGAAGAAGCTGAACCTGGAAGCCACCGACGGCGAAGTGGAAGACAAATTCACCGAACTGAAGAGCCCCTACACTGAAGAGGAATTCCAGCGGCAACTGAAAGAGGGCGGCGTGAGCGTGGACGACCTGAAGCGGGATCTGCGGCGCCAACTCTCCATCCAGAAGCTGCTGAACCGGGAAGTGGTGGCAAAGATCTCCATCACCGACCAGGACGTCATGGACTTCTACAACACCAACAAGGCGGAGTTCAACGTTGCGGAGCCAAATTATCTCGTCGCGCAGATCGTCGTGACGCCGCGGAAAGAACAGCAGGTGCGGAACCGCAAGAACGACGATGCCACCAACGAGCCGGAGGCGAGACGGAAAGTGCAGATGCTGCTGGACCGGCTGCGCGCCGGCGCGGATTTCGGGCAGCTGGCCATGGATTACTCCGAAGACCCTGAATCGTCGAGCGCCGGCGGCGTGCTGGCCTACATACCTGAATCTTCATTGGACAAGACGGACCCGGCCCTCAAAAAGGCCGTACTGGCCCTGAAACCGGGACAAATAAGCCCGGTGATTGCCTCGAAAGAGGCCTACCGGATTGTGAAGCTGCTGGCTCGCGAGGCGCCGGGACAGCGCAGCGCGGCCGAGCCGCAGGTGCAGCAGAGGATCCGCGACATCCTGCGCAACCGCAAGGAACAGCTCCTGCTCGCCGCCTATCTGGCCACCGCCCGCGACGAAGCCCGCGTGACGAATTATCTGGCGCAGCAGGTGATCGAAGCCGCCGGCAAACTGCCCGACGCGGCGAAGAGTACGTTCCCCGCAAAGCAGACCAAGTAAAGAAGTAATTTCCCATTCAGAGCAATGGCCGGGATGGATTCCATCCGGCGAAGAAAGATTCCCCGAATCTGCGGCTCCGATTTCACCGCAGCCCTTCGGCTCCCTTCGCGCCGCTGCCGGGTGCTCGGGAAGCGGAATGACGCAGGAGCAGCGCCGCCTTTCTGCTAATCGACCCAGGCGAGGACTTCGCCGGCGTTGACCGCCTGGCCTTCCCGCGCAAGGAGGCCCTCGACGACGCCGCTTTTCGGCGAGCGGATTTCGTTCTGCATCTTCATCGCTTCGATGACGAGAATTCCCTGCCCGGCCTCGACCCTGTCACCCGCCTGGACGAGGAGACGCACGACCTTGCCGGGCATGGGAGCGGCCACCGCCTGGCGGCCTTCGGCTTCGAGCGCGCCGTGGCGCCGGCGGCGCCACGAGCGTGGGTCCACGACCTCGGCGGTGAATTCTTCGAGGCCGCTGAGAATCCGGAGCGTGCCGTCCGGCTCAGGAGAGACGCGGACCTCGTAGGAGAGACCGTCGAGAAGGATGGAGAACACGCCCGGAGAAAGCTCGACGGCGTCGACGTCGGCCGGGGAGCCGTCGAGCGAAATGCTCCAGCGGGCCGCGTCGCGCTCAAGCTCGACCGTGCAAGGCTTCCCCGCGATCTGGATTTCGTATTTCACGGGTCGCGGTCCAGTTGCCGGCGGCGGCCTTCGATCTTCCAGCGCGAAGGCTCACTTTCTTCAGCCTGGGGCGCGCCGGAGGCGGCCCCGCCCTGGTTCCCCTGCCACAGCGCCGCCGCGATGACCGCCGCCTTCGCCGCGCCGGGGTAGCCGTTCCGCGAGGCGGCCGCGGGTACGCGGAGAAGTTCGTCGAGCCATCTGGTATGAATCTCGCCGTGGAGGAAATCCGTTTCCGCGAGGATGCGGCGAAAGAGCGCAGCGTTAGTCTTGATGCCCGTGACCGCGAATTCCTCAAGCGCGCGGCGGAGGCGCGCAATCGTTTCCTCGCGGCTGTTGCCCCAGGCGATGAGCTTGCCCAAAAGCGGGTCGTAGTCGTTCGGAACCGTCCAGCCCTCATAGACGCCTTCATCAATGCGAATGCCGGGGCCGGTGGGCATGCGCCGCGAAAGGATTCTCCCAGGCGAGGGGAAAAAGTTGTTCTCGGGGTCCTCGGCGTAGAGGCGCACCTCCATGGCGTGGCCGCGCGGCGTGATGGATTCCCAGGCGAAGGGCAGGCGGTGACCGGCGGCGATGGCGATCTGCAGCTTGACGAGGTCGAGGCCGGTGACCTGCTCCGTGACGGGGTGCTCGACCTGGAGGCGCGTGTTGACCTCGAGAAAGTAGAAATCGAGGTTCGCGTCCACGAGGAATTCCACGGTACCGGCGTTGACGTAGCCTCCGGCGCGGGCCAGTCGGACAGCCGCTTCCCCCATTTGGGCGCGCAGGCCGGGCGTCACGACCGGCGAAGGCGCTTCTTCGACCAGTTTCTGGTGCCGGCGCTGCACGGAGCATTCGCGCTCGCCGAGCGAGACAACGCGCCCGTGGTTGTCGGCGAGGATCTGGATCTCAATGTGGCGCGGCCTGAGGAGATATTTTTCGAGGTAGAGCCGCGCGTCGCCGAACGCGTTGAGGGCTTCGGAGCCGGCGTCGCGCCACGCGGAGGCAAATTCCGCGGCGTTCGCCACCAGTCGCATCCCCTTGCCGCCGCCCCCGGCGATCGCTTTCAGCAAGACCGGATAACCCAATACCTGCGCGAGTGATTCGGCCTCTTCGGGCTTCTCGATGGGGTCGAACGCGCCCGGAACCGTGGGCACATCGGCGCGGCGAGCGAGTTGCCGGCCGGCCGTCTTCGAACCGAGCGCTTCCATGGCCTCTGCCGGCGGCCCGATGAAGGTCACGCCGGAATCGGTGCACGCTCGGGGGAGAGCGGGATTCTCCGCGAGAAAGCCGTAGCCGGGATGAACGGCGTCGCAGCCGGCGCGGCGGGCGACGTCCATGAGCTTGTCGATGCGCAGGTAGCTCTCGCGCGAGGGCGCGGGGCCGATGGGGTAAGCTTCGTCTGCGAGGCGCACGTGCAAGGAAGCGCGGTCCACGTCGCTGAAGACGGCAACGGAGCGTATGCCCAACTCGCGACAGGCTCGCAGAATGCGCACTGCGATTTCCCCGCGATTGGCGATGAGGATCTTCCTGAACATGGCGCCGGCAAACGGAAGGGAGAGCACAGCGATTCTATCACGCGCGCGGTGGCGACCGGCGGAGCAGAATTGAGAGAGCTATAGCGGGATGTTGCCGTGCTTTTTGCGCGGATTCGTGTCCTTCTTGTTTTCCAGGGCGCGGAGCGAGGTGATGAGGCGGGCGCGCGTTTCGGCGGGCTCGATGACCGCGTCAATGTAGCCGCGCTCGGCGGCCACAAACGGATTGGCGAAGCGCTCGCGGAACTCTTCGATCTTTTCCTGGCGCAACGCGGCGCGCTCGGATTCCGGCGCGCGTTCGATCTCCCGCTTGTAAACGATGTTGACCGCGCCCTCCGGCCCCATCACGGCGATCTCCGCGGTAGGCCAGGCGAAATTCGCGTCCGTGCGGATGTGCTTCGACGCCATGACGCAGTATGCTCCACCGTAGGCCTTGCGCGTGATCACCGTGAGCTTCGGCACGGTCGCTTCCGCAAAGGCGTAGAGCAGCTTCGCCCCGTGGCGGATGATCCCGCCGAACTCCTGCTGCGTCCCGGGCAGAAAGCCCGGCACGTCCTCGAATGTAATCAAGGGAATATTGAACGCGTCGCAGAAGCGGACAAACCGCGCGCCTTTCACCGATGCATTGATGTCCAGTACGCCGGCGAGAAACGCGGGCTGGTTGGCGACGATGCCCACGGGCCGGCCGTCGAGCCGCGCGAAGCCGACCACGAGATTCTTCGCATAGTGCTCGTGCACTTCGAAGAAGTAACCCTCGTCCACGACGCCGTGAATGGCCTCCTTGATGTCGTAGGGCTTGAGAGGGTCTTCGGGGACCAGCTTGTTGAGCGATTCCTCGCGGCGGCCGGGCGGGTCGGAGGACGCGCGGCGCGGGGGATCCTCCATATTGTTGAGCGGCAAGAAGCCGATCAGCTCGCGGATCATGGCGCAGCAGTCGGCGTCATCGGCGGCGACGAAGTGGGCGACGCCGCTGGTGGCGTTGTGAGTCATGGCGCCGCCGAGCTCCTGCTTGGTGACCTCTTCGTGCGTGACCGTCTTGATGACGTCGGGGCCGGTGACGAACATGTAGGAGGTCTCGCGCGTCATGAAAATGAAGTCGGTGATCGCGGGGGAATAGACCGCGCCGCCGGCGCAAGGGCCCAGGATGGCGCTGATCTGAGGGATGACCCCGCTGGCGAGCGTGTTGCGCAGAAAAATGTCCGCGTAGCCGGCAAGCGACATCACTCCTTCCTGGATGCGCGCGCCGCCGGAATCGTTCAGGCCGACGACCGGCGCGCCGTTGCGCATGGCCAGGTCCATCACCTTGCAGATTTTCAACGCGTTGGATTCGGAAAGCGAACCCCCGAACACGGTGAAGTCCTGCGCGAAGACGTAGACGAGGCGTCCGTCAATGCGGCCGAAGCCGGTGACGAAGCCGTCGCCCGCAGGCCGCTGCTCCTCCATCCCGAAGTCCGAGCAGCGGTGCCGGACGAACTTGTCGAGCTCCTCGAAGGTGCCTTCGTCGAGCAGGAGGTGGATGCGCTCGCGCGCAGTGAGCTTGCCGGACTGGCGCTCGCGCTGGCGGCGCTCCGGCCCGCCGCCGGCCTCGGCTTCCGCGGAGAGGCGCCGCAGCTCTTCGAGCCGGCCTTGGCGTTTTCCTTTGGCTCTCATGAAAGGGCACCTCTCAAAACGTAGTCAGCGCGCGGCCCCGTCGCCCGGCGGCAACCTGGCCGCGCCAAAGATGCGCACGGCCAGGTGCGTGGCTAGCCAGACCGTGCCGAGAAGGAGCACAACGCCGAGGAAGAGCTCGGCGCCGAAGGCGATGACGCGGAAGGGGAACGACTCGATCGAAATGACATAGAGCGTGACGCGAATCAGGGCGAACATCGCCCCAAGCGTCATCGCGCAGATGAGCACCGACGTCAGAACTGCTGCCAGAACTCTCTTCATGGCCCCTGGGTGCGCCCGAAAACTCTTCGCGCGGGGAAGGATAACGCAGGCGAGGGAGAATCAGAAAGAGGAATGACGGACCGGCGGGACTTCGGCGTGCGGCCGGGGCTGCGCTCATCACAGGCACTTCGCGCGCTGGCGCGCGGTCAGCGCAAGCCCGACCAGTCGTCGGCTACGAGGATCGAATCGCTCGGATTGCCTGGATCGTACTTGACGCTGGCGGGCTGCCCGGCAACGAGTTCCTCGAAGTGCGCCTGGCTGTCGAGTCCGGTGATGTCCTGCGCCGTCTGGTAGATGACCCCTGAGATCGAGTAGCTGTACGAGACCAGCTTTCGGCCCTCTCCACCGACCCGCGGCCTTGCCTTCGCGCGGAGAAATCCGCCGCGCGATGCGGCGGGTTCGGCAGGCTGCTCGACAAGTTCGACGACCTGGCCATCGGCGATTCGCCCGATCTGGTTGAGATGGAGGCGGCGCCGGCGCTCGACTTCCTCGGGGCTCACCGGGTGGCGCAAGAAGGAGTAAGAGATGGCGGCCAGCGCGGCCGCGGCTATTCCCGCCGCGGCGAGCAAGAGTTTCCATTGGGCAAGCAGTTGTTTCAATACTCCTCCCATGTCTGCCTATCTTACCGGAAGCGCGGGGAAGCGGAAACTCAGGTGAGCGGCGCGCGTACTGGATTGCGCAAGGTGCCGATGCCCGCGATGGAGACTTCCACGGTGTCGCCCGCAACGAGCGGGCCGACGCCCGCCGGAGTGCCCGTGGCGATCACGTCGCCCGGGAGTAGCGTCATCATCCGCGATATCCAGCGCACAAGAAACTGCACGGGGTAGAGCATCAGCGAAGTGCTTGCAGACTGGCGCACCGCGCCGTTGACGCGCGTTTCCACCACGACCCCGGCCGGGTCGAGGTCGGTCTCGATATGCGGCCCGACGGGACAGAACGTGTCGAAGCCCTTCGCGCGGTCGAACTGCGTATCGGATTTCTGAATGTCGCGAGCCGTTACATCGTTCAGACAGGTATAGCCGTGGATGTAGGGCCGGACATCTTCGGCATCCGTAAGATGCGTGCAGCGCCGCGCGATGATTACGGCGAGCTCGCCTTCGTGCTCGACCCGCTTCGAATATCGCGTCAGGACGATCGGCTCGTCCGGGCCGACGATCGCGGAGGGCGGCTTCAAGAAGATGAGCGGCTCTTTGGGAATCTCGTTGCCGAGTTCAGCGGCATGCGCGGCATAGTTTCGGCCGACGCAGACAATCTTACCCGGCGCGACGGGCGCCAGGAGGCGCACGTCGGAGAGGGCCCAGCTCCCCGTGCCGCGGGACCATTGTGCCCAGGGCGGTCCGGTGATCTCGCGAATCCGTTCGCCCTCGAGCACCCCGTGGCAAGCCGCAGCCGTCTGCGGCAATTCGCGATGGAGAGGGAGAAAGCGGCAGAATTTCATCCTGTGTCAGCTCTGGTGTCGCCCGGAACTGGACACGTGTTCACCGCGAACGCCCAACAGCGCGCTTCCAATCCAGGCGAGCACCGCAGCGAACGAATAGAGGACACTGCCCAGCATAAACAGGTGAAAGGCGCCCATGCGGGCGGCGAGGGCTGAAAAATAGATGCCGGAAACGCGATAAACGAAGCTGAGAATTGTCCACCCGACGAGTCCCGAGAGGAACAGGCGCCCGGGCGACCGCACGAACCGCATCACTGGCAACACCGCAAACAGCCCCGCCGCGGCCACGGCCACCAGATTCCGCTCCCAGGCAAAGCGATCGAGGGCCGGCACGCGGTTGGCCAGGAAGAGCCACGCTATCAACACGAATGACAGACAAACGCCAACAGAGATGCCCGTCCGCCACGCCGAGCTACGGAAGGGGCGAAGAAACCAATTGCCCGAGAGATGTGCCGGCAGAGGCATGTTTTGTGAGTCTCAAACTCCTCTCGATGAGAAACCCCGACCTACGGTGAGGGTTGCGCGACGTCTATGGCGGCGGCTTCGCTTCGCTCGCTTTCGTTTCCGGCCCGATCCACGGCCGTCACGGTGTACCAGTAATGATGACCCGACTCTACCGAAATATCACGATAAGTCGGCGCGGGCAACAACTCCTTGGTCAATAGCTGCCCTCGTGTGCCTTCTTTCTCACTCCGATAGACGCGGTAGCCACTCAGGTCGGTTTCAACATTCACAGACCAGGAGAGATCCACCTGCAGAGCGGGCGGTGTGCCGATGGGGACGAGCACAGCCACCAGACCCTGCGGAGGGGCGGGCGGGAAGATGTCCTGCGGCATTACGATCGTCGGAACGGAATCCGCTGATTCCAGGGCGTTTCCTTCCACGAGGACGACGCTGCGAACGGTGTAAAGGTAGGTCGTACCGAAAGCAAACTGCGTATCGCGGTAGCGATTCATCGTGGATGGTGCGAGCAGGCTGAGCGGCGCCTTCCACTTTGCCTGAGAGAGGTCTTTCGCCGCGGCTTCGGCGGAAGAGGGATCGAGCTCTCCGCGATAGATGTGGTAGCCGGAAACCGGTCCCACGGGCCCTCCACCCGATGTGCGCTCTGGCGTCGGCCAGGAGAGTTCAACGGCCGATTCGGTCACCCGCGCGTCCAGCCCTGCGATGCGCTCGGGGACGGGAAACAGGCGCACGCTCACCGTATTGCAATCACCCGACGCTTTCTTTTGCGAGGCGCGCGTACGCACACGATAGAAGAACAATGCGCCAGGATGGGCGCGGACTTCCTCCGGAGGAATGGGGTCGAGAAACTGGAAGTGATCCTGCACGATATAGACTTCCTCGAGGTTGCCCGGGACGGTGTAGACAAGGCGGAACGACTTCCCGTCGGGCGAGCCGTCGGGACGCGCGGCTCCCCGGAAGATCTCAATCGCGGGCGGCGCGTCGAGGCGTTCGCCGGAAACGGTGTCCCGCGGCGGAGTAAAGGTCAGGGTCACGCCGTCGCCGGATTGGCGCGCCGCAAGATCAGCCACCGCCACGGGGACGGGCGGTGCGGGCGGGTGGGGTTCGCCGGGCGCGCCGCATCCGGCGAGCACGAAAAGGCCGAAAAACAAAACGGGAAAAGCGAAACCGGATTTTCCGCAAGGGATGTTTTTCGCCGCGCCGCTACGCACCGTGGGGGAATCTCCGTATTTCGAATTTCGGTTTTCGGATTTCAAATATCAGAGCATGTAGCGGCTCAAATCCTGGTTCCGGACCACCTCGGCGAGCTGCCGCGTGACGTAAGCCTCGTCGATCTTCACTGTTTTCTTCTTCAGCTCCGGCGCCTCAAAAGAAAGCTCCTCGAGCACTTTTTCGAGGATGGTGTGGAGGCGGCGGGCCCCGATGTTCTCCATCTGTTCGTTGACCATGCTGGCGAAGCGGGCCAGAGCCTGAATGGCGTCCTCGGTGAAGGTGAGCTTGATGCCTTCGGTTTCCAGCAGCGCGGTGTACTGCTTGATTAGCGCGTTCTTCGGCTCGGTCAGGATGCGGATGAAATCCCCTTCCTTCAGCGACTGCAACTCTACGCGGATCGGCAGGCGCCCCTGCAGCTCCGGGATCAGATCGGAAGGCTTGGTGACGTGGAAGGCACCGGCGCCGACGAAGAGAATGTGGTCGGTGCGGATCATTCCGTAGCGCGTATTGACGGTGGTGCCCTCAATGATCGGCAGAATATCCCGCTGCACGCCCTCACGAGAGACGTCCGGCCCATGGCCGCTTTCGCGCCCGGCGATCTTATCAATCTCGTCGATGAAAATAATGCCCATCTGCTCGGCGCGTTCCACCGCCATGCGCGTCACCTGATCCATGTCAATCAGCTTGTTCTCCTCTTCCTGGATCAAATACTCGAAGGCGTCGGCCACGCTCATCTTGCGCTTCCGCTTCTGCTGGCCGAACACCCCGGAAAGCATGTCCTTGATGTTGATGTCCATCTCCTCGACGCCCTGGTTCGAGATGATCTCGAAAGAGGGCATGGAGCGTTCGCGGACCTCCACCTCCACCACGCGCTGGTCGAGCTTCCCTTCGCGGAGCTGCGCGCGGAGCTTTTCGCGCGTGCGCTGGGTCAGTTCCCGCTGCGCCGTTTCGGCTTCCGCCGAGTCACGCGTGGTCATCGTCAGGGGCCCCGGTGGCGGCGAGGGCGGCAGAAGAAGGTCGAGGACCCGCTCTTCGGCGGCCTGCTCGGCGCGTTCGGCGACTTCGTCGAGTTTCTCCTCGCGCACCATGTCAATGGAAGTCTCCACCAGGTCGCGGACCATGGATTCGACGTCGCGGCCGACGTAGCCCACCTCCGTGTACTTCGAAGCCTCGACTTTGACGAACGGGCAGCCGGCGAGGCGCGCGAGGCGTCGCGCGATCTCCGTTTTGCCAACGCCGGTCGGGCCGATCATCAGGATGTTTTTGGGAAGAATTTCTTCGGCCACTTCCGGGGGGAGCTTCTGGCGGCGGACGCGGTTGCGCAGGGCGACGGCGATGGCCCGCTTGGCGGCGGCCTGGCCGACGATGTACTTATCGAGTTCAACGACGATTTCGCGCGGCGTGAGGTCGTCGAACGCCGGTGGAGGCTGGGCCGCCGTTCCCTGCGCTGCCCCATTCCCGCCGGGAAGAAGGATGACGTCTTTTTCGGACTTGCTGGCCATAAGTTCTTCTTCCGCGGATCGCCGGCGCTACAACTCCTCGACGGTAAAGTTTGCGTTCGTGAAGATGCAAATCTCGCTGGCGATGCGCATCGCCTCCTGCGCGATATCTTTCGCGCCCAGCTTCGTGTGCTTCACCATGGCGCGGGCCGCCGCCAGCGCGTACGAACCGCCCGAGCCTGTGGCGCAGAGGCCGTCGTCCGGCTCGATCACGTCGCCGTTGCCGGAAAGCAGAAAGGTGGCTTTGGAATCGGCGACCACGAGCATCGCTTCCAGATGCCGCAGGGCCCGGTCCTTGCGCCATTCCTTCGCCAGCTCGACCGCGGCCTTCGGCAGGTTCCCGGAGTACTCCTGCAGCTTGCCCTCGAAACGCTCGAAGAGCGAGATGGCGTCTGCCGTGGACCCGGCAAATCCGGCGAGCACTTTGTCGTCGTACAGGCGCCGCGTCTTGCGCGCGGTGTGCTTCATGACGTGGTCGCCCATGGTCACCTGGCCATCGGCGATGAGCACCACTTTCCCGTCTCGGCGCACGCACAGCACGGTCGTGCCGTGCATCTGCCTGTTGTTTGCGTCATTCGGCATTGCGCCATTATACAGCGAGCGACGGAGACAGGCCATTTTCGCCGTCCGGAAAGAGTGGGGCAGATCGACGACGGAGCGAGTCCCTCTTCGATGCTTCCGCGCACTTAGCTCCCCGTGCTCGAATGCAAACGCAGCAGCCAGTTTGTTCTTGCCAGCACGGAGCTTACAGTGAAACGCTGGAAGCAAGCACGGGTTGACATCCTGTCCCTCCAGCGCGAGTGAGGTTAAAGGCCTTGCCGCACGGCGCTGACATCGCAAGACTCTGCGCGCTTGGGACGCGGAATCGCCGCCGCGCTGCCACTATGCCTAAGAAACCTTCTTCCGCGAAGCGCCGCTATCAGCGGATCGAGCTCCCGCAGGGCATGGCGGTCGCCTGGCAGGAAACCTCGCGAAAGGTAGTGGCCCGCGTAAAGACCCTGAGCCTGGGCGGCCTTTTCATCGCTGCGCCCGACCCGTCCGCAGTCGGCACAACCCTGAAATTGATCTTCGAAGTACCCGGCGGCGAAGTGCGGGCGCGAGCTGTCGTACGAAGTTCCGTGCCCGGGAGCGGGATGGGGATTGAATTCACCGCGATGAGTTCCGAAGACCGGGGACGCTTGACCATCCTGCTGAAGCGCCTGCTGCGTTGACGCCGGCGCAAGTTCCCTTTCCCTCCCGCGATTCCCTCAAACATCAGGCGAGACGCGCGGCAAGCGCCGAGGCGTTGCGGTGCGCGATGGCTTCGATCGAAATCATCGGATTCACGCCGGACGCGCTGGGGAATGACGAGCCATCCATGACGAAAAGATTTCGTGCTTCCCAGGTTTCGCCGTCGGGGTTGGTCGCGGAAGTTTGTGGCGAGCCGCCGAGCCGCGCCGTGCCCATGATGTGGAGAGAAAAATAGACGCATCGGCCGGCGGACCAGCCACAGGCGTCGGCGTCGCGAAGGAATGTCTGCACATTGCCTGCGCGGCCGGGTTCGTAGGCCACCCACTTCGCATGCGAGGAAAAGATGCGGCGGGCGCCGGCAGCTTCCAGGATCTGCGCGGCGCCGGAAAGGCCCGTGCGCATGTGCTCGCGGTCAAAGGAAGAGAGAGCATAGCGAACGACTGGCTCGCCCTGGGTGTCGAGACTCACCCTGCCACCGTCACGGTCGCGCAGGAGGATTCCGATGCCCGCCAGTCGCGGCAGCAGGGCGAGCAACTCGCGGTGTTGGATTGGGTCGCGCCACGGCAGGGACCCAGCCACCAGGCACGGATGAAACGCCGTGGTTTCGTACTTCACGCCGAAATCCCCGTCCAGATGGCGGTGCTGGTCGGAGTACACAGCCTGGAGCGTGCCCTCCCACGGACGGATTTCTTCGTCCATTTCTCCCCAGACGACGGTGACCGGGTGCAGATGAAGGTGCCTTCCCAGGTGCGGGTTTTCCAGACCGGACCGCAGCAGAAGCTCCGGTGATTGGATGGCGCCGCAGGCGACGACGACGGCGCGCGCCCTGACGGTAAATGGATTGTCCGCGCCCGCCGGGTAGGCGACAACGCCGCAAGCGTTCCCGCGTTCAATCAGAATTTTCTCGGCGCGGGTCTCCACGAATATGCGGGCGCCGGCGGCAGCCGCGTCGGCAAGCCAGGTCTTGGCCGTGGATTGCTTCGCACCGAGGGAGCAGCCAAACCCGCAGTAACCGCAGATTCGGCCCTGGTCGCAGCCGATGACGTTGCGCGGCATGGCGGCCACGTGCCACCCCAGGGCGCGCAGGCCGCGCTCAAACACTTGTTCGCGCGCCGAAACCCGGTTGTGATCCAGATTGACCGAGAGCCGCGCGCAAACGGCGTCGAGGCTTCGCGTGTATTCCCGGCTCGCAAACCACGGCACGCCCGCCGCGGCCCACTCTGCGCGGACGTCGTCCGGCGTGCGAAACGAAGTCGTGTAGTTGATGACCGTGCCGCCTCCCAGGCACGTGCCCGCAAGCAGGCCGGCGCTCTGGTCCACCGTGGCCGCGGCGCCGCCCTGCCAGTACAAGCGCTCAAATCCGCCAAGCTGATCGCCGTCGAAATCGGCATCATCGTAAGAACCGCCGGCTTCGAGGACAATCACGTCCAGCCCGGCAGCCGCCAGAACGCCCGCGGCCGTGCCACCGCCCGCTCCGGAGCCCACCACGCATACCTCGCACGTGAGCGTCTCGCCCGCCTCAGCGCGCAACGGCCGGATTCCGTCTTTCCCGCCGCGTCGCGCGTGTCCGAGCGGCCCGGGATAACGTAGTTTGTCCCAGACGGCACTCCTCGAACCGCCCGGGCCGGCGAGCGAAGTGTAATAATGCGCAACGGCTTTCCGCAGAGCCTGGAACGCGGCGCGGCGCTGCGGAATTGCGCTGTCGCACCAGGAAAGAAGAACCGCGCAGCGTGCTTCAAGCGGGAGATCACTGAACCGGGAGGGACGCGCGCCGGCTAGCACGCTGTGCACGCGAAAATCCCAGAGACTCAGGAGTTGAAGAAACTGGCGCCGCTCGGCCTCGCGCGGATTGCCGGAGATCGCTTTGACCATGGCGCGGGAGATGCCGAGTTCCGTGGCGGAAGGCCATCCGTCCCCGCCGGGGGCGAAGGTGTCGCAGATGGCTTCCAGCGCGCGCTGCTGACGCGGGGTGAGCTCCATGGCGAGGCGGACAGTGTAACAAATCACGAACGGTATGCGGGCGGCACAGGCACAGTTTGCCGAGGGCTCCTGGCGGGATTTGCGGTACGACAGGCGCGAGCCCTGCGCTACTTCTTCTTTTTGCCGCTTTCTGCGAAGCGCCGGTCAAGCGAGGCGCGCGTGAAAAGCTCATCGGGTATGCCGGGGTTCAGCTTGCACTCGCTATAGAACGCCTGATAGATGCGGCGGCCGTCGCGGTCGCGCGCGACCTGCTTCGGAACCTGCACGCCATCCACGATGTGATAAATGGAGTATAAAGTTGCTTCCTCGCTGCGTTCGCGGGTTGTGTCGTTGCGCGTGATGACGACGCAGCGGATGGGCAGGTGCGAGGAGCGGTCCACGGCAATTCGAAAGGTGCGCCGGTCGCTGTCCACAATCTCAACCCAGTCCACCTGCTTCAGATCCACCGTGTCGCTCCCACCGTAGCGAAAGACCAATCCGGCCTCGTTCAGCCGCAGCCGGAGCAGATTGTCCATGTCTTTCTTGACCTGTTCCTGGAAATCAACGACGGCGCTCGCTGGCAATTCGGAGACCCCGCCCCTGTCGAACGTCCAGCCTCCCTCGGACGTGTACAGATCCGTGACCGCGCCTTTCTTGTAGTACTCGGTGCGGTTCTTGTCCGGATAGCGCCAGAAGTCCTTGAACTTCTCGTACCCGGAGAGCTGGCCGTTGTGGTCGAATTGCGCCAGCCGCCCTTCGCAGACCGTTTCGCGCACGTGCAGATACGCCGTCCCGCCCAGCGCCTCGATCATCGGCTGGAGGATCGCCTTGGCCTTCTTGGCGCTCTCCTCGGGCAGGAGCGTGTCCGGATTCTGCGCCGCGGCCCGTGCCGACGCAAAGAACAACAGAACCGGCGTCAACGCCGCTGGGAGCAGTGCCCTCATCCGCACAGGACCGCACCTCCGTTCACATTGATGATCTCGCCAGTCATGAAGTTGGCCAGGTCGGAGGCCAAAAAAAGGATCGGACCGGCAATCTCTTCGGCGGTGGCGGCGCGCCCGAGCGGGATGGCCGCGGCGATCATTTTCTTCCCTGCCTTGGTCTCGATGATGGGATTCGACATATCGGTCGCGACCCAGCCGGGAGCCACGCAATTGACGAGGATGTTGTAGCGCGCGAGCTCGGTCGAGAGCCCCTTGGTCAGGCTGATGATGGCTCCCTTCGTCGCGCCGTAGTGCGTGTGGAGCGATTCGCCGCGCTGCCCGGCCGTCGAGCTGATGGGAATGATCCGGCCGGACTTCTGCTTGATCATCTGCGGCACCGCGAAATGAATAATCGAGTAGACGCTCTTCAGGTTGACGCGGATCATCTCGTCCCACTGTTTTTCGGTCATCTTGTCGATCGGCAGATCTTCCGGGTTCCACACGCCGGCGTTGGCCACCAGCACGTCGAGCCGGCCGAGCCGCGCCACGCATTGATCCACCAGCATTTTGTTGTCCGCCATTTTGCCGCAGTCGGCCTTGAACGCTTCCACGCGCGTGCCATGCTTGCGCGCCTCCTGCTCGACCTGCGCGGCCGCGTCCTTATTGCGATGGTAGTTGAAGACCACGTCGGCGCCGGCCTGCGCGAAAAGCTTCACCGCGGCCGCTCCAATGCCGCGCGAACCGCCGGTGATCAGCGCCGCCTTGCCTGCCAGTGAGATCATCCTATCCCCCAGTGACCGAGGAGCGAAGCCGCGACATCAGCCCTGTCTCTCCCTCAGGGGTTCTAACCCCTGAGGCCCTCCGAATGAGTTCTTCAGTGGCCCGCTGACGCCATGCGCCGCTTTGCCGCAGCCGCCACAAAATCCTCGAACAAACGGTCCGAGAGCGGGTCGCCCTGCGTGCGCTCGGGATGCCACTGCACGCCGGTCACCCAGTTCGCGTCGCCCGTCCACTCGACGCCTTCGATAATCCCGTCCGGAGCCTGCGCCGTGATGCGAAGATCCTGGCCGGGTCTAGCGATCGACTGGTGATGTGAACTGTTGATTCGCGTCTGCGCTCCGCCGGCGAGCGCCCCCAGGCGGCTGCCCGGCTCGAACGTAGCGCTGTGAACCGGATCTTCCTTGGCTTCCGGCACAACGTCTTTGCTCCGGTGGTACTCCTGCGTCGCGGTTTCGCTGCGGAGATCCTGGATAAGGCTGCCGCCGAGGTAGACGTTCAGGAGTTGGCAGCCATAGCAGATGGCCAGGACGGGCTTCTTCTCAGAGAAGGCGTGCCGCAGGATGGCGTTATCGGTGGCCTCGCGGTTGGCGTCCGGCTTCTCGGACTTGCCCTTGTTCTCGGAACCATAGTGAACGGGGTCCACGTCGCTCGGACTGCCTGGAAGGACGAACGCATCCAGTCCCGGCAATTGCCGGTGGAGGGCCTCGAGGTCCCGCAGGGAGAGCAGGACCGGCTCACCACCCGCCCGGCGAACCGCCTTCTCGTAGTTCTCGATCTTCGGCCGGTTTTTGTCGGCCTCTTCCTGGGTCGTGCGCCAGGGGATGCCTACACGCGGACGAATCTTCTCTTCTGTGCTCATGGGAACACTCATGCTAACACTCCCATCGGAGGAGCGACAACCCGGCGATTTCGGATCTCCAACGCAGGAACTTGGCCTGGGGCGACTCCGTACTCACAACTCCTTACTTTTCAAATGGATAGATCGGGGCCATTCTCAGGCAACCGCTTATCCGCGCCGGGATCCCGGGTTCGGACGGGTCAGAATCTTCTTGGCCTGTGCGGCGCGGAATTTCCTGACCGCTTCACGGAAGGCGGGGTGTTTGTTGCCGAGGATGGCGGCGGCGAGTAGCGCGGCGTTCGTGGCCCCGGCCTTGCCGATGGCCAGCGTGCCGACCGGAATCCCGGCGGGCATCTGGACAGTGGAAAGCAGCGAATCGAGCC
>DASZZJ010000004.1:0-31788 GCA_035545075.1 Candidatus Acidiferrales bacterium
GTACTCGGCGATGGCCTCGTCGAGATGACCCTTGCCGTAGAGCGCGAGACCGAGGTTGTAGTGGGCCCCAGCGAAGTCCGGCTGGAGCGCAATGGCCCTGCGGTACTCGGCGATGGCCTCGTCGAGGTGACCCTTGCCGTAGAGCGCGAGACCGAGGTTGTAGTGGGCCCCAGCGAAGTCCGGCTTGAGCGCAATGGCCCTGCGGAATTCGGCGATGGCCTCGTCGAGCTGGCCCTTGGCAAAGAGCGCGAGACCGAGGTTGTTGTGGGCGTTGGCGTCGTCCGGCTGGAGCGCGATGGCCCTGCGGAATTCGGCGATGGCGGCATCGAAGTTGCCCTGTTCATACAATGCCACCCCGCGGTTGAAATGCGCCTGAGCAGTGTCCTGGGGCAGAGCTGCGAGTGCGGGCGCGAAGCGACCGAGCAGACAGAATAGCAAGCCAAAGACAACGAAAGCGCCAATGGCCAGCGGAGCAGGCCGATGCGTGGCCCGATGGAGTGGCATGGGCTTCTCCTCGTCGAAATGTACGGCGATGGTACGTCCCACGCTAAATAAGGTCAAGGCAATCCGCCAGCGGCCGTCATCGCGCATCGGCGAGGAGCGAGACGGCCCTCCCTGCCAGCCGCCCGAGTTCGGTCCCGCCGCTTCCCTCTTCGCAGGAGAGTGCGCTATGCTGCGCGAACTCTGGTGGAATCGGGAGGCAACGATGAAGCGAAGAGAGTTCGCGAAGAAGGCTTTGACGGCGGCGGTGCTGGTTCCCGCGGCGCTGCGCGGCACGCTGCAAGAGAAAGAAGCGCCGAAGACGGAGCCGAAACTGAAGCTCACGCCGGCGCAGGAAGAGGCAGTCAAAAAGGCGACCGAGAACCGCGACAGACAACTCGGGCTGATGCGGCGTCGCGTCCTGCCGTATGACCTGGAGCCGGCGTTTGTGTTTGCGGCGAGACCGAGAGAAAGAAGGACGCAGGGAAGCAAAGAGGTAAAAAAATAGCAGAAGCCGAACGGAAAGGCGCTAACAGGAAGTTAACGCACAGGAGAAGCGGATGATCGGTGAAGAGGTGCTGTACCAGAGCGTATGGGAGCAGAGCAAGCTGATCCGCGGGAGAAAAATTTCGCCGGTGGAGCTGGCGGAGGCGGCCATCGCGCGGCTCGAGACGCTCGGGCCAAAGCTCGGGGCCGTGGCCACGATCACGCGCGAGCGGGCCCTGGAAGAAGCGCGCGGCGCGGAAAAAGAAATAGCAGCGGGCCACTCGCGCGGCCCGCTGCACGGCATCCCCTGGGGAGCGAAGGATCTGCTGGCCACGCGGGGGATTCCCACGACGTGGGGCGCGCCGCCGTTCAAGGACCAGGTGTTCGATTACGACGCGACGGTGGTGCGGAAACTGCGGGACGCGGGCGCGGTGCTGGTGGCGAAGCTCTCCATGATTGAGCTGGCCGGAGGCGGAGGCTACAACAACGGCAACGCCTCGCTGCAAGGCGCGTCGCGGTGCCCTTATAACCTGAACCACTGGGCCGGTGGAAGCTCGAGCGGGCCCGGAGCGGCCGTGCCCTCCGCGCTGGTGGGATTCGCGATCGGGTCGGAGACGCTCGGCTCGATCATCACGCCGGCGGCGTTTTCCGGCGTAAGCGGGCTGCGGCCGACCTACGGACGCGTGAGCCGGCACGGGGCCATGGCGCTCTCTTGGACCATGGACAAGCTCGGGCCGATGTGCCGCAGCGCGATTGACTGCGGGCTGGTGCTGAACGCCATCGCCGGGGAGGACACGCGCGACCCGACAGCGAGCAAAGTGCCGTTCGTGTGGTGGCCGCCGAACGATGAAAAGCACGCCAAATCCCTCGCGGGAAAAACGTTCGGCGTGGTGCGGCCGCCGTCGCCGGACCGCATGGACGCGGAAACAGGAACAGCGTATGACGCGGCGTGCGAGGTGCTGCGCTCGCTGGGAGCGAAGCTCGAGCCGCTCGAGCTGCCGGATTTCCCCTACGGGCCGGTGGCGGTCACGCTGTACACGGCCGAGGCGGCTTCCATCTTCCGGCCGTTCATCGAAAGCGGCAAAGTGAACGAGCTGGTGGACGAGCAGCAGCGCGCGGGGCTGGTGGCGGCGCTGTCGTTGCCGGCGACGGATTATCTCGACGCGTTTCGGATTCGCAGTCAGATCCAGGCGGAAGCGGCGAAGCTGTTCGAAAAGTACACGGCGATTGTTGCGCCCAGCCGGACCGCTCCGGCGCCGCCGCTCGACCGCAATTTCGACGCGCCACCGCCGGAGAAAAAAGACAAGCCCGAAGAGAAGCCGCCGGCTCCGGGGAGCGGAGAGAAGTGGAGCGTCATCGCGATGTCGAACGTGGCGGGACTTCCGGCGATTTCGGTGCCGTGCGGGTTCACAAAGGAGAAGAATCTTCCGCTGGGGATCCAGTTCGTTGCCGACGCGTTCCGCGAGGATGTGTGCATCGAGTGCGCCCACGCGTATCAACTGGCGACGGAATGGCACCGGAAAAGGCCGAATCTATGAAGAGATTGAACGCAGAGGCAGGGAGGGCGCAGAGCCGTGGCACGTGAGCGGCGAGTGCATCCTGCGCGTTGGAGCCGACCCCAGTCGCATGCGCGTGCATTTCTCGTGCAAGACATTTTCTCCTGGACGAAGCGCCGGCCCACAATTTGTCTTGCTCCCCTCTCCTCCGTGTGGTACGAGTGAAAGGCCGGACCGGGGCCGCTCTCGCCGCAGAGCCTCGCCGCCGAAGTAGCCGCAAGCATGTTGAAGAAAGTCCATCTCTACCTGATCAAACCATCGCAGTATGACGATGAGGGCTACGTGGTGCGACACTGGCGCGGCGTGCTGCCGAGCAATACGCTGGCGTGCCTGGCCGGATTGACCGAAGACGTGCTGGCAGAGAAGCGGCTGGGAGAATTGCTGCGCGTGAAGGTGCACTTGCTCGATGAGACGGTGGATCACGTTCCGGTCAAGCGCATCTGCCGGTCGCAGCGCGTCGGCCATACGAAGACGATCGTCTGCCTAGTAGGCGTTCAGACCAATCAGTTTCCCCGCGCGACCGATCTGGCGCGCGAGTTCCGCCGCGCCGGCCTGACGGTGATGATCGGAGGGTTCCACGTCAGCGGGTATCTCGCCCTGCTCCCGG
Source organism: Candidatus Acidiferrales bacterium (assembly GCA_035545075.1). GTDB lineage: Bacteria > Acidobacteriota > Terriglobia > Acidiferrales > UBA7541 > Acidiferrum. The sequence goes on from DASZZJ010000004.1 coordinate 3,130, forward strand.
AGATCCCGCCGGACATCCAGCAGCTCATGGACGAGGGCGTGACGATCGTGAAGGGCGAGGTGGAAGAGACCTGGGGCGACCTGCTGTGCGATGCCGTCAACGGCCGGCTGAAGCCGCTCTACGATTTTCTGAACGACAAACCGGATCTGTACGAGAAGCCGATCCCGGTGATCCGCAAGAAATACCTGCGGAAGTTCGTGGCGCCCAATTTTGGCACGCTCGACTGCGGGCGCGGCTGCCCCTTCGAGTGCACCTTTTGCACCATCATCAACGTCCAGGGGCGCAAGATGCGCTTCCGCTCCGCCGGGCACATCGCCGCGGCCATCCGGCGCAACTATCGGGAACACGGCATCACATTTTATTTTTTCACCGACGACAATTTCGCGCGCAACAAGAACTGGGAAGCGATTTTTGATGCGCTCATCCACCTGCGGGAGGACGAGCAAATCCCGTTGCGCTTCATGATGCAGGTGGATGTGCTTTCCTGGAAAATCAAGGATTTCGTCGCCAAGGCGCGCGGCGCGGGTTGCAACACCGTGTTCATCGGCATGGAGAGCGTAGACCCGGGCAATCTGGCCGCGGCCGGCAAAAAACAAAACCATGTGAACGAGTACCGGCAATTGATCGATTCCTACCGCGCAGCCGAAATCTCCACGCACGTGGGCTATATCATCGGTTTTCCCTTTGACAGCGTTGAGTCGGTGCGGCGCGACCTGGTCTACCTCATGCAGACAGTGCGCCCGGACCACGCTTCCTTTTTCATGCTGATGCCGCTGCCCGGCTCGATGGACCATCTCCTGATGGTTCGCCGCGGAGCGTGGATGCATCCCGATTTCAACCTGTACGACTCCCACCACGAAGTAACCTTCCATCCAAACCTGAAGGACGGAGCCTGGAAGAATCTTTATTCAGAGGCGTGGCGCACGTTCTACAGCTTCGACAACATGAAGGCCGTCTTGCTGCGCAGCCCGCGAAGCAGTTATTGGAACAATTTCCTGAGGTTTCTCTGGTACAAGAACTCCGTCATGACCGAGGGACGCCACCCGATGATGTGCGGCTTCTTCCGGCTGAAAGGCCGCAGGAACCGCCGCCCAGGCTATCCCATTCTCTCCCGCTGGGAATACTGCAAAGAACGTGCGGGAGAGATCCGGACGCATCTCGCGGGCATGGTCCGCATCCTGTTCGAGATGGAAGAGCTTTGGCTGCAGACGCGCCATCCCTCTGAGGCCGAACAGCGTGTCGTCGAAGAACTGGCGAAAATCCGCGCCGCCTACGGAAAGGTGAAGGTGGCGGACCTGCAGTCTGCCTTTAAGCGAGCCAAGGACCAGTTTCCTGCCTTGCGCGTTCCGTCGAAGCTCCACCTGTTCTGGGGCAAGTGGAGCCCGCTGCTGGTTCCCAGCAAGGCCTACACTCGCGCCGACCTGGAGTTCTTCTGGAGCACCGTCCGCCAGCGCTGGGCGGAACGGCGCTGGTTCCGCATCCCGGTGCACCGGGTCGCGGTCAACCTGCTTCGCGATGTCCAGCTTTCCCTTTTGTTCTTCTTCCACCTGTCCCGACCGCGGTAGCGGGGGCGCCGGGCTGCCGCTGTTCGGACCCTGCTGTCCGCCAAACCGCAAACCTCGACCTGCCTGACCAGCGTTGCTAGGATAGCCGCAGAAGCTCATGCGACAGACCAAGGCATCCGCGAAGCGCGCGCGCCGGGAACACAACGGCCTGGCGCAGCGCGTACTGCGCTCCATGCAGCGGCAACGGATGGCGGCGCCCGGCGAGCGTGTGGGCGTGGCCGTTTCCGGCGGAAGCGATTCCGTTGCCCTGCTGCTGCTGCTGGAAGAGCTGCGCGAAAAACTCGGCATCGTTCTTTCCGTCGTCCATCTCAATCACCAACTGCGCGGCCGCGCCTCCGACGCGGATGAGAAATTCGTCGCCGGTCTCGCCGCGGCGCGGGGGCTTGCCTTTCATCTGGAGCGCGCCAAGGTCGCTGCCGAAGCCAAGCGCACCCGCACCAATGTTGAAGAGATGGCGCGCAGGCTTCGCTACGAGTTTTTCGAGCGCCTGGTGAAGGAAGGCCGGGTAGATCGCATCGCCGTCGCGCACACGGCGGACGATCAAGCGGAAACGGTTCTGGCGCATATCCTGAGAGGGACGGGGCTGGCCGGCCTCGGGGGAATCCATCCGGCCGTGAACCACGCGGTGAGGCCACTGCTGGATGTCCGGCGCGCGGAGCTGCGGCGCTATCTGAAGGAACGCAAACAGCGGTGGCGGGAGGACGCCACGAACCGGGACGTCACACGTCTGCGCGCCCGCATCCGGAAAACACTTTTGCCTTTGCTGGAAAAAAAGTTTCAACCCGCGGTCGTCAAGCACCTCTCGGCCCTGGCCGAGCTTGCGCGCGAGGATGAAGCGTTTCTCAATGCCCTGGCGGAGCAAAGCGCCGCGGCGCTGGCCGCAGAGAGCGGCACGGGCGTGCGGATCAGCGCGAACGATCTCCTGCGGCCATGGAAGAAAAGTAAGCTGGCAGCAGCGGGAAGAGCGGGTGAAGAAAGAGACCGCTCCGATGCGGCCCGTGCCCTGAGCAAACGCCTGATCCGGAAGATCGTGGAGCGAGTCAAGCGTCGTCCCGGGCAGATGAACGCGCAGCATGCGCATTCCGTTCTCGAGCTGGCGCGGCACGGCCGGAGCGGCAGCGTGCTCCAGTTACCCGGCGGAGTGGAGGTGGAGCGCGACCTGGACCATCTTTTGGTGCGTCCCCAGGCCGGCGCGACATCTGTAACGGCGGGAAACGAAGCGGCGGGGCGTACGTTTGAGTACGCAGTGAAACTGGACGAGCGCGGCGCGTGCGTCGCAGTGGCCGAACTGGGGTGCGTCTTCCGCCTCAGGGTGATTGACTGGCCGCCGAAGAGGCGAGAGACTATAGAAGGAGCAGCGGTGTTGGATCGCAAGAGGCTTCTGGAGCCGCTTGTCTTGCGAAGCTGGCGGCCCGGGGACGCGTATTGCCCCGCGGGACACCAGCGACCGCACAAGCTGAAACGATTGTTTCTCGAAAGACGCATCAGCCGGCGGGAGCGAATGGCTTGGCCGGTATTGACAAGCGGTGGGGTAATTGCTTGGGCCCGCGGCTTCCCCGTCGCGGCTGATTTTGCACCGGATGCGCGCACTCAGGCAGGCATCGTGATCGCCGAGGAAGGAAAGTGAGCCGCGGGGCGGGGGCGGTGTTTTCGGCCCGTCGAATCGCCGCGCGAGTCGCGTCGCTTGGCCGGACGATCAAGAAGGACTATCGCGGGCGGCGCCTGGATGTGGTCATCATTTTCGACCGCGGATTTGTTTTTGCGGCCGACCTGATCCGGCAGCTGGAGGGTCCCGTCGCGTGCCACTTCGTGGCCGAGGGTGTGCGCGACGTCGAACGCGAGGGGCGTGAGCAACGGGAGGTTTTCTTCGGGTCGTGGCCCGACCTGAAGGGGCGCGATGTGCTGATGGTGGATGCGGTGCTCGCAAGCGGCGTCACGCAGGAGTTTCTCCTGCGCCGGCTGGGCGAGAGCCAGCCGAGATCGTTGCGGCTCGTGGTCCTGCTGGACAAGGCCTCAGGGCGGAGAGTGGCCCTGGAACCGGATTACTTTGGCTTCCGGACGGCATCTAACGGTTTGTGGACAGGTTACGGCTTGGCTGCGGCGAACGGGACGGGCCGAAACTTTCCGAGTTTGAGGCTGATGCGCGGAACTAAGGTGACGGAGCGCGGCCGCAGAAAAAAGTAGTGGCCGCGAGCGCGCAAGTGGATGGAAAGGCAGGGCGTGTTCAAGACCGCCCGAGCCCGGTGTCAGCTTGAACGTGAGGTCAATGTGAATTCGAGTTCAACGGCGAAGACGGTTTTTTTCTGGATCGCGATCGTGCTCCTGGGCGTGATGCTCTGGAAGCTGGTGTCGGCCAACGGCCCGCAGGCGCGCGAGGACGAGCCCAGCTACAGCGAGTTCATGGCCAAGGTGGATGCGGGGGACGTGAAAGAGGTGACGCCGTACGTATCGGCGAACAGCTACGAGCTGCAGGGCGAATACATGCGGCCGGCGAACCGCAAATTCCACCTGATGATCATCAAGGAGACCTATCCGGATGTCCTCAAGAAAATTCAAGAGAAGGCCGTGGTGGTCAAGGCGACGAAGGAGATGCGCACGAGCGATTGGATCATCATACTCGTGCAGGCCGCGCCGCTGGTTCTTCTCGTTGGTTTCTGCTTCTTTTTGATGCGGCAGATGCAAGCCGGTGGAAACAAAGCGCTGAGCTTCGGGAAATCCCGCGCCAGGCTGCTCTCGGCGCAGCAGAAAAAAGCGACGTTCAAGGACGTCGCCGGGACGGACGAAGCCAAGGAAGAGCTTCAGGAGATCATTGATTTCCTCAAGGACCCGCAGAAATTCCAAAAGCTCGGCGGGCGCATCCCGAAGGGCGTGCTGCTCGTGGGGCCGCCGGGAACGGGCAAGACGCTGCTCGCGCGGGCGATTGCGGGCGAGGCGAACGTTCCCTTCTTCTCGATTTCCGGCTCGGATTTCGTCGAGATGTTCGTCGGAGTGGGCGCGAGCCGGGTGCGCGATCTATTCGAGCAGGGCAAGAAGAACGCGCCGTGCATCATCTTCATCGACGAGATCGACGCCGTGGGCCGCCATCGCGGCGCGGGGCTCGGCGGAGGCCACGACGAGCGCGAACAGACGCTGAACGCGCTGCTCGTGGAGATGGACGGCTTTGAAACGAACGAAGGCGTGATCCTGATCGCGGCGACGAACCGGCCGGACGTGCTCGACCCGGCGCTGCTGCGCCCGGGGCGCTTCGACCGGCGCGTGGTGGTGGCGCGGCCGGACGTGAAGGGCCGGGAAGAGATCCTGCGGGTGCACACACGCAAGGTGCCGCTCTCGGAAGACGTGGACCTCTCGATCATCGCGCGCGGCACGCCGGGGTTCTCCGGCGCGGACCTGGCGAACCTGGTGAACGAAGCGGCGCTCTGGGCGGCGCGGCAGAGCCGCAAGTTCGTCTTCATGGCCGACTTCGAGATGTCCAAGGACAAAGTCCTGATGGGCGTGGAACGCAAATCCATGATCCTCTCGGACGAGGAGAAGCGGAACACGGCGTACCACGAGGCGGGGCACGCGCTGGTCGCGGCGATGACGCCGGGCGCGGACCCGGTGCACAAGGTCACGATCATCCCGCGCGGGATGGCGCTGGGCCTGACCATGCAGTTGCCGATCGACGACAAGCATACCTACACCAAGGAGCATCTCGAAGGCGTGCTCGCCGTGTTGATGGGCGGGCGCTGCGCGGAAGAGATTTTCCTCGCTCATATCACGACGGGCGCGGGGAACGATATCGAGCGCGCCAGCGAAATCGCCCGCAACATGGTTTGCGAATGGGGTATGAGCGATCTCGGCCCGCTGGCCTACGGCAAGAAGGAAGAGGCGATTTTCCTGGGCCGGGAGATTGCACAGCACCGCGACTTCTCCGAAGGCACGGCCGTCCTGATCGACAAGGAAGTGAAGCGCATCGTGAACGGCGCTTACGAAAAGGCGCGCAGCATCCTGACGACGAACCGCGACACGGTCGGGCGCATCGCGCAGTCGCTGCTCGAGCGCGAAGTGCTGGACGCGATCGAAGTGAGGCTTATCATTGAGGGCAAGCCGCTGCCGGAAAAGCCGCGGACGCCTCCGGCGGCGCCGGCCGCCCCGGCCGCGGACCCGAAACTTGTTCGGCCGGAGCTGCGACCCGCTCCGGGATTCACCCGCGGGGAGAATCCGGCGAAGGCGTGAAAAGTTAACAATGGAGATAGATTTGCCGGGGCACCCGCCGCAGGCGGGTGCCCCTCCTTTTTTGCCTGGAAGGCGTAGAATACGGCCATGGCGAAGACGACCGAAAAGCCGATCCAGGTTACCTGCCCTTGCTGCCAGGCGAAACTCACGGTTGATGCGCAGCTTGGAGTCGTGCTCTCGCACGATCAACCGCCGAAAAAGGGGCCCGATGTGGATTTGACCGACGCCACGAAGATCCTGGGCGAGCAACAGCGCCAGCGCGAGGATAAGTTCCGCGATTCGTGGTTTGTGGAATCGAACAAAGAAGACATCCTCGCAAAAAAGTTTGAAGAGGCGATGAAGAAGGCCAAGGACGCGCCGGCGAGCAAGCCCATCCGCGATTTCGACTTGGATTAAGGATGATGAAGGCCGCCGCAAGGCGGCCGCCACACTACCTTCACCGAGGCTGGATTTCGGCTACGCGTCAACTCTGCGGTACACTCCCACCGGTCCAACCATGCTCCGCAGGAAAACGTTCCGGCTGAAACTGCGCGCGGGCACGCTCGTGCTCGGCGAGCGGACGCTCGTGATGGGCGTTTTGAACGTGACACCGGACAGCTTTTCCGACGGCGGGAAGTTTCTCGCACCGGAGCAGGCGATCGAGCGCGCGTTGGAAATGCAAAAGCAGGGCGCGGACCTGGTAGATATCGGAGGCGAGTCCACGCGGCCAGGGTCGGGCGGCACAGCAGCGGCGGAAGAGTTGCGGCGCGTGCTGCCGGTACTCGAAGGGCTGCGCGGGCGGCTGAAGATTCCGATTTCGATCGATACACAAAAATCGGAAGTGGCCGAGGCGGCCCTTGCGGCGGGGGCGGAGATCATCAACGACATTTCGGGATTGAAGACCGACGTGCGCATTGCCGAGGTGGCCGCGCGGCATCGCGCACCGCTGATCCTGATGCACATGCGCGGCGAGCCGCGGACGATGCAGAAAAATCCCTTCGCGCGGGACGTCTTGCGCGACGTCCTGTCGGGGCTTCGCGCGGCCGCGAACAAAGCGATGCACGCGGGCGTGCGCAAGAGCCAGATCGTGCTCGATCCGGGGATCGGTTTTGGGAAAAGCTTTCGGCAGAACTACGAACTTCTGGCGCGGTTGCCGGAACTCGCGAAACTCGGGTTTCCATTGTCGGTCGGAGCTTCGCGCAAGACTTTCCTCGGGGCAACGCTGGCCAGAAATGGAGCGTACGCCACGCCCGAAGAGAGGATCTGGGGAACCGCGGCGACCGTCACGGCGAGCATCCTCGGCGGCGCGCATATTGTCCGCGTGCACGACGTGGCCGAGATGGTGCAGGTCGCCCGCGTCGCGGATTGTGTTTTGCAAGAAAGGCCAAAGGATTAGGTAGGGAACCCGGTGGCTGGAGCCGGGGGTGATATCGTTGCCTGTTTGGTCTTCTGGCGCCTCACCGCGGTGACAATGATCACTGTCAGGCCTAAGCCAAACCCTCCGAACATGGCGAGCATGCAGTAGCCGATCGTCCGAAAAATGCCGCTTCCAACTTCGCTTCCGACAGCAACGACAGCTTCCGGGCCGACATAGCCTTCGTCATAACCGCATGAGATTTCGTATGAACCGGGGCGATCAATCCGAAACGCGAGAACCGATTCGCCGGATCGGCCCCCAACTGTATAGGTGGTGGACATCGATGGCTGGTGCAGCGGGATGGAGTCGCCCGTTTCCTTCGAATGTACTTCGCAGTGGAGGCCCGAGATGGCTCCCTTCGTGGAATAAATGCGCCCGTTCACGACGGATTCTCTTTCCAGAAAGATCGTGTATTCGCTCGGCTTGGGCAGCCTGAGGTCCGCGGAACCAGGAACCACGACCTGTGTGAGGCCGTCCGCTATGTGAGTGATGCCTTGCCAGAGGACAACCGCAAAGATGCCGACTCCGGCAGCAATGAGGGTGGCGCCGAGCACATACCACAAAGCACTTGGAGCCTTGACTGAATTAAACATCGCCTGCAATTTGAGGACTGTCGCAAGACCTGCGGGCCAATCTTGCAAGGCCCGATGCGCGCCGTCAAGCCCTTTCAAAGCAAAGCCCGGGGGGGAGTGCCAGGGGGTGCGCTATAATTCGCGCGCTCGGGCGATGCTCTGCGATTCGCCGGGCAATCTTTCCGGAAAGGTACAACTCGATGCGGCTTCGCACGATTCTTCTTGCCTCCTTGCTTCCCTGCCTCCTTGCCTCGGGCATGACGGCGCAGATACCGGCGGCTAAGCCCGATCCGCTTGCTCCGAAAGGGCCGCAAGGCACGGGGGGTTGCTCGACGACGGAGGCGTCGTCGTGTGAAGAAGCGGCGGCGAAAATCCTGCCCGCGGTGATGGGCCCATCGCCGCTCGAAAGTAATCTGCGGCGTCTGACGGATGAAGTCGGCGGACGAGTCACCGGCAGCCCGCAGATGAAAAAGGCGGTCGAGTGGGCCGTGGGCGCGTTTCGCGCGGCAGGCGTGGATGTGCACACAGAGAAATACATCCTCCCGGTGCAGTGGAGCGATGGCGAGACACGGCTGGAAGTGCTGGGGCCCGCCGCGTTCCCGGTGCACCTGGTTTCGACGGGATGGTCGCCGGCGACGCCGGCCGGCGGAGTCGAAGCGAGAATCATCTACCTGGGCGACGGCAACGAAGAGGATTTCGCGCGGGCGGGCTCGATCCAAGGGGCGATTCTGCTCGTGCGCAGCGACATCGGCTCGAGCTGGGCGGACCTCTTCATCGAATACACGCGGCCGCCGGACATCATCGCGCGCGCCGTGAAGGGCGGCGCCGCCGCGATCCTCTGGATGGGCGCGCGGGAGCGGATGCTGCTTTACCGGCACACGAACACGCTGGACGGACTGGTGGACAAGATTCCGCAGGCGGTGGTGGCGCGAGAGGACGCGATGCGGCTGGCGCGGTTGGCGGCCGGCGGCAATCTGCGCGTGCGTTTTTCGATGCCCAACCGCATCGGCGGACCCGTCGAGCAGGAAAATGTGGTCGGCGAAATTCGCGGGCGGGAAAGGCCGGACGAAGTGGTCATCCTCGGCGCGCACCTGGATTCCTGGGAGCTGGGCACGGGCGCGCTCGACAACGGATGCAACGCGGCGCTGGTGATCGAAGCGGCGCGGGCCATCAAGGCCACTGGCCTGGTGCCGCGGCGAACGATCCGATTCATTCTCTTTTCCGGCGAAGAGCAAGGGACCGTCGGGTCGTACGGATACGTGAAGGCGCATCGCGCGGAGATGGACAAGATCCGGGCGATGATCACCTTCGACGCCGGCATCGGCCGCGTGACGGGGTATTCGCTCGGGGGCCGGCGCGACATCGAAGCCGGTGTGCGCGAGGTGATGCAGCCGCTCGATGCGTGGGGCGCGACGCAACACACCTACGACGCTTCGTTCGGCACGGACAATTTCGACTTCATGCTGGAGGGCGTGCCGACGCTCGTGGCGAACCAGGAGGTCGCCAATTACCTGGTGAACTATCACGCGGCGTCGGATACCTTCGACAAGGTGGACATCCGCGAGCTGAAGATCAATACGACGCTCGCGGCGGTGACGGCGTGGGGCCTAGCGGACCGCCCGGAGCCGATCGGGAAGCGCCTCTCGCGCACAGAACTCGACGCGCTGGTGAAAGAAACCGGCCTCGACCAGCAGATGAAGCTGTTGGGATACTGGGAGGCCTGGCACAACGGTACCCGCGGACGAAGACCCTAGTTGTGCGGGTGGTTCTCGGCGGCACCGCAGGCAGCGAGCCGGTGCGGGTAGAGGAGTTTTGCGCCCTTGAAATCCTCCTTCTTATTGGGCGAGGGCTGAAGTTCCCATTCAAGCAACCTGGCACTGCTTTCCGGAAGCTCGATTTCGATTCGCCAACTGTTCAAGATGCCCTCGTTCATGCGGCCTAGGTCCGCGAGCACCCTGGCCTCTTGCTCTGCAGACCCGCCAGAGTGGGCCCAGCTCTCATAGATAGCTCCAAAACTCAAGCCACCGGTCGCTTTAACAAGATCGTCCATGTCGTTAGGGCCCCGGACCTCCTCTGGGGTAGGACGATATCGCGTGGCCTGCGATAGGCAAATCAAGTGCAGCCGGACACCAGAGGAGAGGAGCGCTCGGAGGACTTCGCGCATACCGGCGCGGCTCGCGTTCTCGCCAGCATCGGTTATGACGTACAAAGAATCCGAGGAATCTTGTGGATCGAACAGCCGCAAGGCCTCGACGATGGAATCCAAGAGGGCCGTGTGACCGCGAACGATTTCCTTCAAGTGCTTGGGATCCTCACCAATTCTTTGAAGCAGGCTTCGGATTGCCTCGACACCCTGGCCGAAACGGACTTGCTCAATTACCCGATTTGAGAAAAGCAGGAAGGCAAACGAAGTGTTTGGGAGGCGGGCATCCAGGATGTGTCCGGCGATCGACCGAGCCGAGCTCCAGACGTCGCGCATGCTCCCGCTGGCATCGAGTAGGATCACAATACGCCGGGGCCGTTTGTCGGGCTGTATTGAGATAATTTGAACCGGCTTTCCATGAAACTTGGCTTGGAAATCAGCGGCCGTCAAACCCTGAACCAACCTGCCCCTGGAATCCAAGACGGTTAAGGGCAAAATGCGATGATGGCAGTCACCTTCCTGCGCGGATGCAGGCTGGGGGCAAAAAAGCAGTAGAACCAAGAGAGCCAGAACAGGTCTCTTTTCCATCATTGTAATCAGACTGATAACACAAACGGCCTTGAGTCGCAATCGGTCAGTTTTGACAGACATCCCACACGCAATGGTCTCGGCCGGGAATGCTGCATGCCCGTTGGTAACACCCGAGTACCATCACGGCTCCTCGGGTGGAGCATTCGCTATACTTGAACGGATGAGCGGCAGAACAGAGGGGGCGCGAATCCTGGCCGTGGACTATGGACGCGCGCGGATGGGTCTGGCCGTGGCCGATGCGCAAGCGCGGCTGGCGCGGCCGCTCGGGATTCTCGCGCGAAAAAACCGCAACGAAGACCTGCGGCGGCTGCGCGAGATTGTGCGCGAACACGGTGTGAAGCGGATCGTCATCGGGTTGCCGCTGCGGCTGGATGGATCAAAGGGCGAGATGGCAGAAGAAGTGGAACGCTTTGCCGAGCGGGTCCGTAAACAGATCGGGCTGCCGGTCGAGCTTGTCGACGAACGGCTGACGAGCTGGGAAGCGGAAAACCTGCTGGAGGAAAAAGGCGGGGGCCGCTCCGGGCGCGCGGTAAACTCCGGCAGAAAACAGAAAAAAGAGAACGCAAAATCGGTGGATGCGCTGGCGGCGGCGGTGATCCTGCGCGAGTACCTGGCGCGTGCCGAGAGGGCCGGTAAAGGCGCTTGAGATGAAAACGATTCTGCGGCTGCTTCTGGTGGGAGTGCTGGCCGCGGCCGGAGCCGGCGCATGGCTGTGGGTGTCGTTGCTGCGGCCTTACCGGAATTTTCCCGACGAGGGCGTGTTCGTCAACGTGCCGCGCGGGGCATCCTGCGGGACTGTCGGGCAACTCCTGGAGAAAAACGGAGTGGTACGGAGTACGCTGGCCTTCAAACTCTACTGCCGGAAGCATCCGCGGCGCGGACTCGAGGCCGGGGAGTATTTCTTCGACCGGGCGCTGAGCGGCCGCGACGTTTTCTGGGTGCTGGCCAACGGAAAAATCTTCGAGAAATCTTTCATTGTGCGCGAGGGCCACACGATGTTCGACATCGCGCGCGAGCTGGAAGCCGGAAAATTCATGACCGCCGATGAGTTCCTGCGAGCAGCGAACGACCCGGCGCTGATTCACGATATCGCGCCGAAAGCGAAATCGCTCGAGGGCTTTCTCTTTCCCGCAACGTATCACCTGCCGCGGCATCCCGCGGCGGCGGCCTTGACGGCTGCCATGACCGGCCGCTTCAAAGAGATGTGGGCGAAGATCGCTCCTCCCGGCGGCGGAGACCCGGATGAGATTGGCGCGGGCAGCCGCGCCGTGCTTTCCACGGTGACGCTGGCCTCGCTCGTCGAACGCGAAACCCCGCTGGCGGCGGAGCGCCCGCTCGTCGCCGGCGTCTTCGAAAACCGCCTGCGCAAAGGGATCGCGTTGCAGTGCGATCCGACGGTCATTTACGCGCTCGAGCGCGAAGGCAGGTACTCCGGAAAGCTGACACTCGAGGACATGCGCTTCCATTCGCCTTACAATACGTATCGCAACCCCGGCCTGCCGCCGGGGCCGATCGGGAATCCCGGCGAAGCGTCCCTCCGCGCAGCGCTTGCGCCCGCGAAGACGGACTATTTTTATTTCGTGGCGAATACCCGAGGCGGGCATTTTTTCAGCGCGACCCTTGCGGAACACAGCCGGAACGTGGAACGCTATCACCGATTGATGGCCGGCTTGCCGGAGATTCCGGAGCCGCCTCCCGCTCCGAAAAAACATTCGCGGCGAAAGGGCAAAGCAAGGCACTCTTCCCGGAGCAGCCGACGATGAGCGAAGGGCTGAAGACCAAGAAGGAGATGATCCTCGAAGCGGCGCGCGCCATTGGTGCCGGGCGCATCACGCCGGCGGAGATCGAGCAACTCCGCCGCAAGCTTATGGCGGACCACGGCGCCGAGGGCAAGACGGGGGCGGATTACATCGCGGAAGTGCTGAAGAGCGCGGGCTGGAAAGTCGTTCTTACGCTGCAGGAAGAGGCCGAAGAGCAATTTGAGGAGGAATTCGAGGAACTGCTTCATTTCCGGACGCTCGAGGACGCCGAAGTCTGCCTGACGAGGCTGGACGAGTTGATGCGGAGATTCCGCGCGCATGGGGAGCGGGCGGCCGTGGAACGCGTGCTGGATACCGCGCGGCTCGGAAAGCGCCGCGCCGAGATGATCGCGCGGAACGCCAAAGTCGACGCGGCAAAGCGCGCCGAGAAAAACGAGATTGCGGACTGGTTCCGCATCTGGCTGGAGACGCCGGATGCATTTTTCGACTGGCTGGACGTGAGGAAAAAATCGCCCGAATACGTCCGGCGCTTCGGCAGCGCTGAACAAGCCCTCGAGGGCTAGTGCCGTTCCAACTTATGCGCCCATGAATTCGCGGAACCCAGCGGCCTCCGCTCCTGGCGGAACATCGGCTGGAGAAATGGCCGCCGGAGCCGGCGTCCGCCGCGGTAATCCGGCGCGCGTTGACGGGCATTCGACTGGTTGCTAGATTGCTTAAATTGTCCGCTGAGGAGCGAAAACAACCGGTGAAGCGAGCTTTGGCCTGTACGATTCTGGCGACAGTGGCGGCAATGGCAGGCGCCTGCGGCGAGAGTATCAAGAACACGACCCGGTTGAGCGCCGGCGCGAAGCCCGTGGTGAAGGACGCGACGCGGGCCGAGCTGCTCGATTCCTACAATCGCATGGCCGGAAGCCTGAACACGCTGAATGCGACAGTTCAGCTCAAACCGACGGCGGGCTCTCGCTACAGCGGGGTGATTGACGAATATCACGAGGTAAGAGTGTTCCTCCTCGCGGCGCGGCCGGCGGAGATTCGCATGATCGGGCAGGTGCCGGTGGTTGGGAAAACAATCTTTGATATGGCGAGCGACGGCGAGACGTTTTCCGCCTCCATCCCTACGAAAAACAAATTTCTCGTCGGGCCGGTGGCCCTCGAACGGACCAGCAACAACCCGATCGAAAACCTGCGGCCGCAGCATCTGCTCGACTCCCTGCTTTGGAAGGAGATCGCTCCGGAGGAACAACTCCTCTTCGAAGAGTTCAACGACGAACTCGGACGATTCTATGTCCTGACAGTTCTGCGCGGGGTGGAAACCCCGGAAATCGCCCGGAAGATCTGGTTCAACCGGGCGGACCTCCGTGTTTCGCGGCTGGAAAGCTATGGCCCGCAGGGGACGCTGGTCTCCGACGTACACTTCTCAAACTGGGAACCCCTGATCGCTGATCAAGAAGTGGCCGCGGGGACCCGGGGCGAATTGACGTTGTTTCCGCGAAAAATCCGGATTGAGCGGCCGCACGATGATTACACCCTCGATCTGGAGATCAAGAAACTCGTGCTGAACGGAGCGATTCCGGCGGAGCGCTTCAAGCTGGAACAGCCGGCCGGGACGGAGCTCGTGCGCGTGGGAGAGAGGGCGGCGGAGAAGCAGCCATGATGGGCGAAATCGTCCTGCGCAACCTCGCGCACCGGCCGCTGCGAACGGCGATTGCTGTGGTCGGCGTGGCGGTCGAAGTGGCCCTGGTCGTGCTCATCGTCGGGCTTACTTCGGGGTTGCTCAACGAAACCGCGAAGCGCATCGAAGGAATCGGGGCGGATATCATGCTGCAGCCGCCGAACGCTTCGTTTCTGATTGCCTTTGGGACCGCGCCGATGCCGGTCAAAATCGGCGAAAAAATCGCCGAAATTAAATACGTGCAAACCGTTTCCCCGGTGCTGTTTCAGTTCAATACGTCCGGCGTGGAAGTCGTGTACGGCATTGACAACGAAAGTTTTCGCGCGGTCTCCGGCGGGTTCGTGTTTCTCGACGGCCGCGACATCGAGGGCCCGGACGATCTGCTGGTGGATGACGTAGCGGCAAAATCGAAACACGTTCGAGCCGGGGGTACCTACCGCATGTTCGAGCACGACTGGCACGTGGCCGGAGTCGTCGAGCACGGGAAAGGGGCCAGGCTCTTCGTGCCCCTGGCGACCTTGCAGGAGCTGGTCAGCGCGCGCGACAAGGCTTCCGTCTTTTTCGTCAAGTGCACGCGCCCGGATCACACGCCGGACGTGATGGGACAGATGCGACAAGTCTTTCCGGGCTATACGATCCGTCCGCTGAAAGACTTTCTTTCTCTGATGACCGCAACGAACATCCCCGCGCTCGAGCCCTTCATTGACGCGATGATCGCGCTCGCCGTGGCCATCGGCCTGCTCGTCATTTTCCTCTCTATGTACACTACGGTGATTGAGAGGACGCGGGACATTGGCGTGCTGAAGTCGCTCGGTGCGGGCAAGAGTTTTATCATCCGGGCCGTGCTCTCCGAATCGGCAATGGTGTGCGTGTTCGGCATCGTCGCCGGAGTGCTTTTGAGCTACGCCGTGCGCGCCGGGTTCCTTGCCATGTTTCCGACGCTTTCGATCCTGATCACTCCCGGTTGGGTTCTCCGGGCGGCGGGCATCGCCCTGGCGGGGGCGATTGTGGGAGCGAGCTATCCGGCTTGGCTGGCCACTCGAAAAGACGCCGTTGAGGCGCTCGCCTACGATTAACCGTCCGGCGGGGGTGGGAATTTGCTTCACCTGTCCGGCGAACGCGGCAGGGAGCCCTCGGGCATTTCTTCCTTCTTCCTGAAACGGCGGAACTTCCTGCATCAACGTGCGGCTGCCGGCGTGCAACAGGTGCAAGCCGGAGGCTAGGCACAGATGCGATTCGCGGCTACAATACAGCCGTCCACTGAGAGTGAGATTCCCGCATTGTCGACGAGCTTGGAAGCGATTCTGAAGACCGAAAACCTGTGGAAGCTCTACCGCGCAGGCAAGGTGGAGGTGCCGGCGCTGCGCGGCGTGAACTTCGATGTCCTCCCTGGTGAATCCGTGGCGGTGATGGGCCCCTCCGGATGCGGAAAGTCTTCCCTGCTCTACGTGATCGGCGGACTCGCGCAGGCGAGCCGCGGCCGCGTGCTGGTGGACGGCAACGACCTGACGACAATGAGCGACGCCGAGCGCACCAAGCTGCGCCGGCACAAGATCGGCTTCGTCTTTCAGCGGTTTAATCTCCTGCCGACGCTGACCGCGCGGGGGAACATCGCCATCGCACAATACATTCACGGCAACGGATTCGACCCGCACCGCTTTGACGTGGTGACGAAGATGCTCGGCCTGAACGACCGCCTGCGTCACAAGCCTTCCGAGCTTTCCGGCGGCGAACAGCAGCGCGTGGCGATCGCCAGGGCGATCATCAACGAGCCGAAGATCCTGCTGGCGGATGAGCCTACGGGCAACCTGGATACGAAGAATTCGGAAGTGGTGCTGACCATGCTGCGGCAGCTCAACAAGGATCTGGGGCAGACCGTGGTGATCATCACGCACAACCCGGAAGCGGCGGCCTATTTCGACCGCATCGTACACATGCGGGACGGCGTGATCGTGGACGGCGTACCGGCGGATTGAGATGCGCGCGGTTTGGCAAATCCTGAAGCGCACCATCTTCTGGTCGTACGAGCGCGGAACGTGGCAATACGACCTGGCGGTCGTGGCAATCGTGGCCTTTGTGCTGCTGACGCCGCGAGGCTGGTTTCACGATCAGCCGCAGGTCGGCCTGCCGGTGGCTCCGGGGCTGGTGACGCTGGTTTCGACCGAAGGCGCGACGCGCACCTACCGCGTGGACGCTCGCATCCTGGCTCCTCCCACGCGCACGCCCGAGCTCTCCAACGACCTGCACAAAACGCTGCAGCGGGCGGTGCCGGAACTGCACGGGGAAAAGTTTGAGATTCTGCGCATCGAATCGGCCCGGGACGCACGGGGAGTGGTGATCAGCTACGAAGTGCAGGTCCAGCCCTGAAGAAAATCGTCACGCCAGTCCGCTTTAACGGATTTTTATTCTTGTATTCTGGAATTTCGTGCCGGCAACCGTCTTGCGACGCGGTAGAATGGAATGAGGGGATTCCGTTGAACCGTCGGTTGGGGAAGCTGTTTTGGAAAACGCTGGCCGTGGCGGCCTTGCTGGCCGGCGCGCCGGCCATCCTCTGCGCGCAGAACAGCTCGCGTTGGACCAGCGAGGAAATCCTGAAACAGATGAGCCGCTCCGCCGGAGAATTCCGCTCGTTGAGCGCGGATCTCGAGCACAGCAAATACACCGACGTCGTGAAAGACACGTCCGTCGAAACGGGCCAGATTCTGGTGCGCCGCGATGAAAAGATGCGCATCGAGATTCAAAAGCCGGACGCCAAGACGATTCTGCGCTCGGGGAATGTGCTGTTTGTCTACACGCCGAAGATCAATCGCGTCGAAGAATATGACCTCGGGAAAAACCGCGCGATGGTGGACCAGTATGTCCTGCTGGGGTTTGGAACCAAAGGCGAAGATCTGAAAAAGGGCTACCTGCTTACGGTGATCGGCGAAGAGACGATTGACAGTCACAAGACAGTCGTGCTCGAGCTCACACCTCGTTCCGAAAAGGTGCGCAATCAGATTTCAAAGATCCACATGTGGGTTGACGAAGCTTCCTGGATCCCCATTCAACAAAAATTCTTCGAGACCGGCTCGGGCGACTACTTCATCTTCCACTACAAGAACATCGCGTTGAACACCAAAATGAACGATTCCCGCTTCAAGCCGCCCTGGCCCAAAAACGCCACCGTGGTTAAGCCACGCGCCTGAATTGCCGCTTCTGATTCCGCGCTATCTATCGTTGAAGGTTACATCGTCAAAGTCGCGCTTCCTCGAACGAAGCTAGCGGTTCGCTTGGGCGGCAGAGCGCTCCTGGGCGAGAAGCCGCTCTTTTCGAGAAAGGCCCCAGCGGTAGCCGGCCAGGCTGCCGTCCTGCCGAATGACGCGGTGGCACGGCACGACGATGGAGACGGGATTCGTGGCGCAGGCGCGGGCCACGGCGCGCACGGCTCCTGGTTTGCCGAGGGCGCGGGCGACCTGGCTGTAGGTTCGCGTCGTCCCGAAGGGAATGCGCTGCAGCTCCTGCCATACGCGGCGTTGGAAGGCTGTGGCTCTTACGTCCAGAGGCAGATCGAGACGCGCCGGCTCGCCCTCGAGGCGGTGGACGATCTCGCGCACCCAGCGCGAAAACGAATGATCCGCGGGGCCGACTTCGGCGAGCGGGTACTCCCGGCGCAACTCCCCCGCAAGGGTTTTCTCCGAATCGCCCAGATACACGGCGGAAACCCCGCGCTCGGTCGCGCCGACCAGCACTTTCCCCAATGGTGATTCGGCAAAAGCGTATCCGATCTTCATGCCCTTTCCTCCCCGGCGATAAGCCGCCGGCGTCATTCCCAGTTTTGCGTTGCTCCGTTCATAGACCCGGCTCGAAGAGCCGAAACCCGTCCCGTAGATCGCGTCGGCCACATTCCTGGCGCCGCGGAGTTCTTTCTTCAGCCGGCCGACGCGCAGAGCGTCGGCGAACGCCCGTGGCGTCAGGCCGGTTGTCTGTTGGAAGGCGCGTCGCAGCACTCCGGGGGAGCACTGCATGGCCGCAGCGAGCGCGGACAACTTCATGCCGTCCACATCGGAGTCGAGAAGGCGGCGCGAAGCCCGCTCCACGAGCGCCGCGGCGTTCGAAACTTCCTTCGGGCGGCAGCGGAGGCAAGGACGGAAACCGTTCCGCTCGGCTTCTTCCGGCCGGTGGAAAAACCTCACGTTGCGGCGCAAAGGGCGGCGCGCCGGGCAGGACGGCCGGCAGTAGATGTGCGTGGAGAGCACAGCCAGGACAAACTTGCCGTCCCAGCGCGGGTCGCGCGCGAGCACCGCCCGCCAGTATTCCTCGGCAACTCCGGCCGTTCTTTGTCCTGCATGCGACGCGCGATTCATTGGCAAATGGTCCGGTTCCCAAACACCGCCAACTTAGCGCAGATGGAATGACAAATCTATCCGAAATGACGCGCCAAACTGGGCGGCTTCAGGCTTCACCCGGAGCGGGAATGACCTCTTCGGCAGGGGTCTGACCCGCGTGCGGCGCAGTGATAACAAGCAGAACCGCCGTTAGGATGACAGCCGAAGCGAGCCACGTGCGGAGCGTCACCGCCTCTCCGGCGATCACCCATCCGAGAAAAAGCGCCACGACGGGATTGACGAAAGCATAGGTGCCGATTCGCGACGGCGTGGAGTTCTTCAGCATGTAGAGGTACACCGTGAAACCGATGCCGGACCCGAAAACGATGAGATAGCCGAGTGCCACCATCGAACGCTGGCTGATCGCGGATGGATGCAGTGCGCGTCCCTCCCCGATGAGCAGGCCAAAAACCCACAGTGCCGCCCCGCCGACGAGACTCTGCATGGCCACACCAAGAAACGGCGAAGCCGGGAGCGAGCCATGTTTCGAATAGATCGAACCGCATGCCCAGCAAAACGACGCGAAGACCAGCACTCCGGCTCCCGCAAGGTTCACTCGCTCTGAACCGCCGAGGCGGGCTGGCCCGACGAGCAAGACCATGCCGGCGAATCCCATCAGGAGTCCCGCCACGACGCGCGGCCCGGGTCGCGTTCCGCCGGGCCGCGCCCACTCGACGATCACCAGCCAGAGCGAAACCGTCGCGATCAGCAGCGCCGCGATTCCGGACGGAACCGTTTGCTCGGCCCAGCAGACCCCGCCGTTTCCAGTCAAGAGCAGCAGCAGGCCCGTGATCCCTGCCGTGCGTCACTGCGCCGACGTTGGGCGGATACCTGTCTTCCAGCGGAGAATCGGATAGAGGATGAGACCCGTGACCAGATGCCGCGATCCCGCCAGCAAAAAGGGTGGAATGGTTTCAATTCCAATGCGGATGGCAAGATAAGTAGAGCCCCAGACGATGTAAACGGCGGCGAACGCGACGAGAAGCAGGCCGCGCGTTTGACCGACGGTCCCGGTGGCAGGTTTTGCCGCGACGCTTGCAGGTTCTGAGGATCTCCGGAACATTCGTTGCATTCACCCTTCAGAGAAAGTAAGGGCAGAAGAAAGGCGTGTCGAGACCCATTTTGGTTGCGAGAGCCGACAAAATCCACAGGGCATGGAGAGCCGATGTGGTACTGGAACCATCTAGTTGAATTTAGGACACTTCACACGTTTCCCACAGATTGACGTCAGAGGCATTTCGATGTCATTTTAGCGCCCCGCTCCAACGACATGGAAAGATCAGTCTGAGGGATGTCGAGATGGGCGCGCCGAATCGTGCGCAACAATTTGATGCCGACCGCGTAGAAGATCGCGGATCGGAGACAAGTCCGGGCGTGACGCCTCCAGCCGGAAATCGGAGCGCGCCCGCGCTGCGTTTTCCCCCACTTACAAGGGGACCGCAGCCGCGCCGATTCGCCGCCGTTCCGACTCACGCGGTCGGGGTCCATCCCGAACAGCGGGAATACCCTCGCGCAACGCTCAAGCTGCCGCTGAAGCTTCGCAGCGTGAACGGCATCGCGGGAGAATCTTCGGTGTCGCTTGTGACCCGCGACATCAGCTCGACCGGAGTTTTCTTTCTTTGCCCCCAGGAACTGCCTGCCGGGTCAAGCATCGAGCTGGAGGTCGTGCTCGTCAGCCGGCCGATGGGCTGCGGCAACGTCGTGCTTGTCACGGATGCCCATGTGTGCCGCAGCGAGCCCGCCGCAACACCCGGTTGGTTCGGAGTGGCCGCAACGTTTGCAGAGGTCACCTTCGACCGCGACGACGGCGTGCCCCACCGCTTTGCCCAGCGCTGACTCTCAAGCGCCGGTTCTTGCGCCTGCTGCCTGACCCATCCCTCGTCTGGGCGCGATAGAGTTTCCCACAGCCTCCTCCTTGCGCGTTCCCGGAAAGATGGCCTAAACTCGCCGCCACGTTGGCGTGGGGCGCTGTTCCGTCAGAACATAGCGCCTCCGATCAAGTTGGGGAAAATTCGCGGAGGGAAAATGAAGAAAATCCACTGTGTCGTATTCGCGCTTGTTCTGACGCTCTTGTGCGCGGCGAGCAGTTGGTCGCAAGAGCAGATCACCACGGGCACCGTGAAGGGAGACATCACCGATCCGAGAGGCGGCGGTGTGGCAGGGGTCGCTATCGAAATCAAGAACCTCGACACCAATCTCACGCGCACAGACAGTACAAATGCCGACGGGCACTTCGCGTTTCTGAATTTGCCGCCCGGGCGGTACACGCTGACGATTGTAAAGCAGGGCTTCGCCACGGTAGAACAGCAGAATATCAACCTCACCGTGGGCCAGGCGATCACTCTGCCGATCACCCTGAAGGTTTCTTCCGTGAGTGAAACGATTGTTGTCACCGACGTGCCGCTCATCGAAACAACGACAACACAATCCTCTACGACCCTGGATGAACTCTCCGTGGAAAAGACCCCGGTGCTCGGGCGCAAGTTCGAGGACCTGCTGACCTTGACGCCGGGCGTGAACATCGTCCAGGGCCCGGACGGCGACGAGATCAACTTCAACGGCCAGCGGGGAATCTTCAACAACATCAGCCTGGATGGGGGCGACTACAACAATGGCTTCTTCGGAGAACAGGTTGGCGGTCAGCGTGCAGCCGTTGACATTACACTGGAAGCGGTGAAGGAATTCCAGGTGGTGGCCTCCGGCGCAAGCGCCGAGTTCGGCCGCACCGCCGGCGGCGTGGTGAACGTCATCACGAAATCCGGCACCAACGATGTCCACGGCAGCCTCTTCTACTTTCAGCGCCTTGAGGCGCTCAGCGCTGACACCTCCGACGGCAAACCGCTCCAGGATTTCCACCGCGAACAATTTGGCGGGACGATCGGCGGCCCCATCAAGAAGAACAAGATGTTTATCTTTGGCGCCTTCGAACAAATCCTGGAGAATCTCACGCGCCCGAACCTGAGCACCCCGCTCGGACCGGCTTGCTCGGTCGCGAATCCGGTGTTCGGCCCCGGCGGAAATATCACGGACATCCAGATCGGCGCCAGCGCGGAATGCCAGCGACAGACCTTGCTGAATTTTCTGAAAACCAGCCGTAGCCAGGACGACAGCCTGGCGGTGAAGCACCCCATCCGGAATTCCGCCGCGCTGGGGCGGTTTGATTGGAACGTCACGCCGAAGAATCAATTTTCCGCGTCTTACAACTTCGACTACTCGAAAAATACGAATCAGACCTTTGACGTAGCCACCTACGGCGCTTCTGCCAATGGCATCGAAGGTCCTTCAAACATCAATTCAATAAACTTCAATCTCTTCACTGCTCTCTCTCCGATAAAACTGAATGAAGCCCATGTCAGCTTCTCAAGGGAAAACCGGCCACGGGCAGCGGTGAAGTCCAGCATCCCGGCCGATACGGCGATGGGCTTCGTAACCACCTTCCGCTTTGGCGCGCCTTTCTTCCTTGAACCCACGATTGACGAAGTCTTTAAGCGCATACAGGTGAAAGACAACTTCTCCATAATCGCAGGGAAGCACACGATCAAGTTTGGCGGTGAATGGTTGCATAGCAACAATACCCAGGTTTTCCGGGGATTCTTCACCGGCCGCTACATCTTTGATTCCGTGGTGGGCTTCCTGCACTACGCCTCGGATGGCCCCACAGTGCGTAAGTGCGCGAATGGGTCGTATGGTACCCCCGCTCAGTGTACGGGGGCGGGGTCCTCAGCGACCACATTCGGCCCCCTGCTTCTGTATCTCCAGCATGCGGGCACCAACGGCACCACCACCGACGCTGCCGGCGCCTCTGATATCAGCAATGAAAACTATGCCCTCTTCCTGCAAGACAAGTGGCAGATCAGGCCGAACCTCACTTTGAACTACGGCTTGCGTTGGGAGGCGCAGATATTTCCGGATCCGGTGATTCCTCCAGCGCAAACGGCCTACGGCGTGAACTTGAGCGATCCGAGATTTCCTTCAACCGGGAAAATTCCCAACGCCACCAAGATGTTCCAGCCGCGCCTGGGCCTGGCATGGGACGTTCGCAACAATGGCAAGTCGGTCGTGCGCGCCAGTTGGGGAATCTACGACGCACAGCAGAACATGCTGACTCAAGTGGGCGCGATTACAACGAATGGTGTCCAGCAGCAAACTCTTTTTGCCGGCGATGTGGGAGCTGGCGTGTTTATCAGCCCTAATGGGCCGGCACCAGTTTGGCCGAATCCCATTACCCCTGCGGCCCTGCCCCCGGGAACTTTTCCTTTCCAGCCGGGGATCACGGTGTTCGACAGAAACTACAACAATCCGCGGATTTACGCGGCCAACTTCGGCTTCACACAGCAGCTTGCTCCCGATTGGGCAGGCTACATTGATGTGACCTGGGCGCAAGGCGTCTATCTGACCCGGTTCGTTGATCCCAACACGGGTTCGACAGTCACAGTTCCCTTAAATGGCGACACCGTGAGTTACTCCGGGACAGCGCCGTTCCCAAATTTGGGCTCGGTCACGGACACTCAGAGTTCAGCCCATTCTCTCTATCGTGGCTTCACCATTGGAGCGCGCAAGCGCTTTCGTCACGGCTTCCAATTGGAAGGCAACTACGTCCTCTCGGAAGACCTCGATGACGATTCCAATGAACGTGACCCATTCACATTCCGCTACTTCAATCGCTTCAACTTCCGCAAAGACTACTCGTTTTCTGACCGCGACAGCCGCCATAAATTCAACTTTTATGCTTACACGAAGCTACCCGCGGGCTTCGAGTTCAGCGGAAGGGTTCAGGCACACACCGCCCAACCGATTACGGATAATTTCACGGCCGTGCCCACGGGCGCCCCATGCACCGCGACAAACTCAAACACGAGGGTGGTCGCGGGAATTGACTGCGGGCGCAATCACCTACGCAAGGACAATGGCTTCTTCAGCTTCGACTGGCGGGCTGCAAGGCCATTCCACTTCGGAGATCGTTACGCGCTGATCCCCATGGTGGAAGTGTTTAACAGCTTTAATAACAGGAATAACGTCAATCCGCTGGTGACGCCGGGGCTGTTCAATTTCGACGGCTTCCTGCGCCAGGGTGTAGGTGACCCCCTGCAGGCCCAGCTCGCGGTGAAGTTCACGTTCTAGGTTTCCTCGTGGATTTCCCACAGAGAGGGGCGCTCCGGCGCCCCTCTCTTTTTTTTGCGAGGGTTCGCGCAAGCCTGGAAGCATCGAATATCTGCTACTCTGGGCTGCCATGCAGAAGAACGAGACGGACTCCATACAGGGTATCCTCTTCGACTGGGACGGCACCCTGCTGGACTCCTACGATGCTGACAGTGCCGCCTACCTGGCCATGTTCCACAAGATGGGCATCGGATGGGGCTTGGAGAAGCTGGCAAGACACTATTCGCCAAACTGGCATCACGTCTATCGTGCCGCCGGGCTGCCCCGGCAGCGATGGCCGGAAGCAGATCGCCTGTGGCGGGAGTCCTACGCCACGCACAAGCCCGCGTTGCTGCCGGGCGCGCGGCGCGTGCTGACGACTCTGAGGTTCCGGCACCGGCTGGGACTGGTGACGAGCGGAGACCGCGACCGCGTCACGCGGCAATTGCAGCAGTTCCGGCTGATGCGCGTATTTGCCGCGCGAGTCTGCAGCGGCGATACGGAAAGAAGAAAGCCGCACCCGGAGCCGCTTTTCCTGGCGCTGCGGAAAATGCGGCTCGCTGCCCAGGCTTGCGTTTACGTCGGCGACGCGCCGCACGACCTGCTGATGGCGCGCCGGGCTGGTGTGCGATCCATCGCCATCCTGGGCGCCTTTTCCACGGCGAAGCAATTGCGCGCGGCGCGGCCGGATCTGTTGCTGAGGACCATTGGAGAGCTGCCGGACGCGCTTCTAGATTTCCGCCGCTGATGCGCGGAGCGACGGCGGAGAAAGCGGCGCGCGAATCAGCGGCCTGGTTTTGCCGGGGACGGAGCCGGCGTGGCCGGCTTCGGCTGCGAGATACGCCGGAAATCGGTCCACTTCACGATGAGGCGGATGGGAATATCGCCCGCTTTCAAGTGCAGCACATCGTCGGAGCGCGAATAGTTCGGAAGCCAGTACTTTCCTTCCACGTTTTCCCGATAGGTTTCGAACAGCGTGAAAGGCAACGTGGGCGAATGTACGTCGCCGAGGTCGGTCACCCATTTTCCGTAGGTCTTCACGACCTCAAGAAATTTCTCGTCCACCCAGACGATTCCCTCGAAATAGGCGCGTGCGCGCTCCACAACCTTCGGCCGCACCTGGAACAGGTAGCAGCTGATTTCATCCACCTGCTCCTTGCCCACGTACTTCAGGTCGTATTTCGCAAGCTGGCCCGTTGTCAGCGGATAGGCCTGGACGCGGGCAAGCGTCTCGAGATCTTCCGGCGAGATCCGAAGTTCCTTCAACGTAAACCGCGGCTGCCCCAAAATCTTGTAATAGAGCTTCCCCTCCGGGGTCACGGCCGGCTCGATGGTGATTTCCGCCTGCCCGGCGGGCTT
The DNA here is from genome assembly GCA_035545075.1 of Candidatus Acidiferrales bacterium. GTDB lineage: Bacteria > Acidobacteriota > Terriglobia > Acidiferrales > UBA7541 > Acidiferrum. The sequence continues at coordinate 27,906 of DASZZJ010000004.1, forward strand.
CCCATCCTCGCCGATCTCCTGAAGGCGAATCGTTTTGTGAAATACGAAATGCCCGCTGGCTTCGATGTATTCGTCCTCTTTTTGCGCGAACCGCTTGATGATCTCCTCGGGCGGAAGCGCCGGTGGAGCTCCCGGAACGGGATTGGTGCTCAGCCGGCGGACGTTGTGCTCTTCCCCCGGAGGCGGCGTCAATGGGCCGGGCCGCGAATCCTGGGCCCGCGCTGTCAGCGCCGGCGCCAGGACGAGGGCAACGAGGAACAAGAGCGGCGGCGCTTGCAAGCGAGACAAACGACGCGTTCGTGCGGTTGATTTCATCACTCGGTTGGATGCGGCCGCCCGTCGCCGCGTTCAGGGGGAGTGTAGCGCAGGTCTGGCACGACTGCGAAACGCGCGATTTCACCGATAAGTGCTCCGCGGATGCCGGGTGTCTCTGCTAAAATTCCGCGCTTGTGTCCGAGGCCGTCCACGCTCGAAGGTTTCTGGTTTCCGGCATGGTGCAGGGCGTCGGGTTCCGCTACTTTGTCCAGTACGCGGCCGAGGGGCTGAAACTGGCGGGCTACGTCCGGAACCGGCGTGACGGCCACGTCGAAGCTTATGCCATGGGAACCAGCGAACAACTCGCGGCCTTTCGCGCGGTACTGGAGAAGGGTCCGCACGGCGCGCGTGTCTCGAGCGTGCAAGAAGAGCCCGCCCCCGTGGAAGAGGACCACGCGAAAGATTTTGTCATCGCCAACACCGTCTGAGGAGACGACTCAATGAATGACTTGAAGAAACTGATCCGCGAGATTCCCGATTATCCGAAACCGGGAATTCTCTTCTACGACGTTACGACGCTCCTGAAAGACAAGGTTGGATTTCACACGCTGATTGACCGGCTGTGCGAGCATTATGCCACCCACGACATTGACCTCGTTGCCGGCATTGAAGCCCGCGGATTCATTTTCGGGCCGGCGCTTGCCTACAGCCTGGGAGCGGGATTCGTTCCGGTGCGCAAGCCGAAGAAACTCCCCGCCAAGACGGCGAGCGTTTCTTACGCGCTCGAATATGGAACGGACACGCTGGAGATCCACGAAGACGCCGTGAAGAAGGGGCAGAAAGTGCTCGTGTGCGACGACCTCCTCGCCACGGGCGGCACGGCTGCGGCGACCGTGAAGCTTGTGCGCCAAATCGGCGGCCAAGTGGACGGCGCCGCCTTTGCGGTCGAGCTCACCTTTCTCAACGGCCGAGCGAAGCTGCCCGGCCTGGATGTCTTCTCGCTGATTCAGTACGACAAATAGAGAGTTAATCGCCCGACGGGCGATGCAACGCGCGGCGCTGGCGTAAAACTTCAAAGAGGACCACCCCGGCGGCAACGGAAACGTTTAGCGTACGAACCGGACCTGTCGTCGGAAGCGAGACGACAATGTCGCAGCGCTTGCGCGTCAGATCGTGCAGCCCTTTCCCCTCGCCACCCAGGACGATCCCCACCGGCGAAGTGTAATCCGCTTCGGCGTAGTTCTTTTCAGACCGCTCGTCGAGGCCGATGAGCCAGTAGCCCGCCTTTTTCATCTCTTCCATGGCGCGAGGGAGGTTCGTCACGCGCGCGACGCGAAGATGCGCCAGTGCGCCCGCGGAAGCCCGCGCAACCGCTTCGGTGAGCCCCGCCGCGCGGCGCTCCGGAATCACGACGCCGTGCGCTCCCGCGGCCAGCGCTGTGCGAATGATCGCGCCGAGGTTGTGCGGGTCCTCCACGCCGTCGAGCAGCACGACGAACCCCTTCTGCGTCTGGTCCGAGGCTGCGGCTTGCAGGACGTCTTCCAGCGAAACAACCGATCGCGGCGCGGCGAGCGCGACCACGCCTTGATGTTCCTTCGTACCCGCCAGGCGGTCCACCTGAGCGCGGTCTTCGAACCGCACGGGCACATCGCCGCGCCGGGCCAGTTGCACGATCTCTTCGACCCGATGATCCTGCCGTCCGCGAGCAATGACGATGCGGTCGAGCGCGCGGCGCGCTTCCAGCGCTTCGCGGACAGCGTGGATTCCGGTGAGGCGGTCCATAACAGGTTCAGTCAAGAGCGGCGCAGAATTCGAGGATGCGGCTGCGCGCGCTCTTGACGTGCGCGGCAAAGGGCAGCGCCGATGCTTCCTCAAGAAGCAGGATCACGCGGTCCAGCTCCCCTTCGCCGGCGCGCCCGGCGAGCGCGAGCCGGATGGGATGGAACAGCTCGCGGCCGCGCAGATCGAGCCGCTCTTTGAGAGCCGCGACGATCTCTTTGAACCGGTCGGAATCCACCGCGCGGCCTTCCAGAAGCTGCAAGGCCATCTCTCGCAGAACATCTCGAGCGGCGTAGCGCGCGAGAACCGCGTGGCTTTCTACTTGCTTGAGTATTTCCGGTGCGTCGTAATGGAAGACAAGCTCGAGCAGGTCCGCCAATGCGGCGCGATCCGCCGCGTGCGGTCCCAGCAGCGCCGCGGCACGCTCGCACCAGGCGAGCTGTCCGGCGGAGGGATCCGCGGCCAGCCAGGCTTTTTCGGAAAGGATCGAGGCGACGTCCGCCGCAGTAAACGGATTCGCGACCGCCGCCGGAGAGGAATTGGTTTCTTCAGGATTCATCGGCCTGCGAGCGTCGCCACGACGTGCGCCGCGATGGCCTCTCCGCGGCCCACGGTGTCCACGCCTTCATTGGTCTTGGCCTTGATGTGGATTTTTTCCGAAGGAACGCCCAGCGCCTTCGCGAGCCGCTCCCGCATCTTCGGGAAGTACGGGCCGAGCTTCGGCCGCTCCAGGATCACAACGGCGTCCACGTGTTCGATCGCCAGACCGCGTTCTTCGAGCAGCTTCTTCGTGTGCTCCAGAAAAAGAAGGCTCGAGGCGCCCTTCCATTTCGGGTCGCTGTCTGGAAAATGCGTGCCGATATCGCCGAGCCCCGCCGCGCCGAGTAGCGCATCGCACATGGCGTGCGCGAGGACGTCGCCGTCGGAGTGGCTTACCGGGCCTTTGTCGAACGGAATCTCGATTCCGCCAATGATGAGTGGGCGGCCTTCGGCGAGGCGGTGGAGGTCGTAGCCGATGCCGCAACGCGCGCTCATGTTTTCTGACGCTCACTTTCGAGGTAGAAGCGGGCGAGGTCCATGTCCGATGGCCGCGTTATCTTGATGTTGCGCTCGGAGCCGAGCACGACGTGCACATCGTGGCCCAGCCGCTCAACCAGGCCCGCTTCGTCCGAAGCGCTCACCCCATCGGCCTCGGCGCGCGCAAAGGCTTCCCGCAAAAGCTTCGCCGCGAAGGCCTGCGGGGTCTGGGCCAGGACGATGCGCTCGCGCGGAATGGTCGCGGTGATGAGTGCCACGTCTCCGGGCAGGCTCGCGCGCTTCACTTCCTTCACCGTATCCATCGCCGGAATGCCGAGGATGGCAGCGCCGCAGCTCCGCGCTTCCTCGATCACGCGCTCGATCTGCTCGCGGGTAACGAAAGGCCGCACCGCGTCGTGGACCAAAATGATCTCCGTGTCCTTCGGCACCTCGCGCAGCGCGAGGCCGACGGATTCCTGCCGCGAATCGCCTCCGCATACCACGCGGACCGGCTGGCGGAATTTTTCTCCGCGGATGCGTTCCTCCAGACGAGCCACTTCCTCGGGACGCGTGGCCACGTAGATTTCCGTCAGCAGCGGACAGGAAGTGATGCGCCGCAGCGTGTGGAGTACGATCGGTGCGCCGTCGAGCTCCAGAAACTGCTTGGGCTTCCCCCGGCCCATCCGGGTACCGAGCCCCGCAGCAGGCAAAATGGCGGCAATGCGGTTCATACGCCTCGTCGAAGACACGAAGTTTACCTCATGGGGGCGCTCCGCGCGAACAGGAGAGCGAAGATCCCTACCCCCCCACCCCCTATTGTTTTTGCAAGAGT
>DASZZJ010000005.1:0-16325 GCA_035545075.1 Candidatus Acidiferrales bacterium
AGCTCTTCGGCCACGAGCGCGGAGCGTTCACCGGCGCCATCGCTCAGAAGATCGGCCGCTTCGAGCTGGCCGATCGTGGCACGCTGTTCCTCGACGAAGTCGGCGACATCCCGCTCGAGCTGCAGCCGAAACTGCTGCGCGTCCTTCAGGAACAGGAGTTCGAGCGGCTGGGCAGCCCGCGCACGATCCGCGTGGACGTCCGCCTGGTCGCGGCCACCAACCGCGACCTCACGCTCCTGGTCGCCGAAAAGCAGTTCCGGAGCGACCTCTATTACCGGCTCAACGTCTTTCCCATTTCCGTGCCGGCGCTGCGCGAGCGCCCCGAAGACGTGCCGCTTCTGGTGCGCTACTTCGTGCAGCACTACAGCAGGCAGCTCAACAAGAAGGTGCAGTACGTTCCCGCGGAAGTGATGGACGCGCTGGCGAGCTACTCCTGGCCGGGCAATATCCGCGAACTCGAGAACCTCATCGAGCGCGCCGTGCTGCTTTCTCCTGGAAACGAATTGCGCGTCCCTCTGGCCGAGCTGAAATCCCCGGCGGGCTTGCCGGTTTCCGCCGCGGCAAATGCCGTGCCGGTCAGCCTGGCCGGTTCGATCGCGACGCTCCACGAAGCCGAGCGCCAGCACATCCTCCGCGCGCTGCGGCACACACGGTGGCGCATCGCCGGGCCGCGCGGCGCCGCCGCTCTTTTGGGGATGAAGCGCACGACGCTGCAAGCGCGCATGCGCAAGCTCGGCATCCGCCGCCCCATCTGATTTCACAGGCCGCAGGAGGCATCCGGCGCCGCGGCGCGGTACAATTTCTTCCGCTTTGGCGCGCCGGTCCCGCACGCTTGCCCGGGGAAAGACGCTCCAACCTCAAGAGATTTTCGGGGACGCCATGCCAAGAAAACCCAACGCCGATGACGCCCGCCTAATCCTGCAGCTTTACGATTTACGCCGGGAGCCGGAGATGCGCAAGGCGCGCCAGTGGTGGACCACCACGTTTTGGCCCCAAACTGCCGACGATTTCGTGAAGGTGGCCATGGCCGTAGGGACACCGGAGAACAACTGGCTCCGGCAGGTGGTCAGCTACTGGGGCATAGCCGCTTCGCTCGTCCTGCACGGCACTCTGCACGCAAAGCCCTTTCTGGAAATGCCGTTCAGCGGCGAAATGTACGTGATGTTCGCCAAGGTGCGCCCGTTCCTGAAGGAGCTCCGTGAAATAACGCAGAACCCCATGGATTTCCGCATCGTCGAAAAAGTGATTCTTGGCTCCAAGGAAGGCCGCGCGCGACTCGCCGCGGTAGAGGGTCGCCTCGCGCTCCGCCGGTAGTTAAGAGCACAGGCCTCGGCCGCGCCGGCGGGCTCCAACCGCGCTCACGAGCCGGATGCGCTCGCCGATGCGGAGGAGAAAACCCGCGTCCCGCCGCCGAAAGGCAGCGAAGCTTCCCGGCGAATCACGCTGTCCGCGAAACACTCCATCTCCTCGAGTTGCGGGCTGAACTGCAGCAGGAGCAGATTCACCCCGGCCTCCTCGAACTCGGCGATGCGCGCGGCGACCTGCTCCGGCGTGCCCACCAGCCCCGAACGCAGACCACGATTCGACACGGAATAGTCCGCGAGGGAGACGCGCTGCTCGAGCTGCGTCCCGGCAAGCCACTGCTGGTAATTCTCATATCCGGCAGCGGACTGTTGCACGTCGGTGATGCGCCGCAGCTCTTCCTGGGCTTCGCGCTCGGTTTCGCGCACGATGACGTACCCGGCCACGCCGAACTTCAGCGGCGGGAGCAGCCGATGGCCAGCGCGAAGTGCGCTCATCTCCGCGACCTTCTCCCGAACGCGCTCGGGGGGATCGCCGTGCATGAGGTAAGCGTCGCACTTGGCCGCGATCAACTCCTTCGCGGCGGAGGATTCGCCGCCGGCATAGATCACCGGGCGAGGGCGCGAGAGCGGCTTCGGCTGCAGGACCGCGTCGTCCACGCTGTAGTATTTCCCGTGAAACGAAAAATGATCCTGCGACCAGACGCCGTCCACCACGTCGAGCCATTCGCTGGTGCGGGCGTAACGGTCGTCGTGCTGCTCGAACGCCACGCCGTACTTCCGCGCTTCGTCCGCCCACCAGGAGGAGACGACGTTAAGCGAAACCCGCCCGCCGCTGATGTGGTCAATGTTGGCCGCCTGCTTGGCCAGCAGAGCCGGGAGGTGAAAGGTTGGGCGCACGGCGACCATCAGCTCGAGCCGCTCTGTGACCGCCGCGAGCGCCGCGGCCGTGGACCAGGCATCGAGCGACGGCGCGTGCACTCCTTTGATGTCGTTGAGGTTCAGCTCGGCGATGAGCGTCAGGTCGAAGCCGATCTCTTCGCTGCGCTGGGCGAGGCGCTTCACGTACGCCCAGGTCGCCTCCATGTTTTCGTCCGCGACGTTGCGCAGCCAGCCGCCGAAGACCGGGAGCCAGTAACCGTATCTCATCGCGCCACCCCCTCGGCCACAGGCAGGCGCGCTTCGGCGATGAGGTAGTCGGCGAGGCGGGCGTAGGGATTGAAGCCGACGACGCGTTCGGGGTCGGCGACGAAATTGGAGAGCGCGTTGATGTCGTAGTAGAGAAGCCGGCCGTCTCGGTCGTCGATGACGTACTCGACGCCGCCCACCTCGATGCCCGCGACCTCCATGATGCGCTCGACTTCCTCGATCACGCGGCGCGGCGGCTCGAAGGCTTCGACCGTCAGGCTGTTCTTCGGGGCGTCCACCGGGCATGCCGCCCGAGTCAACTCTTCCCCCTTCGTGTTTTGGCAGATGTCCGCCGGGCAGAGGTTGTAGTTTTCGCCGGAGAGGTGAATCTGAATGGCATACAGATACTCGCCGCCGAGCACCTCCACGCGCGTGATGATGCGGCCGCGCGCCGGGATGAACTCCTGGACAAGGCCGGTGTGGTCAATGCCCAGCGAGATGCGGTTTTCTTCGACGGCTTGCCGGAGCGATTCCGGCGTGTCGAAGCGCTGGATGCCGGCGCCGCTGCCGCCGATGTTCGGCTTGACCACCAGCGGAAAGCCTACCAACTCGGCTGCGCTGGGGGCCTGCGAAGCATGGTTGATCACCCGCGCCTTCGGGTAAGGCAGCCCGAGGGTATCGAGGAGCGAAAGCTGCAGGGCCTTCGAGATTTCGTGCGTAAACGCGCGCGAGCCGTTCACCACGCGAACGCCTTTTTCTTCGAGGTAGGAGAGAAAGTGCAGCGTGTAGAAGATTCCGTGAGCGTTGCCGCGCTGCCAGGCCGAAGGGCTCATGCGGTTGAACACGAGCGAATAGTCGCCCGCTTCTTCGGCGACGTCGTATTGATGGCGCCGCGCGTCGATCTTCACCCAGGGCACGCCGCGCTCGTCGAGTTGCTGAAAGAGCGGCCGGAACCAGTCCGGATGTTCGTAATAGATGGCGATGGGTTTCGTTCCCGCCTGGTTTGCCTGCGTGGTGCCGTCTCCGTTTATGCTGCTGGTGCCCATGACTGCCTCCCGTTTTGGTGTGCTGAAAAACAAAAAGGGCCGCCCCATTTGGAGCGGCCTTGAAATCCTTCCTGGTTTAGAACTGCCCTAGACCGAAGGACCTCCCGTGCCGCTCACGCGGAGACACATACACGTGCAGCAGCACGTACACGCGCAAGCCTTCAAGCAGCATAGCCCGCAGACGCTTGCGCAGCAGAGAGACCCGGTCTGGTCTGAGTTCTTCAAGTTCTGTCGTCCGTGCGCCCGCTTTTTCCGGGTCGCACGCTAAGCAAAGAGAATACACGCTTTCCCCGGACAGGGCAATGATTTCATTGCCGCACGGGAGAGGAGCTACGGCGCGCTTTTTGCGGCGTCGCCTACCTTGGGAGGTGTGCTGCCCGAATAGGCGGCGGTGGCGCTGTCGGTGTCTACTTCCTTGACCGTGGCATCGCCGATCTTGTTCGTGATGGTCTTCAGAACTTTACCCGTCGCCGGATCTTTGACGGTGCGTACCGCGCGACTGATTTCCAGTTTGTCGCCAACCTGGAGGCCCGACGTGCGGCCCACATTCAAGATGAGCGTGTTGCCGCTGACGTCGGCGACCAAGCCGGAGACCTCCCTCTTCACCGTGGGAAGCGCACCAGCCTTATCGTCAAGCTGCGTCGCCGTCGAAGCCACGGCCGCGGTCACAGCTTCGCCGAGAATAGTTTGGGCAAAATTTGAACTCGACATGTCGAAGCCGCCCGCGCCGAAGCCCCCCGGGCCCCCGCCACCTCCGAGCAGCGAAACTCCGCCCCGCTTGGATTCGCCGAGCCCCGTCACCGAAGCCAGGATCTCCCCTGTCGTCGTGTCCACCAGCCGCGCGGTAATGGCGCAGATAGCCTTCGCTTCGCGCTTCTGTACGCCGCCGAATCCGAAGCGGCCTGTCGCGGCGCCCAAGCCGCCGACGCCGATTTTCTTGTCGTCGCGGCCGAACTGCGTAATCGAACCGATAATAATCGCATCCACGCCGGCCATTTTTCCCAGTTTCGCTGCCGTTGCGGGGTCCGCACGGTCGCTATTGGAAAAATTCTGCTCAGCAATGAGCTTGTCCAGCGCCTTGCGCTCGAACAGCCTGAACTTGCCGTCCTCGAGGAGTTTCTGAACCAACATGTCGGCAATGCCTTTGCCGACGTCCTGATCCGTACCCCAGATCTCAGCCACCGCCGACCTCACCGTTCCATAGTCGAAATCCATCACGGCGACGCGCTTCTTGGCCGGCGCGGTCTGCGCGGCACAAATGGGAACCGAGAGAAGGAGGATCAACGCTAAGCGGATGAATCGGGACATGACTCTAAACTCCTTGCTTTGATCTAGCCGGGTCTCATACACCCGCTGCGAGCATCCTACTTGAGTCGCAGGCCCCAGGCAATCGTGAAAAGGTCGGGAGTTTCGATCTGCGCGGCCGACTCCCGGAGAAGGCGGATCGCGCCGCGTCTTACTGCTCTTCGATCCCGACCGAGGCGCGCGTCGTTTCCCATTCGATGCGCAGCGTGCAGGCTTTGGCTCCGGCGCTGTCGAGGGCGATCGTGAAGTTCTCCTGCGGCGCGCCGAGCTGGCTCACCTTCATCTCGATGCGCGCAAGATCATCCGCTTCGTTATATTTGGTGCCCCACTGGCCGGTCTGCTTGTTAATGATAAGCGTCCACTTGCTTGCCTCGGGCACGGTATAGAGCGTGTAGGTTCCCGCAGGAACGGCTTTTCCACTGATCGTCAGCCCGGCGCTCGTCACCAGGGTGGTGGCCTCGTTCGCCCCCGTGCGCCATACTTTCCCGAACGGCACCAAATCGCCAAAGATTTTCCGCCCCTTCATGCGCGGGCTGCTGTAGTCAATCGTGACGGACTTGCCGTCCGCAAATTTGCATCCCGCGGAAGCCGGCGGACTCGGCCGCTTGCTCTTGTCTTGTTGTGCAGCGCCAATGCCCGCAGCAGCGAGCGCCAGCATCCCGAGCAGCAAAAGTTGTTTCCGCATGTTGCCTCCTGGAAGACTCAAGTCTTATACTCACCGTCCACGGGCTTTGCAACCCGTTGTGGGGTTCATTCTTCCCCGGATGCTCCGCTGGCGCCGGGCAGGAGGTCCGGCCGGTTGCGGCGCGTTTTTTCCACCGCGGCGGCGTGGCGCCAACGGGCGACCTCCGCATGGTGGCCGCCGATCAGCACCTCCGGCACTTTCCAGCCGCGGAATTCCGCGGGGCGTGTGTAATGGGGAAAGTCGAGAAGAAGGTGACTGGCGGCTCGTGACTCGTGACCGGTGAAAACTTCCACTTCGGTTGCCGCCTGAAACGATTCGTTCTCCGCGGAGGCTTCGTTGCCCAATGCGCCTGGAAGCAGGCGCGTCACTGCGTCGAGAATGAGCGCTGCGGGGAGCTCGCCGCCGCTGAGGACGTAATCTCCAACAGAGATTTCGTCCGTGGCAAGGAACTGCGCAACGCGCTCGTCCACGCCCTCATAGCGGCCGCAGATCAGAATGACTCGCTCGAGTGCCGCGTAGCGCCGCGCCGTCTCCTGCCGGAAGATTTTTCCAGCGGCCGAGGTTAGGACGATGGCTGTCTTTGGCTCGGGAGGGGCTTGCTGGGATGCGTCGCCGACGCCGTGGCCCAGGAGAGACTCCACGGCTTCAAAAACCGGCTCCGGCTTCAACACCATCCCTTCGCCGCCGCCGAACGGCCGGTCGTCCACGGTGCGGTGGCGGTCGCGGGTAAACTCTCGCAAATCCTGGACGCGCACCTCGATGATTCCCGCCTCGCGCGCACGGCGCACGATGCCGTGCTCGAGCGGGCCGTCAAAAAACTCCGGGAAAATGGTGATCAGGTCGAATCGCATCTCTTGCCAGTCTAGCCCATCCGCCCAGGCGCCGGGCGGGCCTTGGATCACTCACGGCTTTTCGCGGTTAAGATTGCTCAGGCCATTCGGCAGGGACGCTTCAATGCGGCGAGCCGCCGTGTCAATCCGAGTGCAAATCTCTTCGGCGAGGGGAATGAGCAACTCTCCCTGCTGCGTCTCGACTTCGAGGAAGGGTGTTCCCGCGACGCTCTCGCCCGTGCATTGGACGTCGCGCACGGTTCCGAGAAAAACCGGCGCGGCCGCCGTCGAACGCGGTGGAGAAGAAACAGCGACACTCGCTGGCAGATTCTCAAAGACCGAGCAGCCGATCAGATCGGTCACAAAGTATTGCCCCGCGGGCAGCGCGACTCGCTCGGCGAGCGGTGCCTGCACTTCCAGCCCGCGCAGCTTTTCTGCGGCGGTGATGGAATCGCAGCCCTCGAAGTGAAAAACCGCGCGGTCCCCGTGCAGCCAGCACACGCGCACGACGGTCTTGCGCGGCGCGTTCCGCCCGTCCCACAGAAACACCTCGCGGCGCTTCACCAAGCGTGCGGGAAAATCGGTGAGGATCTCCGCCGCCACTTCGCCCTTGATGCCGCGCGGGCGGAGGATCCGCGCGAGGGTCACATAAGCATCCGCCGGAGCCGCCATGGCCGCCGGCGCTACTCGAGAATTTCGAGCGTCAGGCGTTTCCTGAGCTTCACGCCGGACGCTCCGAGGATCGCGCGGATGGATTTGGCCGTGCGCCCCTGCCGCCCGATGACCTTGCCGAGGTCATCGGGGTGGACGCGCAGCTCGAGCACTGTGACTTGCTGGCCCTCCACCGATTTCACCTGGACGTCTTCGGGATGGTCCACGAGCGCCTTGGCGATCGCCTCGACCAGTTCCTTCATCTGGCACCTCCACGCGCGTGGGAATCCGGAGAACTCGGACGCCGCGTCCCCTATCGGCCCGGAGAACGCGAAAAGCAATCCGTTGGGGGCTCTGGCGGGTGGGTTCCTAGGCGATCTTCTGTCTGCGGAGAAAGCTCCGGACGGTATCGCTCGGCTGGGCGCCGTTCGCAAGCCAGTGCTTAATGCGCTCGGCCTTCAGCTTAATCTCCGCGGGCTTCTTCAGCGGGTCGTAGGTTCCCACCGCTTCGACAACGCGGCCGCCGCGCGGGCGGGTCTTTTCGATCACCACCACGCGGTAAAAAGGCTTTTTCTTCTTTCCGATTCTCGACAGACGGATCATCAGCACAGTCTTTCACTCCTCCTTGGGCCTTTCAGTATAACCGATTTCCGCCCCGGCGAGCGCGCGGTACAATCCACCGGCGATGAGCGAGCCGCTCCTGCGCGTGGGCACATCGGCGTTCACGGCCGAAGGATGGCCGGGGAGTTTTTACCCTGCCAGCCTGAAGCCCTCAGACTACCTAACTCATTATGCAACGCAGTTCGATACGGTCGAGCTGGACAGCACCTTCTATCGAACTCCTTCTCCTTCGACCGTGCGCGGCTGGTACGCGAAAACACCCGCCGGATTTCTCTTCGCTGCGAAAGTGCCTCAGGTCATCACCCACGAGAAAGTGCTCGAGGAATGCGGCGACGATCTCAATGGTTTTCTCAATGTGATGGATATTCTCGGGGAGAAACTCGGCCCGCTCCTGTTCCAGTTTCCGTACTTCAACAAGACGAAGTTCGCGACCGGCGCGGAGTTCCTTGGCCGCCTGCGCCCATTTCTGAAAAAACTGCCCCGCGGCTGCCGCTTCGCTGTCGAAATCCGCAACAAGTACTGGCTGGTGCCCGCGCTGGCCGAGGCCCTGCGGGAACACAACGTCGCCCTTGCCCTGATTGATCACTCCTGGATGCCGCCCATCCGCGACGTCCTGAAAAAGATCGACCCTGTCACCGCCGATTTCACCTACATCCGCTGGATCGGCGACCGCAAGGGCATCGAAGAGCAAACCACGAGCTGGGACAAGACTATCGTGGACCGCCGGCGTGACCTCGAAGCCTGGATCGAGGCGTGCCGCAAAGTCCTGGCACGCCGCATCGCCGTCTTTGCCTTTGCCAACAACCACTATGCCGGCCACGCGCCGGACACTGTCCGCCTCTTCCAGCAACTCATCAACAAGGATCCTCGGTGACTCTGCGCTTTCGGGCTGCGCTCTGCGCGGATCAATGGCCGCGAGCCGCTTTCGGAGCCTCCGTGCGGGGCAGGAGTTCCGTCGCGGCCAGATAGGTGCGGGAGATGCGATCGTGCCAAGTGAGGTGATCTTCATCCCAACAGGCCCAGAGGAAACCAAGCAGAAAGCTGGCAGCGGAGAGCATGTAGCCGGCGCTGCGGGCGAGCAACTGGCGCGGCGTGGGCGGCTCGCCGGAAAAACTCACCACCTGAAGACCGCGGAGCATCATGCCGGGCGTGTTCCCGGCGAGGATGGTGAACAGCGCAAAATACTGGAGGTAAAAGAGGGCCACGGCGGCGGTGTAAACCGCCGCGCTCAGCTTGCTCAGCGTGAATTGCCCTCCGAGAGAACCGAAGAGCGCGAGAAAGCCGCCGAAAGCAAAGAGCAGGCAACCGGCGTCGAGAAACGCAGCGATGCGGCGCTCGGCGAGCGAGGCGACCGGGTAGAGCCGGAATTCCGTTGGGGAGTTCTGCCCGGCGAGGGCATCGTTCTGCGGCTTTTCGGAAGTCTCCGGTGCGAACGGCAGGGATACATCGATCTCCATTCGGGCAGGTTCGCGCGGATCCGGGACGGGACTCAGGGCACGTCCAATGGCAACTGTAAAAGCGAACTCCTTTTCTATGGGGAGTTCTCTTGCAGGAGACTCTGCAACGGCAACGGCTGGAGCAGCCCCATCCGAGACGGTGGCGCGCTCAAAGGGCAGAGCAGACTGCGCGCTATTGGAAGTGGATTTGCGGCGGCGGGTGCGATAGGCGGCAAGACGCCTGGCGAGTTCGGCACGCCACGCAGGATCGAGCGAGGCGTCCACTGCGAGATTTCCCTGCGTTCGGGGCGCGCCTTCACTCGCCGCCAGATTCTGATGGAGGATCTCCGTGGAAACCGAGGTATCACAGAAGCGGCAATGGCCGCTGCGTGTGGTCAGCACGGCGCCACACTGAGAGCAGATTGAAATCACCGGTGTGTTTTGCGCTGCGGACGCTCTCACTCCGGCGAAGAGGAGAGGCCTTTACGATAGCACAACCGGCGAGGGACACACGGGAAGAGGCGAAGGTGTTACGTATCGGTCAGAGGCCCGGGTGAGGCTTTAAAGGAGAATCACGGCTCGTCAATAGGTCAGATTGATCTGCGAGGCAACGATATCGCGGCTGAACGCGATACGCCGATCCAGGGCCACAGCAGCAAAGTAGGCGCACCGGGCGCCCTGCGTCTCGGTCCAAGGCTGCAGGGAGGGAGCCAGCCGCCCGATCGTCAAACGGAAGGTACGGAGCAGCCGGAAATAGGCATGGACGGCACGAATTTCACCCCGGTCATGAGGCCGCTCCGGACAGAGCTGGAGGAGTTGCATGATGCGGTGATAATCCTCGCTGCGCGCGGCCACACGATCCGCGATGCCGGTCACATCCCGAGTTTCCGCGGAGAGAGGCTGCTTTGCGGATGCGGCGATCAGCGAACGGCAATAGCTGGTGAAAAACTGCAAGAATGTCACGATCGAAACAACGAAGATGATCGCAGCTATCATCGGGGCACCGCCGCGAGGCGCGCCGGCGCCAGCCGCGCACTCTCCGGGAGGCGCCAGAAGGCGTACGCCCAGGCCAGCGGCAACAGGCAGGCCAGGAACTGAGGGAGGTGACCCAAGAGCGTGTGAAGCGGGGGATACAGATTCCGGAGAGCATAAATCGCAGCAAAGCCGCTGAAATAAACGCCCAGGGAAAGGACGAGCTGAATCAGCCGTGTGCGGGTCTCCCGCAGCTTCATGATGGTTCCCCAGAGCAGGTAGGTCAGGATGAGGCCAACGAAATAGAGGTTCTGCGAGAGCTCGACCACAAAATGGGTCAGCAGGCGATGCGCCGACTGCTGGACGATTCCGTAGGAAAACCAGGCGGTGCCGGCCAGGAGGAGGATCGAGCCCAGCCGGACCAGGCGCTCAGCCTTCATCTCCTCAAGAACGCGCGAGTACAGGCTGATGAGGGCGAAGAAGAGACCGATGGTCAGCAGCGCGTCAGAGTAGTAATAGAAATAAAAGTATTGAGGCGACGTAAAGCCGTAGTGAATGAGGACATATAAGCGCGCTACACCCGCGGTGAGGGAAGCAGTCATGTAGAGATTAAGGGCGAGATACTTCAGGAAGGCTCCGCGATAGACCGAACACACCACCACGGATAGTTCTAAGAGCCAGCCAACTGTCCACAGCACGTAGTCGAAAGAACCAAGCACGGCAGCTTTCTCCGCCCTGGTCCACCGTCCGGCTCTGTAACTCGAATTTGTTTCGAGTCTAGCTTTCTACCAGGGCGACGGCGGCGTAGGGCCAGTGCCGTTCCTCCATGGAGATGGCGGCGTAGGGCCGGTGCCGTTTTTCCACGGAGATGGCGGCGTAGGGCCTGTACCGTTGGCCATGACTACGGATCCGTTTCCATGATCCGTAACCACAGTCTTCAGACCCATGGCTCCGACCAACACCAACATAACAATGAGTATGACCCCGAGTAGCCTGGACATAAAGTACCCCCGAAGGACAAACCAACAGGTAGTACTCTATCTCCCGCTACTCAAAAGTCAAGCGGTCAGAGCAACATACTTGTACCGAAACAGTACACATTCCCATCCACTGGTAGTTTCGCCAAGCATTCGCCAAGCGAGCTACCAAGGCGGATTCACATCGCGGGTAGGATAAGATTGGGAGGATGGCAGGTCAACGGTACCATCGTACTAGAGAAGATGGGACTCTGGGAGAGGCTGGAGCGCGGTTTTGGTACACGCCTCCGCATCATGGCAGAAGGAAATGGTTTCCGCGTGCCCCTCGGCGGGATGTCTTGACACCCTTCGAGGAGACTCCGTACCATGAAAATCGTCCCGTGCCGGCGTAGCTCAGTGGGAGAGCGAGGGTCTCATAATCCCTAGGCCGTGGGTTCGATTCCCCCCGCCGGCACCAACAAATCCCTCACCTCATAGCCGGTTTTCCCTTGCATCACGAGGCCATGCCTGGCCCTCGACACGCGCCGGATTGACATGCACGGTGCAGTTCACACAGGATGGCCGCCCGTATGCTGCCCTCTGAAATCGTTTCGGGCTCTTTCCCGGCTGTACTGCTGGTCAACCTGGCGGCGGGGGGCGGACGCGGGGCCGGGATGCTTCCCCGAATCGAAAGCTACTTCGCGATGCAGGGATTTCCCGTGGAAGTGATACGCACAACGACGCCGGAGGAGTTCGCCCGGAAGGCCCGGGCGGCGGTGCAGAACGGCCGGCGACTGCTGGTGGCCATGGGAGGCGACGGGACATTTCAGGTCCTCGCAAACGCCACGGCCGGGAAAAACATCCTCCTCGGGGTAATTCCGACAGGCGGCGGAAACGACTTTGCTGCGGGGGCGGGCTTGCCGAAGGACCCAATTGCCGCGGCGCAAGTGATCGTTCATGGCAAGCCGCGCACAATGGACCTCTTGCGGGCGAGCACGGCCGACGGGAAAGCCCGATTGTACGCGGGGGGCGGAGGGATCGGACTGGATGCGGAGACCGTGCGATACGCCAGCGGACCTCTGCGCCGCTTTCCCGGAGCGTTGCGTTACGCCGTCGGAGCATTTTTGGCGATGCGCCGCTTCGCGCCCGTGGAAGTGACCGCGGAGTTTCCCGGCGGAGAGCATCCGACAGCGAGGCTCTCCGCGTTACTGGCCGCGGTGCTTAATACGCCGACGTACGGCGCGGGCCTGCGGATTGCTCCGCGAGCGCTGCCGGATGACGGCTGGCTCGACGTCGTGCTGGTTGGGCGGCTGAGCGCTCTGGAAGTCCTCGATGTTCTGCCACGGCTGATTCAGAGCGAAGAGTTACGATTGCCGCAAATCACGCGCCTGCGCGCGCGCGCTGTGCGTCTCTCCGCGAACCGCCCGGTTCTGTTTCATGGAGACGGCGAAATTCTGGGGCCCGCCCCTGTCCAAATCGAGGTCCTTCCACGGGCGGTGCAGGTGCTGACGGGAAACGCTTCCTAGAAACGGCCGAAGATCTGAGCGGATGTGGATCAGCTGCCTTTGGGGTCCAGCTTCAGGTTGATGATGATCTGGTTGCGGGTATCCAGGCTGGAAACCCTGCGCGTTGCAGACCGGGTGCCATCTTTCTCCGCATGGATCTCATAATCGGCGTTCGGGTTGATTCCGTTGAAGTGGTAGTTTCCAGACTCGTCCGTGATGCGGCTCTCGATTGCCTGCGTGCGCATATTTTTCAGGAAGATAATCGCGGCGGCGGCGGGGTTGCCGTCCTTATCGGAGACGAAGCCGCGCACGGTGCGAATGTGCGCCGCACGCTTCGAGCTCTGCGCAGATCCGAGCGTTGCGAGGGCAAGCAGTACAAACAGCGCAGCTGGGACGCGCTTCGTTGACGTCATTTTCTCCCTTTCGACTTGCCGTCCGCAGCGGGCTCCATCCGGAAGACCATCCTCTCTTCGTTCCCGCCGCTCCGGGCATCCACGGTTTTCTTCTGCTCGGCGAAGCCTTTCGCGCGGAGAACCAATTCGTAGTCGGCACCCTGCGGGACGCGCACGGCAAATTCGCCGCGGGAGTTCGTCACCGTCTCCCAGCGGAATTTCTTTTCGCTGATTCTACGGATGCGCAGCTCCGCGCCGGGCAGAGCCAGCGCTTTCTCGTTAAAGACCGTTCCACGCATCAGAAAATCGTTTGCGTGGCTGGAGCGTCTCTGTTTCGGCACCGCCGGAGGAGGCTGTTGGCTGGTAGAAGGTTCTTGTGGGCCGGGTGCCAGCGGGCCCGGAAGGGCTGCGAAGAAGAGCGAGGCGGCAGCGAAGACCATGAGGAATCTTTTCATGCTTCGGCTTCCAAGGAATTGGATGGCAAAATACCGGATGCACGGCCGTGCCGGCGTTTGTTCTCCGGGGCATGTGGTTCCCGGGAAGCGCGTGAAATGCCAGGCATGAGCGAGGAGGCGGCGCAGGTTATTTTTCTTCCTCCTCTTCTTCCTCTTCGTCTTCCTCCGGGAGATCCCCATTTCCGCCCGGCTTGGCGTCCTCCTCGTCGTCTTCTTCCTCGTCGTCTAGGTCGTCGGTGATGGGGTTGAGCCGGACCGGGTGCGTTTGCGTGACCTCGAGATCCAATTCGCACTCGGGACAATTGAGGACCTCACCCTCTTCCACTTCGTCTTCGTCGACGTCAAGTTCCGCGGCGCATTCTGGGCAGCGAATCACGGATGCTTCCTCCTCGTGCGATGCTCCCGGCGCAGCCGCCCAACCGGTGCCCGGGACCGACCGGCGTATTATATACCGGGGCAGGAAAAGTCATCGTTGGCAACCGGTGCGCGCGGCGGATGAGAAACGAACCGCCGCGGCAAGCGAGGCGAAGTGGGTCCTTCACGGGAATTTCCGGCGCGGCCGATGGTCGGCGTCGGCGGAGTGCTGATCGAAGAGGGCCGGGTGCTGTTGATCCGGCGCGGCGCGGAGCCGCTGCGCGGCGAATGGTCGATCCCCGGCGGGACGCTTGAACTCGGCGAATCCCTGGCGCAAGGCGTAGCACGGGAGTTGCGGGAAGAGACAGGCCTCGATGTTCGCGTGCTCGAGCTGATAGAAGTGTTCGATCGGATCTTCTACGAGGACGGCGCGCAACTCGTTCCGGTGCCGGTACTTTCCGCCGCGAAGCCCCGGTTTCACTACGTCATCGCGGATTACCTTTGCGAGCGAACGGGCGGCACGCCCTGCGCGGGAAGCGACGTGACGGATGTAGCGTTCGCGCGAGAGGAAGAACTGGCGCGATTCCACCTGACGGAAACCGCGACGCGAATCATCCGCAAGGCATTTGTCCTGGAGCGGTCGCGGCGCGGAGGCGGGTAGGAAGCGACCGATGCTGGGGCACCCTCCAGCCCCAGGTAAATGTTGCCGTGCAGCGGGCTGTTTTCATGCCCGATCAAGAGGCGAGAGATCCAGTCGGCATCGGTGACGAACAGGCGCAGGTCCCGGGAGTCGCGGGCCACATCAAAGACGAGGGTCGTGATGTAGGACTCACCGGGACGCAGCGGCTGGGAGAGTTGCGCTTGCGCATTGCTTCCCAAACGGAGTGCGCCAGCGCCCTCGGTCGAAGGATAAAAGGTGCGGCCTGCATCGTCCACCAGAAGGACGCGGCGAGCGTTCGGCGTCAGAGGGCCGTTACCGCGATGCGGCGAGATCGAATGCTCATCAAACCAGGTCTTCAAACGCACCACGACGAACTTGCCATGAGCGGCAGTCTGTTGCAGCTCCGGCCCCAGCGCCGAAGCGGTCTGCACGCCGGTGACCGAGTAGGCGATGTGGCAGTCAATCTCGCAGAAATACTTCCAGCCGCCCGGCGGGAGGAGTTTTTCGCGGCTGAGCAGCGACGCTCCGCAAAGAAGCAGGCCATAGCCGAATAAGACAGCGAGAAAGCCGATGGCACCGGTTTTCGCGAGGCGAAAGGATCGCCGGACCGCAGCGTAGACGAGCACAAGCACGCTCAGCCCCAGCAAGAACAGCGTACCCAAAAACGCGAGAACGACGGACGGAGCGAAATGCGGCATAAATCCGTTCAAGACTCCTCCATCAGGCAGTGACGGCGCTCGGGAGGGCTCCCCGCGTGCGCTCGCGCCCGGAAAATTCCCGCAGGGCC
Source organism: Candidatus Acidiferrales bacterium (assembly GCA_035545075.1). Classification (GTDB taxonomy): domain Bacteria; phylum Acidobacteriota; class Terriglobia; order Acidiferrales; family UBA7541; genus Acidiferrum. The sequence continues at coordinate 15,086 of DASZZJ010000005.1, forward strand.
GCTTCGAGATCGGCGGCGGTGAAGTCGGGCCAGCGCTTCTCGACGAAGAAGAGCTCGGCAAAGGCGGATTCCCAGAGCAGAAAATCGGAGAGGCGCTGCTCGCCGCCCGTACGGATCAGCAGGTCCACTTCGGGCGCGGCGCCGCGGCTCACTTCGGCGAGGATTTCGCCGAAGCGCTCCGGAGAGAGCTCGGTGACTTTGTAAAAGCGGCAGGCGGCTTGGAAGATCGCTTCGCGCGAAGAGTAATCGATCGCGAGGCGAACGTGGAGGTGCGTGCCGTGCGCAGTGGCGGCCTCGGCATCGGCGACGGCCTGGCGCAGCGCGGCGGGAAGGCGGTCGCGCCGGCCGAAGATGGTAAGGCGAACGCCTTCTTCGACGCAGTGGGTGGTCTCGGTGAGCAGATATTCGTGGAGAAGACCGAGGATGCCGCGAACCTCGGCCGCGGGGCGCTGCCAGTTGGCGGAAGAAAGCGCGAAAAGAGTGAGGGTGCCGATGCCGTGGCGCGGCGCAATCGCAATGATACGGCGGGCGGCTTCGGCGCCGGCACGGTGGCCGGCCGAGCGGGGCAATCCGCGCGAGGAGGCCCATCGGCCGTTGCCGTCGGTGATGATCGCGAGATGCAGAGGGTGGCCGCTGGAAACGGCCGGGGATGGAAGTCCGCCGCCGGGAACGATTCGCGGCTGATGCAAAAGGGCAGAAGACATGGAGGTGCTGCTTTCTCCGCCGCAGTTCTGTCCAAGGACTCACTTTACACTGCAAAGTGAGTGCCCAATTTTTTTTGCCGCGCTAACGGTCGCGTGTGGCGCGGATCAGCGCCTCCATGTGGTCCAGGTAGCGCTCGAGCGCGCGGCGGCCTCCGGCGGTCAGCCGGTATTCCGTCTTCGGCAGGCGGCCGGCAAACGATTTCGTGCAAACGATGTAGTCGGCTTCTTCGAGTTTCCGAGCGTGGACGCTCAGGTTACCGTCGGTGGTTTTCAACATTGCTTTGAGCTCGTTGAAGGTGAGCGAGCGGTTGACGGCGAGGGCGCTGACAATGCCGAGGCGGATGCGTTCGTGGATGAGGCGGTTGAGAGGGACGGCAACGGCCTCGCTGGATTGTCCGCGCACGGCCGAAAGAGCCGTTTCCTGCGCCCGCTGCAGCTTTTCCTGCGCCGCCGCTGAAGATTTTGCCACTTCGCCTCCTTCCTGCCCGAGTTACCCGCCGTGGTGCCGCGCGATCCATCCGCCAAAACCGATCTGC
>DASZZJ010000006.1:0-40522 GCA_035545075.1 Candidatus Acidiferrales bacterium
TGCGTCAGGCAGGCTCGTTCGCCGCAAAAGTGGAAGACCAAGCATGCCTCGACTGCCACGACGGCCCCGTTCACCACGCGAACCAGACGTTCACGCCGGTGTGCGCCGCCTGCCACAGCGAACACCGCGGCCCGATCAATCTTCACGCCGCGAGCAACCAAGGCTGCGCGCAGTGTCATGCCGATCTGAGGGCCAAAGACGGCGCAGCGCACTTTGTGGCGCGGATTCGCACCCTCCAGGACGGGCATCCGGAGTTCGCCGCCCTGCGAGGAGGCGCCCGCGACCCCGGCGCCATCGCTCTGAACCACGCCATGCACATGAAACAACTGCGCCGCGACCCGAGCGGGACGATGGTCCAGCTTGCATGCGGCGATTGTCACCGACCGGCCGCGGTCAAAGCGGAGTGGACCTACGGGGACGCGGGCTATGCCGCAGCGAGACCTTCTTACCTGGCGGATCAGGCAGCCCTTCCTGCGGCGGCGATGACGTTACCTGCACGCCGCCCGCCGACGGGCCGGGAGTTCATGGTCCCACCGGGATACGCCACGACCTGCGCGGGCTGCCACACACTCCATTTCGACAAGCGATTTTCCGACGGGGTGCCGCACGACAAGCCGGAGATCGTCCACGCGTTTGTGGTGAAGAAATTCACGGAGTACATCGCGGCGCATTCGGCCGAATTGCGAATTGCTACCGAGGCGGGACCCACTGTAGACGGGCTGGCCCCCGCTTCGGCGAGGGTGGCTACACCGGCGCAATGGATTCAGGAAAAAACCGACGAGGCGGAAAAGTTGCTCTGGAGGAAAACCTGCAAGCAGTGCCACACGCTGGCTCTCCCACGCGGCGCGTCGCTGCCGGAGGTCGCCCCGGCCAAGATCACCGCTCGGTGGATGCCGCATGCCCGGTTCGATCATGACGCGCACCGCGGCTTTTCCTGCGAAGGCTGCCACGCGCGAGCGTTGAAGAGCACCGAAACGAGCGACATTCTCCTCCCCGGCGCCGGCACCTGCAAGACGTGCCATGCGCCCGGCGCGAATCACGCCGAGTCCCGCTGTTTCGAATGCCACACCTACCACGATTGGTCCCGGCGGAAGGAAGTCAAGCCGAAATTCACATTGCCCGCCCTCCGCGCCGCCGGACGCTGAAAAAAACACCACCCTTCTCGCGTGAGGATTTCGCGAACCCTTCGAAGAAGAATTGCAAATTGTCGCTGTCAACGAAGTGAGGAAAACCAGCGGCGGGCGCGTTCGAACCAGGCAACAGGAGAAGGCGCAGAGGGCGGCTGCTCGACGGGTTCGTCCGTGACGCTGTAAGGCTGCCCGTTGCGCAGGTAGAGGCGCTGCGCTTCGGCGCGACCCAGCGGGCGCGCGCCGCGCCGGCCGAAAACGGCGATCTGGTTGCCGCTCTCGTCCACTGCGCGGTCGCGGTCCATGCCTTTCGAAATCGCCAGCGCCGGTCCATGCGTGCGCGCCGTCGCGATCAGCTTCGGGACAGGCCGGGGGCTGAAGCCCGAAAAGTGCGCCGGGTCGTCCCACGGGGAGACGATCTGCAAGACGCGGAGGCCGTTTTTCCCGTCGGCGACGAACGCAAAGGCGCTTGCGGCAACCATTCCGATTTTCACATCATTGACGTCGTTCAGCAGGCCGCCGGCGTTGAAGATCTGATCGAGCTTCGGCTTGTCCGGCCGCTCGACGTCCACGATCGCAACGCCCTGCTTCCCTGCGGAGACATAGGCATACGTCCGCGCCACGTAGACATTGCGGGCGTCCTCCAGCGGCACGACGGCGCCCGAGACCAGCCGCGGCTCGGCCAGGTTCGTTACGTCGAGCACCTTCAGTCCGTCACGGTCCACAACAAACGCGTAGCGGAATTGCACCGCCACGCCGCGCGGTTCGTTCAGCGCGGGCGAACCAATCGCCGCCGTCACGCGAGGAGCAAGGGGATTGCCCAGGTCCACGACGACGAGCGCCTTGTCGGTCAGGACGTAGGCAAACGTCCCGGCGATGGCGATGCGCCGCGCCCCGGTGAGAACTCCCCCGGGATTGAACGCCAGCGCGCGCTTCAAGAAATTGTTTGCCGGATTGCCGTCGAGCAACGTGCCCACGCCCGGACTCCTGCTCTTCAGGTCCGGGTCACCGATGACGACGAGCCCTTCCTCGCGGTCCGCAACGTAAAGAAAACCGTAGAGCAAATGGATCGGCTGCTCTTCGTTTTCCGGGACGCGCGTCCGCAGGGGATCAACGCCCAGGGTGGTGGGCGAAGCCACGGCGACGGCGTCCTTCGTGGAAACGAAAAAGCGCTGGCCCAGGGGCGAGACCGGCGCCGTCACCATCCGCTCGGAGAACCCTTTGTTGTCCACGTTGGCGATGTCATAGACGCGCAGGCCGCCCTTGCCTGTCGCCGCATAAACGTACTCGCCGCGCTGTTGCAAATCGAAAACGCTTCCCGGGTGCTCGTAACTCGTCTTCAGCTCGCGGCCTTTGGCGATATGCTTCCGGTAGTTGTGCGGATACGCAATGCGCTGCAGGTCGCTCCCGATGATGGATTCCGGCTCGTCGTGTTCGGCGATGGCGATGGCTTCAAATCCCTTTTTCCCCGTGGCCACGTAGACGTAGCGGCCCAGGAAGTTCATGAAGTTGGTGCCTTGCAGTAGGAGCTGCGCCATCCAGGCATTGTTGTCGTTCGCCGCGGAGACGTGGCAGTCCGTGCACTGTTTGGTCTCCCGCGCGCGCACGGTGTGCGGCACAAACGTGCTGAAGGCCTGCCCGCTGAACCCTTCCGCGGAAACGGTTTGCTGCGTGTAGTAGAGCCACTCGCGGTTCGCGTTCTGCGAGCTCACCAGCACGGCGCAGGAGGAGCGCGCCGGCGCGATACGATGCCCGGTCACCGTGCCGTCCACGCCCAGCATGAAGATGTCGTCGCGCAGCACCTGGAAGTTGTAAGTCGTGTAGTTGCGCGTCATCAGCCCTTCGTTGTGGAGCATGGGCCGCCGCGCGTTGGCCGTCATCTCCAAGTGGCAGCCGAAGCAGGTCGGCGTCCAGGACGTGTGGCAGGCGTAGCAAGTCATCGAGGAGTTCGGGTGCGCGAGTTCCGCGTCATTCTCCGGGAGAAGGCGCAAAAGAGCGCCGGTTTTCGTCACGGCCTTCGCCCGGAAAGATTTCGGGTTGAAGTGCGAGCTTCCCTCCGTGATCGTGTCCAGCGTCTGGACGATCTCCCACTCGCGGCCAGGTTCGGACATGGACCGCTGGAAAAGTTGATCGCCGCGCCATTCGAAACGCCGGAGGCCCCACGGGGTGCGCAGGGCTTCCAGGTGCCGGCCACCCTCCGGAGCAGCGGGGCCGGAGGTGATGAGCGTCGCCTTGCTGCGGATGGTGCCGTGGCAGTCCACGCAATCGATTTCGACGGCCGCCCTCGGCTCGGCATATACCTTTCCATTGCCGTGACTGTCCTGCGCGAAATGACAATCTCCGCACTGCATTCCTTTTTCGAGGTGGATGTCCGCCAGGTGCACGGCCTTCGAAAACCGCTGCGCATCGTCGAAGGCAATCGGTTTGTCGTTCGCATCCAACCAGTTTCCCTTGCGGTCGTGCTTGAAGACGGCGCGAAAGACCCAGCCGTGGCCGTGGAAATCGTCGAACTGCGTCGTCTTCAGTTGCGAATTGAACTCCGCGCTTCCCGTCTTGTCGAGGAATCCTGCTTTGCCCCAAAGCCCGCGCGCCGCTGCCGCTTCCGGATTGCGCAGGTAGGACTGATAGCGCTCCCCTTCGGTCGGATTGCGCTGCTCGGCGGGATACATCTTCTCGCCATCGATCTCGTTGTCCCACCACGTGTCGCCGAAGTAGGTAGCCAGCATGTTCGTGCCCGGATGGATGTGGCAGATCATGCACTGGCTCGACGGGATGGCTCGCGTGAAGACGTGGCGAATCGGGTGGCCCGGCTCGTTTTTCGGCACCGCCGGGTCCTTGGAAGCGCTGGTTCCCGAATGGCCGAACGATGCGTAAGCGCCGGAATGCACCGGCGACACGTCGTTCGCGTAGATCACATGGCACGCCGAGCAGCCGCTCGAGCGGTAGTCCCCGGGGTGATCGTTCGTCCCCGGAAATGACAGCAATGGGTCGAGCAGGCGCGTCTTCTGCAATCCCAGAAAAACCGGATCGGTGCGCAACCCGGTTCCAAAGCCGCGGTCGCCCAGCTTGTCCTCGGGCTTTCCCGGATCCTCGTCGGGATTGGGATTGCCCACTTCGGCTTTTTTCCGCCCCCCGCGCTCGAAGACTCGCAGTACATTGCCCGGCTGCGAAACTTCCCAGCGCTCGAGCGGCACCAGCTCCGGCACAACGCCCTTCTTGCGCATTTCTTCGGGGCCCGGCGGGGGAACGCTCTTGATGGCCTGCGGCAATCCTTCGGCCGAATAACTCTCGCCGAAGCGCGCGTCCTTCCGGGGAAAGGATCCGTTGTTGTAGAGCGCCGCGCCCCAGAGAAATCCGGAGTGCGTCATCATGCTCGTCGAGACGGCGCGAACTTCGCTGGGATGACACCCGGCAGCGCCGCAAGTCTCCGGAGCCACGCGCAAGTCGCCCGGATTCACGAAGCGGATGTATTCCTTGCGCTCTTCAAGCCACGCGGTAAAGGCGCGCTCCGGCACCGCGTGGCGGCGTTTGAACGCATCGCCGCGGGGCTGCACATGCGCTTTTTCTTTCGCCGCGTTATAGCCGGGCGAGTTCTGCGCATCACCGGCAGCCACCCGCACATCGGCGTTCCCGCCGTGGCAATCCGCGCAGCCGAGATGCACGGTCTGCGTCGGGTGCATGGTCGGCTCGTCGGTCGCGGTGTGGCAGCTCACGCATCCCGCGCTCTTGCGTTCCACTTCCTCCGCGGATTGCTGGCGTAGAGCTTCGCTCTGCGCGGGAGTGGACTGCTCCACCACCCGCGCCTCTGGGGCTGAGCGACTGCGCTCCGCGAACAACACGAGTCCCGCCGAAGCCAGAACTAGCGCGAGCGCCGTCAGGGAAGCGCCGCCGCGCTCTCCGCTCCTTCGCCCGGGACCTTTGTACCCAGTGAACATTCCGAGCACCCTTAGAAGGTGAATCGCGCCGAGCCGAATACGGTAAAAAGCGTTCTCCCGCCGTAGATATCGCGCAATCCCTGTCCGGGGGTCAGCGCCGCCGCACCGCCCGTCAGGATCATGTTCTCCGTCAGACGAGGACGATATTGCACGCCCGCGCCGTAGTCCACTCCAATGCTGTGCCGGATCGGGGCCTGAAACAGGAGCAGCTCGAGCGGCTCCGTGCGCATGAACCGCAGGCAGTTCACGTTGACGAAGCCGCGCAGCTTCGGCGTGATATCCAGATCCGTTCCCGCATTGACGAGGAAGATCCCCGGGTTTACGAAATTCGCCTGGCCCTCCTCCTTGTTGGAGCGCAGATTCGGCAGGAGGCTGCCCGGCGTCGTCAGGGCCACGGCCGAGCCCGTCAAGCGGATTCCCTCGCGGTTCCAAAAGCTGAAGAGGCCGCCGGCGAACGCGGGAAAATCCACGATGGCATCGAAGCCCCGCGCGCGGGAGTCGCGCGGCTTCGCATCCCCCGACGCATAGAAAACAGACACACGATAGCGCAACCAGTCGCGGTCGAGCGAGATTTCCGCCGCGGCCATCTGCGCGTTCACCGTTACGGCCCGTCCGGCGATGGGATTGAGCGTATCTTTTCCGGCGGCCTGAAAGAACGCATGGGTGAGATTGAACCGTCCGATGTGGCCGTTTCCAAGCCAGCCGACGTAACCCACGTTGACGCTGTGCGGCAGCGGGCCGCCGTTGGGTCCCTGGCGGACGACCAGCCCGATCGGCGCGGGGCGAACGAGAAAGCCGTTGTCGTCGAAATGCACGCGGCCGTCGTCCTTGTTCCACGCCCCCAGAAACTCAGCCGTGTAGCCGGGAAAGAAAAAATCCTGCAGGTAGACGTTTCCGAGAAGCACCTGCTGCTTGCGCCCGCGGAACCGGTTCAGCCCGCTGTTCGTGTTTTTCTCCAGAAAGTCGAAGTACGCGGCGTTGTACTCGATGCGGTCCGAGTGCAGGTTGCCGAACACGCGCACGCCGGGCTGCTCCTCGGCAAAAAGGAATCCGCGGAAATCGCTCCTGAACTGCTGGATCCCGGCCCGCACGGAGACGAAATCGTAATTCGGGCTCAAGTCGCGTAGCTTCACCTCGACGAACGCTTCCTGGAGCCCCACGTGCGTGTCGAAGCGGTTCGTGCCGGAGCGGACGTCCGGCCCGACAACTCCCAGCTCGCGCACGATGATGTCGTTGAGGCTGATCTCCGGCGTGATGCGGATGCGCCAGTCCGCCGGCTTGAACGAAGTATCGCCATGAAACAGATCGAACGAAAACCGCAGCGTCTGGTCGAAGAACGCCTGCTCGCCTTTGCCGAAAAACTCGGAGCTTCCCGGCCGCGCCGCGCTCACGTTGCTGGGCAGCGGTACGCGACGCTCGTCAAAGAAAGTTTCCGCCGTCGCCGTCACAATCAAAAATGTTTGCTTGCCGAGGAGCGACGACCAAATCGGGTAGTCCCCCTTCAGACGGTTGCGGTTGAACGGGTCGTACCAGTGGGATTTCGTGTAGATGTACTCGCCCCTTTGCGAATAGCGCCGGTATTCAGGAAACGGCACATACCAGCGGTCGGGCATCACGTTGTAGATATCCGCCACCGGCGGCAGCGATTCCGGCGCCGGGTTTTCGACGTAGTTCGGATCGGCGTCCAAGCGGTGGCGCAGTTCGCGGTAGGTGCCGGCCTGCGCCGCCGGCGCCGCAGGCGGAGCTGGACCCAGATCCGGCTGCCGCGGGAGCCGAGAGCGGATTTCCGCCTCGGTCATGCGGACGAGCGAGATCTCCAGCATCAAGACCTCGTTCGCGGGCACGGAAATCTCCGGCAGCGCGAACGCCGAGTACCCATCCGCTTCGGCGCGCACTTCATACCGCCCAGGCGCGAGCGGGAACGCGCGGAACACCCCTTCCGCGTTGGCCTGCCCGCGCTGGACCTGCCCCGAGCCCAAGTTGCGCAGCGTTACCACCGCAGGCACGGGGCGAACTCCCGCCTCATTGCCGGCCTCGCGAACGATTCCTTCGATCGCCGCCGTCGTCAGCGCCTTCTGACGGGGGATTCTCCTCGGCGGTCCTGCCTCGCGCCGCTCTTGCGAGGCGCCTTGCGCCGCCTTCTGCTCCGGCGCAGGTTCCTGTGCCGCAAGTTGAACCGGGGAAAATGGCGCGAACAAGATGATCGATAGAATGAGGGTTGGGCCGCTTAAGAAAGTGTGAGGGAGCTTCGTGATGCAAACGAGCATGCGTCCGGCCTGGATCCATCCACGCAAGTCAGGGATTTCGCGTCCTAGATAACAGTAGAACTCTTCGCCGGGCAACACATTTCGCGGCCGGCGTACAGCATATCGCAAACTATTTCGGAGCGGCTCGTTTGCCGTGCCGCCGCGCCGCCTGATCGTCCGGTTGAGGCGAGGACGAAGATGTGATACCAACACTGTATCTCATCCAATGTACTCGGCCCGCCAAACCCGCGCACCACGCTCCTCCTCCGGCGCGCAATCCCGGTGGCCTTCGATGGTTTTGCCAGCTTGCACGCTTGCGCTTCTTCTCGGCGCAGCGCTTTCTCTCAGCATCGCCGGATGCGGAGGCGGGAGCGCCATCATCACGCCTCCACCGCCCGGCCCTCCGCCGGTCCTCACCGCCAGCGACGTGCAGAACATTGTCCAGGCCGCCGCGCAAGCCGCCGACCCGGCGACGATGGTCATCGCCGTCGTGGACCGCACCGGCAACGTGCTGGCCGTCTTCCGCAAACCGGCCGCTCCGGCAACGGCCATCGGCAATTTTGGCGCGGTGGTGGACGTGAACGACCTCGCCGTGGGGCTGGCCCGCACCGGCGCGTTCTTCTCCAACGATCAGGCGCCGCTTTCGTCGCGCACGGTGCGCTTCATCAGCGGCATCCATTTTCCGCCGGGCGTGAGCAACGCCCCCAACGCCGCGCTTTATGGCATCGAGAATACGAATCGTGGCTGCACCCTCTCGACAAATTATCTTGCCGGGAAGCAGGTGCCCACTTCTCTTGCCCTGGGCGGAGGCACGGGTCTCGGCATCATCACCGGCAAAGCCGATGTGAATGACAGCGATGCGAATGCGCTGAATCCCGGCGGCGTCCCGATTTTCAAGAATGGTTTCGTGGTGGGCGGCGTCGGCGTGGCCGGTGTCCCGCCGGACGTGGCCGAGTTCGCCGCGTTCACTGCGGCGACTTCGGATGGCTTCGGGCCAACTCCCGCCGCACCCGGCGTCGTGGTCATTGACGGTGTGGCGCTGCCGTTCGTGAATCAGACGACGCGCCCCGCCGGAATCGGAGCGGGAACGTTTACGGGAAGTTACCTCGCCGGCCATTCGCCCATGGCCAGCGCGGGACCTCCGCCCGAGGGCGACCTGGTCACCCCGGTGAACGGGCCGATCGGCGGCCTCACCGCCGGCGAGGTCAAGCAAGTCCTGGACAACGCCGAAGCGACCGCCAACATCACGCGCGCCGCCATCCGCCTGCCCCTGGGCTCGCGCGCGCGCATGGTCATCGCGGTCGCGGACCTCGACGGCAAGATCATCGGCTTCCGCCGCATGCACGATTCCACGGTGTTCAGCATTGACGTGGCGGCGACGAAGGCGCGCAACATGATTTACTTCAACAGCGGCTCGCGCACCGCCGCGGATCTCAACGGCGTGCCCATGGGCACCGCCGTCAGCAATCGCACCATCAGTTTTGGAGCGCAGCCGCTCTACCCGCCCGGGATCGACGGCACGAGCGCGGGCCCGTTTTTCAACTTGTACCCGCTGGACACCGCAAATCCCTGCACGCAGGGGTTTCAGCCCGCGGGACCCAATCAAAGCGGAATCGTTTTCTTTCCGGGCAGCCTGCCTTTGTACAAGAACGGCGTTTTGGCGGGCGGGGTGGGCGTCAGCGGGGATGGCGTCGAGCAGGATGATTTCGTCACCGCAGGCGGCGCAAAAGGATTCGAGGCGCCCGCCGGGATCACCGCCGACAACGTCTTCGTGCGCGGCGTGCGGCTTCCCTATCTCAAGTTTCCGCGGAATCCAACGGAATGACCGTCCGCGCGCGTCTCACCCTTCTTCGCACAGCTTGTGTTTGGAGAGATTCCCCAGCCCGTCGTACGCGGCGTACTTGTAGATCTCACTCAGCGTCGGGTAGTTGAACACCAGGTGGATGAACTCATCGATGGTCATTTCCTTGTCCATGGCCATCGTCCCGACGTGGATCAGCTCCGTGGCGAGCTCGCCGATGATGTGCACGCCCAGCAGTTTCTTGTTCTCCGGAGCAAAAATCAGTTTCAGCATGCCCTTTGTGTCGCCGATGATTTGTCCACGCGCGTTGTTCGCGTATCTCGCGCGGCCCACGACGTAGGGGATCTTCTTCTCCCGGCACGATTCTTCGCTCTCTCCGACGGAAGAGATCTCGGGAATCGTGTAGATGCCCATGGGCAGCATGGACGCCACGCGCTGCTTGTATTGGAAGCCGAAGGCGTGGCAAACCGCCACTCGCCCCTGTTCCATGGACGTGGACGCCAGCGCGGGGAAGCCGATTACGTCGCCGGCCGCGTAGATGTGGGGCGTCTTGGTCTGATAATATTCGTTCACTTCGATGTACCCGCGCGCGTTCACCGCCAGCCCGGCGTTTTCCAGCGTCAGCCCGTCCACTGCAGCGCGGCGCCCCGCCGCAAAAAGAGCCGATTCCGTCTCCAGGACTTTCCCGCTCTTCAACTGAAGCCGCACGCCATCCGGTGTGCGTTCCACTTTGTCCGTTTTCTCGGCGAAACAGAATTGCATCCCCAGCGCGGCGAGCCGTTCGCGCAGACTCTCGGCGATTTCCGCGTCTAGAAAAGGCAGCAAGCGGTCGCCCCTGTCCACGAGCGTGACCTTCACGCCGAGGGCCATGAAGATCGAAGCGTATTCGCAGCCGATCACTCCGCCGCCAATCACCGCCAGGCTCTGCGGAATCGTGCGCATCTGCAGAAACGTGTCCGAATCAAAAATGTGCTCGTCGTCGAAGGCGATCTCCGGAGGCCGGTACGGCTTCGAACCCGTGGCGATCAGGATCACGTCGGCCCGCAAGCGCCGTGTCCCGCCGGCACCGCTGACGGTGATGGTGTGCGGATCGGCAAAGGCGGCCTGCCCGGTGATCAATTCGATCTTGTGCCGGTCGAGGTTCTTTCGAATCTGCTGCCGCTCCAGCTCCACCACGGCGCGCTCGTGGTGCATGAAGTCCTGTACCGTCAGGTTTTCCTTCAGCGAATAATCGATTCCGTAGAGGCCGCGCTGTTCCAGCCCGGAGAAATAGAGCGCCGATTCGCGCAGCGTCTTGCTCGGCACCGTGCCGGTATTGACGCAGCTCCCGCCCACCTGCGCCCCGCGCTCGATCACCGCCACGCGCTTGCCGAAATACGCGGCTTGCGCGCCGCCTTTTTCCCCGGCGGGGCCGCAGCCGATGGCAATCAAGTCGAAGAGATCCTCGCCGCTCAAGGAAACCTCCCGGCCGGGCGCGCCGGTCCAGCGCCGGCGCAAACCCCGCTTGCGGTCCTGCCTGATTCTAGGGGAAACGCGTCAGCGGGGAAAGAATTTGTCAACCCGACGCGGTGCGATCCCCCGCAAGGGATCTTTCCCAAATAGATTTGTGCGATTCCTGAAGGCCAAGCATCACTGCCAAAAGAGGTGAGGGGCTCGCCGGACTAACAATGCGGGAAGAAAACTTGGTGCCCGGGGTGGGAGTCGAACCCACATGAGGAAAAAATCCCCGGAGGATTTTAAGTCCTCAGCGTCTGCCATTCCGCCACCCGGGCATCGGCAGCTCTCAAGCAAGTTTCGCATGCCCGCCAGAAATGGGCCAGCCCCTGGCATCGGATTCGCATCGTTCCTCCCCGCACCGGCCGCCGCTCGCGGCGCGCCCCGTCGACGTCCACTCCCCGGGGCACTCACCTCGGGGCGGGGCTTTCCGCTGGATTTCCGCTGGACTGCATCCCCCTTCCCTGTAAGATTCAATGAGCCGAGCGGAGGCCCCGATCATCTAAGATAGTGCCCGTGCACGCCGGGCGGGCGCCCCTGTTCCCCCGAGGAGTGGCAGTGAGCCAGGCAACTTCCAGTCAGGTGAGTCTCGACCAGCTTTGCATCAATACGATTCGCACGCTCTCCATGGACGCCGTGCAGCAGGCCAATTCCGGCCATCCCGGCACGCCCATGGCTCTGGCTCCGGTCGCCTACTGCCTCTGGCAGCATTTCCTGCGCTTCGACCCCAACGACCCCATCTGGCCCAATCGCGACCGCTTCGTTCTCTCCGGCGGCCACGCTTCGATGCTCCTCTATTCCCTGCTGCACCTCGCGCAGGTCAAAGCCGTCAATCCGGCCTATGAAACGCTTGGCGCGCCCTCCGTCACGCTCGACGACATCAAGCGCTTCCGCCAGCTCGGCAGCAAATGCCCCGGCCACCCGGAATACCGCTGGACCTCCGGCGTGGAAACCACTACCGGGCCGCTCGGCCAAGGAATTGCGACGAGCGTCGGCATGGCCATGGCCCGCTGGTGGATGGCGGAATACTTCCATCGCCCGGGATTCGACCTGTTCGATTTCAACGTTTACGCCATCTGCGGCGACGGCGACATGATGGAAGGCCTTTCCGGCGAAGCCGCTTCCCTCGCCGCGCACCTCAAGCTTTCGAATCTCTGCTGGTTCTACGACAACAACCACATCACCATCGAAGGCCACACCGACCTGGCCTTCAGCGAAGACGTCGCGACGCGCTTTATCGGCTACGGCTGGAACGTCACTCGCGCCGGGGATGCCAACGACCTCGAAATGCTGGACCGCGCCATCAAGGTCTTCCAGCAGACCTCCGATCGCCCCACCTTCGTCATTGTGGACAGCCACATCGCCTACGGCGCGCCGAACAAGCAGGACACCAGCGGCGCCCACGGCGAGCCGCTCGGCGAAGACGAAATCCGCCTTACCAAGCGCAATTACGGCTGGCCCGAGGACGCCAAGTTCCTCGTTCCCGGCGGCGTCTACGAACATTTCCAGAGCGGCATCGGCAAGCGCGGCGGCGAAGCACGCACCGCCTGGATGGCCCAATTCGAAGCCTACAAGAAGCAGTTCCCGCAGCTTGCCGACCAGCTCTTTCGCATGCAGCACCGCCAGCTTCCCGACGGTTGGGACAAGGAGCTCCCCGTTTTTCCTCCCGACGCCAAGGGCCTTGCCTCGCGCGACTCCTCGAACAAAGTCCAGAACGCCGCAGCGAAAAATCTTCCCTGGCTCATTGGCGGGGCCGCCGACCTTGCCCCCTCGACCAAGACGCGCCTCACCTTCGACGGGGCCGGCGACTTCGAGGCCGGCTCGCGCGGCGGCCGCAACCTGCACTTCGGGATTCGCGAGCACGCCATGGGCTCGATCGCCAACGGCCTTTCGCTCTCGAAGATCCGCCCGTATGCTTCGACTTTCCTCATCTTCAGCGACTACATGAGGGCCTCCATCCGCCTCAGCGCGCTGATGGAGCTGCCGGTCATCTACCTCTTCACGCACGACTCCATCGGAGTCGGCGAAGACGGCCCGACGCACCAGCCCATCGAGCAGCTCGCCGCGTTGCGCGCCATCCCGGGGATCATCGTCCTGCGCCCCGGTGACGCGAACGAAGTCAGCGAAGCGTGGCGCTTCGTTCTCCAGCTTCGCCATGAGCCGGCGATTCTCGTCCTGTCGCGCCAGGCGCTCCCGACCGTGGACCGCGCGAAATACGCCCCAGCATCGGGCGTGACGAAGGGCGCTTACGTTTTGGCCGAAGCCAGAGGCGGCAAGGCCGAAGCCATTCTCATCGGTACGGGCAGCGAGGTCTCCCTGTGTCTCGAGGCCTACGAAAAACTTTCCGCCGAGGGCGCGCGCGTCCGCGTGGTCAGCATGCCGTCCTGGGAGCTGTTCGAACGCCAGCCGCAGGCGTATCGTGATTCTGTGCTTCCCCCGGAGGTCACGGCCCGCGTCTCGGTCGAGCAGGCTTCGACCATGGGCTGGGAAAGATACGTGGGCGCAAAGGGGCGCATGATCGGCATGAAGACCTTCGGCGCTTCCGCTCCGCTGAAGGAGCTGCAAAAGAAATTCGGCTTCGTGCCCGACGGCGTTGTCGCCGCGGTCCGCGGAGTCCTGGGCAAGTAGCGCTCGATGAAAATCGCGATCGGTTGCGACCACGCCGGCTTCGCCATGAAAGTGGCCCTCGCCGAGTTTCTGCGCGGCCTCGGCCATGAGACACTTGACGTTGGTGCGTACAACGATCAGCCCTCCGACTACCCGGACTTCGCCGAAGCCGTCGGCCGGGCGGTGCTCGAAGGCCGCGCCGAGCGCGGACTTCTGATCTGCGGCAGCGGCGTCGGCGCCAGCGTCGCGGCGAACAAGCTGCCCGGCATCCGCGCCGGCCTGTGCCACGACACGTACTCGGCCCACCAGGGCGTCGAGCACGACGACATGAACGTGCTCGTCCTCGGCTCGCGCATCATCGGCGCCAAGCTCGCCGAGGAGCTGGTCCGCGCCTTCGCCGGCGCCAGGTTTTCTCGGGAAGAGCGGCACGAACGCCGCCTCGAAAAGGTCAAAGCGTTGGAGGCGAAATATGAGCACCGCTAAAACGGCAACGGGCAACGCCCTGCAGGAGCTGCAGGCTCTCGGGCAGGCCGTGTGGCTCGATTTCATCCGCCGGGATCTCATTACCAGCGGCGGGCTGAAGCGCCTCGTGGACGCGGGACTTCGCGGGGTCACCAGCAACCCTACCATCTTCGAAAAAGCCATCACCGGCAGCAGCGACTACGACGAGGCGCTGCGCAAGGCGCTCGACGCAGACCCCAAGATGGAGACGGTTGCGCTTTATGAGCGTGTGGCCATCGAAGACATCCAAATGGCCGCCGACGTCCTTCGTTCCGTTTACGACGCCACCGGCGGCGCCGACGGCTTCGTCAGCTTTGAAGTCGGGCCGAATCTTGCCTACGACACCCAGGGCACTCTGGCTGACGCGCGCCGCTACTGGAAAACCATCAACCGCCCAAACGTCCTGATCAAAGTTCCCGCCACGCAGGAGGGCATCCCGGCCGTCGAGACGCTCATCGGCGAGGGCATCAACGTCAACATCACGCTGATGTTCTCGCTCGCGCACTACGAAGCCGTCGCGCAGGCCTACATCCGCGGCATCGAGAAAAATGCAAATCCGAAGGGGGTCTCTTCGGTAGCGTCGTTCTTCGTCAGCCGCGTGGACACCCTGGTGGACAAGGAACTCGAGCGCATCGGCACGCCCGAGGCGCTCGCTCTCCGCGGGCAGGTCGGCATCGCCAACTGCCGCATCGTTTATCGCCGCTTCGAGGAGCTTTTCGGCGGCGCGCACTTCAAGAAGCTGATGGAGAAAGGCGCGCGCGTCCAACGGCCGCTCTGGGCCAGCACGGGCACGAAAAACCCCGCCTATTCCGACGTCATGTACATTGACGGCCTCATCGGTAGGGACACCGTGAATACCCTCCCGCCCGCCACGCTCGACGCCGTCCGCGATCACGCCAGCGTCAAGGAAACGATTCGCACCGGCCTGGACGAAGCGAAACAGCTCTTCTCAAGACTCGCGAAAGTCGGCATCGACATGGCGGCGGTCACGGAAACCCTGCAAAGCCAGGGTGTGACGCTTTTCTTCGACTCTTACAAGCAGCTCCTGAAGGCGCTCGACGAAAAGCGCGGGAAGATGCTCGATCAGCGTCTCGACCCGCAACGCATGAGCCTCGGCTCCGTTCAGGCTGCGGTCGAAAAACGCCTGACCGATTGGCAGGCTGCCGATTTCGGCCGGCGCCTCTGGGCCAAAGACCATACCCTTTGGGCAAAGGATCCAGCGGAGATCACGAACCGCCTCGGCTGGCTCACGCTGCCCGAAGTCATGAGCGCGCAGACCGGCGATCTCGCCCGGTTCGTCGAGGCGGCGCGCGCCGACGGCTTTGACAACGTCGTCCTGCTCGGAATGGGCGGCTCGAGCCTCGCCCCCGAAGTCTTCGAAACCACCTTCGGCCACAAGAGCGGCTACCCCGACCTCTCCGTGCTCGATAGCACGCACCCCGACGCCGTGCGCGCCGTAGAAAAGAACGTTGACCTCGCGCATACTCTTTTTCTTGTCTCCAGCAAATCCGGCGCCACCATCGAGCCCAACTCCTACATGAAATATTTCTGGGCGCGCGTCGGCGAGAAAACCGGCAACGCTGCCCGGCAATTCGTGGCCATCACCGATCCCGGCACCGCCATGGTCAAGGAAGCCCTGGCCCGCAAGTTCCGCGGCATCTTCGAGGCCGTGCCAGACGTCGGCGGCCGTTATTCCGCGCTCACGCACTTCGGCCTTGTTCCCGCGGCGCTGATCGGAGTGGACGTTGCGCGATTCCTCGACGTTGCGCGCGGCATGGCACAGGCCTGCGCCGCGAGCGTCCCCGTCGCGAGCAATCCGGGGCTCCGGCTCGGCGCCGCGCTAGGCGAGCTCGCCCTCGCCGGCCGTGACAAGGTTACTTTCGCAACTTCGCGTTCCTTCGCTCTCCTGCCCGCATGGCTCGAACAACTCATCGCCGAAAGCACCGGCAAGAACGGCAAGGGCATCGTGCCGGTCGCCGGCGAGCCGCTCGGCCCGCCGGAGGTGTACGGCCGCGACCGCGTCTTCGTCTACCTCCGCGCCGCGCAGGATTCGGACTCCGATCAGGAGGCGCGGCTGAAAATCCTCGAAGCCGCAGGCCATCCGGTTATCCGCATCGAAGCCGGCGAGACCTTCGACCTCGGCCATGAATTCTTCCGCTGGGAGCTGGCCATCGCCGCCGCCGGAGCTGTCCTCGGCATCCAGCCCTTCGATCAGCCCGACGTCGAGCTCGCCAAAGTGCTTGCCCGCCAGGCCATGGAAGGACAATCGCAAGCCGTCGCAGGCGCCGAGCCGGTTGCCGCCTCCGACCGCGACGCGCTGAAGAAAGCCGTCTCCGATTGGCTCGGCAAATCCAAAGCCGGGGACTACATCTCCCTTCAAGCGTACCTCGCGCCGAAGGCCGCCACGACCACGGCCCTCGAATCCATCCAGAAGACGCTGCGCGACACAACGCGCCTCGCCACCACGCTCGGTTACGGCCCGCGCTTTTTGCATTCCACCGGCCAGCTTCACAAGGGCGGCCCGAACACCGGCCTCTTCGTGCAGTTCGTGGACGAGCCATCCGCTCCGCTGCCCGTCCCGGAAACCGATTACACGTTTGGCCAGTTGATCAAGGCGCAGGCGCTTGGCGATTTTCAGGCGCTCACCCAGCGCGGGCGCCGAGTCCTCCGCGTGAATCTCGGCAGGGACGTCAGCGGCGGCCTGCGCCAGTTCGAAAACGCCGTTCGCGGCTGACGGGACGCGCTTCGTTCGAACGCCTTGCCCTTGCCGCGCGGCAAGTGTATTTTCGGCCCGGCAACTCTTGGCCAGCTGAATTCACTCTCGCGCAAAGGAGCGAACTCCTCATGCAACTTGGAATGATCGGTCTCGGCCGGATGGGCGCCAACATGGTGCGCCGGCTGACTCGCGGCGGGCACAATTGCGTCGTCTATGACCGCAACGCCGACGCCGTGAAGCAGCTCGCCGGCGAAGGCGCCGCCGGCTCAAGCGGACTCGACGATTTCGTGAAGAAGCTCGCCGCTCCGCGCGCCGTATGGCTCATGGTCCCTGCCGCCGTTGTGGACGCGACCATAGCCGATCTCGCGCCAAAACTTCAGAACGGCGATACCATCATAGACGGCGGCAACTCCTACTACATTGACGACATCCGCCGCGCGAAAGAGCTCTCCGCCAAAGGCATTCACTACGTGGACGTGGGCACCAGCGGTGGCGTCTGGGGACTCGAGCGCGGCTATTGCCAGATGATCGGCGGCGAAACCGACGTTGTGAAGTGCCTTGATCCCATCTTCAAGACCCTCGCGCCCGGCCTCGGCGATGTGCCGCGGACGCCCGGCCGCGAAAAAGCCGCCGGCACCGCGGAAGAAGGCTATCTCCACTGCGGCCCCTCCGGCGCCGGCCACTTCGTCAAGATGGTCCACAACGGAATCGAATACGGCCTGATGGCCGCCTACGCCGAAGGCCTGAACATCCTCAAGCACGCCAACGCCGGCAAAAAATCGCGCGCCGCCGACGCGGAGACCACCCCGCTCCGCCAGCCCGAGCACTATCAGTACGACTTCCAGCTCGCGGACATCACCGAGGTCTGGCGCCGAGGCAGCGTCGTCGCCTCCTGGCTGCTGGATCTCACGGCCATCTCGCTCCTCGAGCAGCCTGCGCTCGAACGCTTCTCCGGCCGCGTCTCCGATTCCGGCGAAGGCCGATGGACCATCCTTGCCGCCATCGAATCCACCGCGCCGGCTCCCGTCCTGACCGCCGCGCTCTATCAGCGCTTCACCTCGCGCGGCGAAGATGATTTCGCGGCCAAGGTGCTTTCCGCCATGCGCTTCCAGTTCGGCGGCCACGTCGAAAAAGCCGCCGGGCATTGATCCCGCCGGAGCCGCAGCGCGTGAGCCGCGAAGTTCGCATTCTCGAAGACGCCGCCGCGATTTCGCGGGCCGCCGCCGGAGAATTCCTCCACACCGCGCAGGAAGCGGTCCGGGCAGGGGGCCGGTTCAGCGTTGCGCTCGCCGGCGGCTCGACACCGCGAGCTCTGTACACACTGCTTGTCGGCGATCCCGCTCTTCGCGCCGCGGTGCCTTGGGACAAGACCTTTTTCTTTTTCGGGGACGAGCGCCACGTCCCCCCGGACGATCCGGAGAGCAATTTCCGCATGGCCAGCGAGGCCATGTTTTCCAAACTTGCGCTGTCACCCCAGCAGGTCGTGCGCATCAAGGGCGAAAATCCCGACGCCGCGCAGGCCGCGCTCGACTACGAGCAGGCTCTCCGCGGTTTTTTCCGCCTCGCCGAAGGACAATATCCTCGCTTTAATCTGGTTCTCCTCGGCATGGGCCCCGACGGCCACACCGCTTCGCTCTTTCCCGGCACCGAAGCACTGCACGATGGGTCGCGGCTCGCCGTCTCCAACCGGGTCGCCAAGTTCAACACCGACCGCGTCACCCTGACCGCGCCGGTGCTCAACAACGCCGCCCGCATCCTCTTCCTGGCTCACGGCGACGACAAGGCTCCGGCCCTCCGTGCCGTACTCGAGGGCCCCTACGAGCCCGAACTGTACCCGGCACAGCTCATCCAGCCAAAAGATGGTACATTGCTCTGGCTGGTGGACAAGACTGCGGCCCGCCTTCTCGCGAAGGCCGCATCGTAGGAGACGAAGTCATGGCCATGGCGACGACGATCAGCAGCAGCCAAATTTCCCAGTATCTCGGCGAGAAAGCGAAGTATTTCCTCGATTTCAATACGCCGAAAATCCCGAAAGCGCGCCTGCACCTTCCCGGGCCGGACTTTGTGGACCGCATCTGGTCTCTCTCCGACCGCAACAACCGCGTCCTCGCCAAGCTGCAGCGTCTGTTTGCCGGCGGACGCCTCGCCGGCACCGGCTATCTGTCCATCCTCCCCGTGGACCAGGGCATCGAACACTCCGGCGGCGCGAGCTTTGCGAAGAATCCCGATTACTTCGACCCCGAAAACATCGTCAAGCTCGCCATCGAAGGCGGCTGCAACGCCGTCGCTTCCACCTTCGGGGTCCTTGGCGCCATCGCCCGCCGCTACGCGCACAGGATTCCATTCATCGTGAAGCTCAACCACAACGAGCTGATGACCTACCCGAACAAGTTCGACCAGATTCTCTTTGGCACGGTGAAGGAAGCGCACGACATGGGGGCAGCCGCCGTCGGCGCCACCATCTATTTCGGTTCAGCCGAGGGCGGCCGGCAGATCATCGAGATCAGCCAGGCCTTCGCCCACGCCCACGAGCTCGGCATGGCCACGGTGTTGTGGTGCTACCTGCGGAACAGCGCCTTCAAGAAAGACAAGGACTACCACGTCTCCGCCGACCTCACCGGACAAGCCAATCACCTCGGCGTCACCATCCAGGCCGACATCATCAAGCAGAAGCTTCCCGAAAATAACGGCGGCTTTCTCGCACTCAATGCCGACGGCGTGAGCTACGGCAAATTCGACAAGCGCATCTACTCCGACCTCACCAGCGACCATCCCATTGATCTCTGCCGCTACCAGGTGGCCAATTGCTACATGGGCCGCGCCGGCCTCATCAACAGCGGCGGCGCTTCCGGCGCGAACGACTTCGCCGAAGCCGTCATGACCGCCGTGGTCAACAAGCGCGCCGGCGGCATGGGCCTCATCTCCGGCCGCAAGTCGTTTCAGCGCCCCTTCAAGGAAGGCGTCGCTCTGCTCAACGCCATTCAAGACGTTTACCTGAGCCCTGAAGTCACTGTCGCCTGACGGGACATCCCCGCGGCCGCGCATTAGTACACGCGCCGCAGCAGACCTCAGAGGTAGCGCCGCTTCAGCCAACGGATCACGAGGCGATTCACTTCATCGGGGAATTCCTGCTGCACCCAATGCCCGGCGCGCGGAATCATGTGCATCTCCAGATCAGAGCACACCGCGGGCATTCGCTCGGCCAGCCGCGGCGGCAGCGCGAAATCCCACTCCGCCGTAATCATCAGGCAGGGCAGCGTGAGCGGGCGTTCGCCCCGCCCCGGAACCAGCTCATCGTTCCGGTCGATATTGCGGTACCAGTTGATTCCCCCGCCGAAGCCGGTCCGTTCGAAAGTTTCCGTGTACACAGCGAGCTCTTCCTCCGACAGAAGCGCCTCCCCGTAGGACTCCACCGTTGGCAGGCGGCGGAAAGGATTCATGTCGAACGGCGAGGACGGCGAGGTGCGCCGCATCATTTCCGCGGGGGAAAAGTTCCGCCGCATCAGCTTTTCGAAACAGAGCCGCACCTGCGCGTCGAGCACGGCTTCTGCCACTCCGGGCTGCTGGAACCAGAGCATGTAATGGCCCGCGACCTCGCCCTTCCAGGCCGCGCGAATTGCCGCCGTCGAGAGTGAGCGATACGGCGTGCAGATCCCGATAACGCCGGCCGTCCGTTCCGGGTGGACCAGCGGCATCGCCCACGCGACGACTCCGCCCCAATCGTGGCCGAGGAACACCGCCTTCTCGATGCCCAGGGCGTCGAGCAACCCCACCAAATCGCCGGTCAGATCCATCAGGTCGTAGTCCTCGACCTTTTCCGGTCTGCCGCTTCCGCCGTACCCTCGCTGGTCGGGCGCGATGGCGCGAAAGCCCGCTTCGGCCAGCGCGGGCAACTGGTGGCGCCAGCTATACGCGAGCTCGGGAAAGCCGTGGCAGAGCACGACGGCGGGACCGCTGCCCTGTTCATGCACCGCCAGCGCGATGCCCGGACGACCGTCGCGGCCCGGAAGTGAAATCCTCTTCGCCTGGGGGAATTTGGTCATGGGGCTCTCCGGGGGTCGAGGCGGCTTTTCAGCGCCGTGTCCTACAGAATACATTTAACGGGAACTGTGTGAATCTTGCCAGCGATCACGGGAAAAGTTTTTCGCGCGCCGAGCGGGGTAACCGGGGGGCTTTGGGACGGAGCAAGCGCCGGCTGCCGCGCGCGTTCCTGATGCGCTTAGCGTGTGACTGCGACGGGTTAGTGCCGTTCCAACTTGATCCGCCTATGTGTTCGTCGAACCAAACTGCCATCGCCCTGAGAGGACGCTCGGTGCGGCTTAGCTCCAAAAAGTTGGAACGGCACTAGGGCGTATTCTTGTGAAATACCTTGCGGCGAATATCCGGCCAGAATTCCTTCATGGCGTTGGACACGCCATCCCACATCAGCAGCATCCCCAGCGTCCCCGCATTGCGCCCAAACGTGCGGTCTTCCGCTGGGTGGTAAACGTTGGAAAGCGCCGCCGCCGCTGCATTCCCGAAGAGTTCCGAATAGTTGAATCGGTGGTGCCCCGAATCCGTGCGCGTCACGAAGAGCCGGTCAAGCGAGTAGATCGCCCGGCGGCCAACGCTTCCGTTGCCGCTCCCTCTCTGGTAGTAGCGCGGATCTTCGCGGAGGATGGTCGGGAAAACGGCCGTCGTCATGTAGGTTCCGATTCCGTAGTCGGCGAACGAAGCCCCGTAGCGTTTTCCGTAGGCTCCCCATCCCTGCCCCCACGATGGAGGAGAATTATGCGCCTGGTCCAGTGCGGCGAGCGCGCCGATAAACGGAAATCTGAAATAATCGAACGCTCCGGCGGTCGCCAGCCGGAACTTTTGTCCCGGGCGGAGAGGGGGAAGCACCTTGGCGTTCTCCACCGTGCCGTAATTCGGCATCACCTTGAAGATGCGGTCGTTTACCGTTCCGGTTTCCTGCTCCAGCTTGCTCCTGCGTTTCGCGCCGTCCTTTTTTTTCTCATCTTTGGTGTCCGCGCCGCTCTTCGGTTTGGTTGGCTGCTCACCGGCCGGAGCAGGAGCCGGCGGCGGTTGCGGTTGCTGTTCTTGTTTCTGCTGCGCGACCGCGGGGAGACATACGAGCAAGAGTGCCACCAGGATTGGCAGCGCAAAGTGGTTTTGCTTCCAGCTTCGGTTCTTCATGATCATTTCCAATTATCCCCCAAACGAGCTGGATTGCAGTCGCTATCGCCTGGCTGAATTTCCAGAAAGTAAGTACGGGCTTGGATTCGCGGCCCGCAAAAATGGTTTCAAGCGCATCGCGTCAGGCTCTCGTGGATGCAGCATTCCCGGAGAGCGGGATTCCCCTCCTAGCCGGGGAATTTGGTCCCAAAGAGAGTGGAAAGGGCAGGGGGACCGGAAACCGGGGGCTGCAGATTGAAGGAAGACAAACCGATCACTATGTTGTCGATTTGCATGGCTTGATCGTGTGCGTTGTACCTTCATTCCAGGAACTGTTTGGCAGCCATCGGACCTTCGTCGGACCCGAATTCCAAGAGCCAGGCTGAACAAGAAACGCTGCTTCCGACAAGGCAGCGGCCAATCCGGGACGGGCTACGCGCTGCTCGCACCCCCGTCCCCATCCGAACCCTCGCCCTGTGACGTCACAACCTCCTGTGACACGCGTCACCGCACCGTTCCGCTCCTGAGCACACGATTCCATGGTGTGACATGGGTTACACTTTGGGTCCAGGCGCGCTCCTGGCACACAGATTTGCATGCAGGTGGAGATAACTCATGACTCAGCATACGGCCATACTGGATGGAAACGAGGCTGCAGCCTCCGTCGCCTATCGGGTGAACGAGGTCATTGCCATCTACCCCATCACGCCGGCCTCACCCATGGGGGAATGGGCCGATCAGTGGTCGCAGGAAGGCCGCAAGAACATCTGGGGTACCGTGCCACGGGTGGTAGAAATGCAGAGCGAAGCAGGCGCCGCAGGGGCGTTGCACGGCGCGATACAGGCCGGGGCCCTGGGTACGACGTTCACGGCATCGCAAGGCCTGCTCTTGATGATTCCCAACATGTACAAGATCGCCGGCGAGCTGACACCCGCCGTCATCCACGTCGCCGCGCGTACCGTGGCCACGCACGCTCTCTCCATCTTCGGCGACCACAGCGACGTGATGGCTGCCCGCACGACGGGCTTTGCGCTCCTGGCCTCAAACTCCGTCCAGGAAGCGATGGACATGGCTCTCATCGCCCAAGCCGCCACGCTTGAATCCCGCATCCCGATTCTCCATTTTTTTGACGGCTTTCGCACCTCTCACGAGATAGCCAAGATTGACACGCTGGCGGATGACGATCTCCGCGCGATGATCGATGAGAATCACGTCCGGCAATTCCGCGATAGCGCCCTCACATCGGACCGGCCGGTGCTCCGCGGCAGCGCGCAAAACCCCGACGTTTTCTTCCAGGCGCGCGAAGCCGCCAATCCCTTCTATGCCGCCTGCCCCACGATTGTGCAGGACGTGATGGATCGCTTCGCCGTCCGCACCGGCCGGCGCTATCACCTGTTCGACTATGTCGGACCTCAGGACGCTGAGCGCGTGATCATCCTGATGGGTTCCGCCGCGGGCGCTGTCGAAGAAGCGATCGAGGCGCTCTCCACACGAGGCGAGAAGGTCGGCTTCCTGAAAGTTCACCTCTTTCGACCCTTCGCCGCGGATGCGTTCTTGAGCGCACTGCCGCGCACGACGCGCGCCATCGCCGTTCTCGACCGGACGAAGGAACCCGGCGCCCCGGGCGAGCCGCTCTACATGGATGTGGTCACCGCGATTGGTGAAGCCCTCGCACCCGTCTCGGCGTCCGCCGCCCGGGCGCCGTTTTCGACATGGCCGGTGATCATCGGCGGCCGGTATGGCCTTTCCTCGAAGGAATTTACGACGGCCATGGCGAAAGCCGTATTTGACGAACTGAAGAAGGAACGGCCGCGCAACCACTTCACGATCGGCATTCAGGATGACGTCACCTTCACGAGCCTGGACTACGATGCCGAATTCTCGACCGAGGATCCGCGCACCACTCGCGCCATTTTCTTCGGCCTGGGCTCCGATGGAACCGTGGGAGCCAACAAAAACTCGATCAAGATCATCGGCGAAGAGACGCCGTTTTATGTGCAGGGCTATTTCGTTTACGACTCGAAAAAAGCCGGCTCCGTCACCGTATCGCATCTGCGTTTCGGCCCGGCGCCCATTCGCTCCTCCTACCTGATCCGCAAGGCCAGCTTCGTCGGCTGCCACCAGTTTTCATTTCTCGAGCGCATGGATGTGCTCGAAGCCGCGGAACCCGGAGCCGTTTTCTTTCTCAACTCTCCCTTCGGCCCCGACGAAGTCTGGAACCATCTCCCGCGGCGAATCCAGGAACAAATTATCGCCAAGCGGCTGAAGTTCTTCGTGGTGGACGGCTTGCAGGTGGCCCGCGAAACCGGGATGGGCTCCCGCATCAACACCATCATGCAGACCTGCTTCTTCGCGATCAGCGGGGTATTGCCCCGCGAAGAGGCCATTGCCGCCATCAAGGCTGCGATCGGGAAAACGTACGGCAAGCGCGGGGACGCCGTGTTGCAAAAAAACTTTGCCGCCGTGGACGCCACACTCGCCCGCCTCCATGAAGTGCGCGTCCCGGCGCGGGCCACCAGCGCGTTCGACATTCTTCCTCCCTTTCCCGCACAGGCGCCGCAGTTCGTTCGCGATGTTCTGGGCGCGATCAGCGCCGGCAAAGGCGACGATCTTCCCGTCAGCGCGCTGCCACCCGGGGGCACCTTTCCCACGGCCACCGCGCGTTGGGAAAAGCGGAATATCGCGCAAGAGATTCCGGTGTGGGACGAGCCGCTGTGCATCCAGTGCGGCAAGTGCGTTCTCGTTTGCCCGCACTCCGTGATTCGCGCCAAGATCTACGACTCCGCTCTTGCCGCGGGAGCGCCCGCCACTTTCAAGTCGGGCAAGCCCCGCTGGCGGGAGTTTGAATCCCTGCTGTACACACTCCAGGTCGCGCCGGAAGATTGCACGGGCTGCCGCCTCTGCGTTGAAATCTGCCCGGCGAAGAGCAAGAGCGAGGCAAAGCACAAAGCCATTAACATGTCGCCGCAAGCTCCCCTCCGGGAATCCGAGCGCCAGAACTGGGATTTCTTTGTGTCCCTGCCTGAACCCGACCGGGAACGGCTGTCCCACACCCAGGTGAAGGATGTCCAACTCCTCGAGCCGCTGTTCGAATTCTCCGGAGCATGCGCCGGCTGTGGCGAAACTCCCTACATCAAGCTGCTCACGCAGCTCTTCGGCGAGCGCGCGCTCATCGCCAATGCCACGGGCTGTTCCTCGATCTACGGCGGCAATCTTCCAACGACTCCTTACACGGTGAACTCCAGCGGCCGCGGGCCGGCCTGGTCGAATTCTCTGTTCGAAGACAACGCTGAGTTCGGTCTGGGCATGCGGCTCGCTCTCGATAAACAAGGGGAATATGCGGGTGAACTGGTCAAGCGGCTCTCCGCAGAACTGGGAGGCAGCCTTGCCGAGGCGGTTCTTTCCGCCGATCAGTCCACCGAAAGGGGAATCCTGGCCCAGCGCGAACGCATCGTCGAGCTCCAGCAGCGTCTTGCCGAAATCCATTCGCTCGAGGCGCGGGACCTGCTCGGCGTGTGCGGCGCGCTGGTGAAACAGAGTGTCTGGATCGTCGGAGGCGATGGCTGGGCCTACGATATCGGGTTCGGGGGTCTCGACCACGTTCTGAGCTCGGGCGCCAACGTGAACATCCTCGTGCTCGACACGGAGGTCTACTCGAATACCGGCGGCCAGATGTCCAAGGCCACTCCGCGGGGCGCGGTGGCAAAGTTTGCCGCCGCCGGGAAGTCTACCGCCAAGAAAGACCTGGCGATGGAAGCCGTCAGCTACGGTTACGTGTACGTCGCGCGCGTGGCGATGGGGGGCGGGGACACGCAGACCGTGCACGCATTCCAGGAAGCAGAATCTTTCGACGGCCCCTCGCTCATCCTGGCGTACAGCCACTGCATCGCGCACGGTTACGACATGGCCCCGGGCATGAAGCAGCAGAAGGCCGCGGTGCTCAGCGGTTACTGGCCGCTGATGCGCTACGATCCCCGCCTTCGCACGAAGGGGAAAAACTCGTTTCAGCTCGACTCGAAAGCGCCGAGCATTCCCTTCAAGGAATACGCCTACCAAGAGGCGCGGTACTCCATGCTCGCCCGAAGCGACCCGGAAACCGCGCGTGAACTGCTGCGCCTCGCGCAGGACGACGTCCAGCGGCAATGGCGCGTCTATGAGAACCGTGCCGCGATGCCGGGACGCGCGGAATATCCCGTCGCGGTCCCGAGTGAAACCGAATCCGGCCCATCCAAAGGCAACAGCCGGGAGGCGGAAGAATAATGGACTTCACCACTCGCTATCTCGGCCACACGCTGAAAAATCCGCTGGTCGCGTCCGCGTCGTCGCTCAGCGAATCCGTTTCCAGAATCCGCGCTCTCGAGGACCACGGCATCTCCGCGGTTGTCCTGCCTTCCCTGTTTGAAGAGCAGCTCCAGCTGGAAGGCGAAGCGCTCGACTCCGATCTTTCGCGCGGCTCGGAAAGTTACGGCGAATCGCTGACTTTTCTACCGGAGCTGCATGACTACAACCTCGGCCCGGAAGGCTATCTGGGTCTGATCAGCGGCGCGAAGGCCGCCACTTCCATCCCGGTCATCGCCAGTTTGAACGGTACGTCGCGCGGCGGTTGGATCCGTTATGCGCGCGATATCGAACAGGCCGGCGCCGACGCGCTCGAACTCAACCTGTACTCGATTGTGACGGATGCAAACCGCACGGCCGGGCAAGTCGAGAGTGACTACTGCGAGCTCGTGCGCGAGGTAAAGAACTCGCTGCGCATCCCCGTCGCGGTCAAACTCTCGCACTTCCTGAGCGCGCCGGCCAACATGGCAAAGCAACTCGACGCCGCCGGCGCCTCGGCTCTCGTGCTATTCAACCGTTTCTATCAACCCGATTTCGATATCGTCGAGCTCGAGGTCGTCCCGCGGCTTACTCTCAGCCGTCCCGCCGAGCTGCTGCTCCGTTTGCACTGGGCGGCGATTATCTATGGTCACGTGAAAGCCGACCTGGCGATCACGGGCGGAGTCCACAGCGCCGAGGACGTTCTGAAATGCATGATGGCCGGCGCGCGCGTAGCGATGATGACGTCAGCGCTCCTCGAAAACGGCATCGAACACATTTCCCAGGTCCTCAGGGATCTCGCCCGCTGGATGGAAGAGCACGAATACGATTCGATCCAGCAGATGCAGGGGAGCATGAGCCATCGTTCCGCGCCGGACCCGGCGGCTTTTGAGCGCGGCAACTACATGCGCGTCCTGAGCTCCTATGTCCTTCGCGACGACCTTCGCTCCCGTTAGCTTGCGTTTTTTCACGCGCGACATGGCGAAAAAACACGGGCTCGGCGGGGACCATCTTGGAAACCGGCGATTGTACGGTATGGTAGCGATACCGGGAAGAGTTTATCCCGAGCTTGCCGAGGGAAACCCGGGGCTCAAGTTGGAAACCGGCGATTGTACGGTATGGTAGCGATACCGGGAAGAGTTTATCCCGAGCTTGCCGAGGGAAACCCGGGTCTCAAGTTGGAAACGGGCGATTGCACGGTATGGTAGCGATACCGGGACTCGAACCCGGATTTGAGCCTTGAGAGGGCTCCGTCCTAACCTTTAGACGATATCGCCACAGCAACGAGCAGGGCGGTAGCAGAGAACCCCGCCCAATCAGCAACCTATTTTCCCACGGACGATCGGGACCGATCAAGCACTCCTCTTCTCCAAACCGAGTACAATACCGCTCTGTCGATACAGGAGCAGCCATGGCCGATTACACTGCCGAACACGCCCGCGCCGGCATCGCTGCGCGGCTCCCCGCGCTCGAAACCTGGCCCAATCAATTCCCCGGCTACGTGATCACCACGCGTTTTCCCGAATACACTTCCGTCTGTCCGAAGACCGGCCTGCCTGACTCCGGCGCCATCACCATCCAGTACATGCCGCGCAAGGAATGCCTCGAACTGAAATCCCTCAAGATGTATCTCCTCGCCTATCGTAACCTCGGCATCTTCTACGAGAACGCGGTTAACCGTATTCTCCGCGACGTCGTCGCCGCCATCCATCCCGCATGGTGCGTCGTCCGCGGCGAATTCACTCCCCGCGGCGGGCTTTCCACTACCATCCTCGCCCGGTGGCCGCAGCTTGGCCCACGCCGCGCGAGCAGCCGCCGGTGACCCTGCCTAGACACAAGCGACCGCGCGGGTCATAATCCTTTTGTGCAGGGCAACCCAGCCAGCCACGGAATGGAGGAGAAGGAATGAGCACGTCCCCGAATTTGCCGGACGCGCACGAAGCCGATCGCTACGAGAGCGCAGGACCGCCGCGTTGGATCACCGTCCTGTTTGTCATCTTGTTTCTTGCCACGGGAGCAGTGGTCTTTCTCGGCTACTCGGCGCAGTCCAAGAACGAAAAAGCCATCGCGAAATCTCAGGAACAGAACCGGGTTATTTCCGCTCAGCTTGAGCAGGCTAATGCGCGAGTCGCCGACCTGAAAGCCCACGTCGAACTCACCGAGCAGAAGGTCGGCATGACGCGGACCGAGCTGGCCGTGACCAAGAGCCGTGCCGAAACCATCCGCAAGGAGCAGAAGTCCTCGGATGAGCGTCTGATCAGCCGGCTTGGCCAGAGCGAGGAAAAGATTGGCGCGGTCGCCACGGAAGTCGGCGGCGCCAAGAAAGACATTGAAGCGACGCGCAGCGATCTGGAAGCCACCAAGTCCAAGCTCGATCGCGCGCTCGGCGACATGGGCGTCATGAGCGGACTGATCGCTCGCAACCGTGGCGATCTCGAAGAGCTCCGCCGCCGCGGCGATCGCAACTACTTCGAATTCACCGTCCACAAGTCCAAGACCCCCCAACGCGTCGGCCCAGTGCAGGTCTCCCTGCAGAAGGCCGATCAGAAGAAGGGCCGCTATAGCATCACCGTTTTCGCCGATGACAGGTCCATCGAGAAAAAAGACCGCACCGTCGGCGAGCCGATCCAGTTCTACGTCAAAGGCGCGGGCCGCACGCAGCCCTATGAAATCGTGGTCTTTGATGTCGGCAAGGATCAGGCGACGGGCTATCTGACCACGCCCAAGGAAGCGGCAGCGGGGCCTAGTACGCCAAAGCCCGCTTCCTGAGCCACTCTCGGCTCCGGCGTGCGCACTCTTTCGTCAGCCCTGTCCCCATTCTGGAAATTCCCAGAGGGACGGGGCTTTCGTCCCGCGACCGCCCAGTCTACGATTTCAACCGAAGCATTGCTGTTCGAATCTCCTGGGAGGGTTGTCACGTGTTCGCCGCAAAACCGAATTTTCTTCGCTGCTGTTCACTGTTCGCCATTCTCGCCGTAGCGGTCACCGCTCAAGCGCAGGCTCCCATCGAACCTGCAGATTTTCCGGCCCGTACGATTTTCTATTTGGTCTGGCGCGGCGCGCCCGCTCCCGCGGTTCGCCAAGCGAACTCCCTCTACGCCCTTTGGGACGACCCCGGTTTTGCGCCGCTGCGCTCCGCCCTGGCCGGAGAGTTATCGAAAGACAGCAACGATGCTTCGAAGGAAGGTGCTCGTAAGGCCGCAGGAAAATCCGGCGCCGCTGCACCCGCTTCCAAGGCGCCCGCAAACAAGAAAAAGCTCACGCAACAGGAGCTCGCTGAATTCGCCTCTCTCCTCGACAACGGATTGATCCTCGGCTACATCGGCGAGCCGGAGGGACGCGCTGGCTCCGGCCCGGCAGCCGGAAAAAGCGCCCACACCTGGAACGGCGGCTTTCTGATCTTCGACCAGAGCGGGAAAGAAGCGCTCGTCGCGAAACTCCTGCTGGAAGCGCGTAAAGATGATCCAGACGACCCGCCGCAGGTAATCCCGCTCAACATCGCCGGCGTCGCCGTCCTTGAGATCAAGCGCAAGGCGTCCACCACCTACATCTCGCAATCCGGAAAGTTCGCCGTCATCGCCGGCGAAAGGCCCGTCTTCGAAGAAACCCTGAAACGCCTGCTCGAGAAATCCCCTGCGGCGCCCGGAACCTCGCTCGGCTCCAATGCGGCGTTCCGCGAAGCCCGGGCCGCGCTTCCCGCCAACGGCATCCTGGATTTCTTCGTCCGCGTTCCGAACCTGGCGGACTGGCCGTCGAATTCCACCCCCGCCGCGCCGGGCTTCAACTCAAAAGCCCTGATGCAGGCGCTCCGGCTGGATGCGATTCACTCCTTTTGCGGCACCGTCGTCCTGGACGGCCCGCGCACTCGTTTTCAGGGTGCCCTCCTCGGCGACACTTCCCCCGGAACACTCTTCGATATCTGGGCTCCCGGCCCGGTCTCTCCAGCCCTGGCCTCGATTGCGCCCGCGGAGTCCGTCTCTTTCAGCCAGACGCAATTTGACCTTCCGGCGATCGTGGAGCTGGTCCGCCGCACGGCGAAGGCCGTCCTGCCGCCCGCCCAGACTGGGTTTGTCGAGTTGGCACAGGCTGGGATCGAGGAGCGCCTCGGCATGCCCCTCGAAGAAGCCATCGGTCTCTTCACCGGAGAATTCGCCTCGTTTCAAACCGGCGCCGACTACGATCCCGCGCAGCAGATCTTCGCTCTCGGAATTCGCAAAAAACCGGAGACCCTCAAGGTCCTCCGCACGGTTTTGAGCGAGCGCATCAGTTCGGAGCGCAATGAAGGGGACGTCACGCTGTTGAAAATCTCCCTCAGTGGCAGTCAGGGGAAGGCCGGCGCCGCTCAGTGGGACTTCTATAACCTTGCCGTGACGCCCGACGTGATCTTCGGCACTTCCCATCTGGATACGCTACGCACCGTACTGGCGCAGCGCTCGTCGGGGGGCGCCGGTCTGTCGGCCTCACCGAAGTTTCAGGAATCCCGCGCGCACTTTCCGCCGCAGCTCAACGGTTTTGCGTTCGCCAATTTCCAGCGCGTGAACTGGCAGGCCGTCAAAGAACACTGGCTGGCCGAAGCCCGCAAAGCCGATGCCGCGCGCAAGCCCCCGGCCGGCGCCACGGGAAAAACCGATTCCTCCGTGCCGTCGTGGCTCGAGCAGTGGAATCCCGGCGTCCTGGCGCGGCATCTGCACACTTCCGCGAGCAGTTCCTGGAAAGACTCGAAGGGCCTGCACTTTGATGGTTGGATCGACTAGCCTCTCTTACGGGGCTTGGTGTTCAACAAGCATGTAAACCTTCGCGTTGCCCGCTGACAAGCCTACCTCGCCCCGGAGAGATGGCGCTCTGATTTGGAGGTGGCTTCTAATTGGACTTCGCTTGCCCGTGAAGACCCCGCCGCTCGGCCGCACACTCTACTTCTTCTCGCCGTCGGCCGTGGCCGCGGGCCGGGAGGCCAGATCCTTCAAGTCGTCCGCAATCCTGTCTATCGCTTGATCAAACTGTTGATCGTGGGTCGAATGCGGTTTTGCTTTATCCAAATACTCGGTGAATGACCACAGCACGGCGTGGGTCTTGAGATCCAGGATCACCAATATAAACTGGGGACGTTGCTCTACACCGCCGCTCCGGCTGAAAATGCTTGCCGCTCCACTTAGGGCGGTGAAATGCAGTTCAAGAATCAAATCAGCGTCGCAGGGACCAGGCACGAGTTCATACCGTCCCCAGCCCTTTATGGCTGCGTAGAACTGGTTGTAGGCCCGATCTCGTCCGCCACTATAGTGGTCGGGAGAGATGTCAACGTCTCCACCGGCGTTGGAAATGAACGCCTTTTTGGAAGTAAGGATTGGGGCCGGCACCGGCGCTGGAGGGGCCTTCTCCCATTTTGCTTGCTGTGCTTCCAAGACGGGGGCTGCTACCAACGCAATCGTAAAAAAAATACAAGAGGTTACAGTTTTGGCGCTCTTCAACATGACCTCTCCTAAAACCAGGGTCTCTATATTGAAGACGTACGCAGGCAGGATAGCGGTTTCAACTTGCTTCGCAGGAAGCGCTTCCTGAGTCAAACGCCCAGACTCAACTTGGTGTGTGGGGGAGTAAGCCGCCGCTATTCGAATTCCTTCAGCGTCCGCGCCATGTTTTCCAGCCGCTCATCCACACGGGCGAAGGCCGTTCCCTTCTCGAACGTCCCGTCGCTTTTCAACTTTCCTGCGGCCAAGCCGGATAGAATCTCGAATCCCTCTTCCACCTTGCTCACCGGATAGATGTGGAATCTCCCCGCCGAGACTTCTTCGAGCACGTCGTCCCGCAGCATCAGGTCTTCCACGTTCTCGATGGGGATGATCACGCCCTGCGTTCCCGTCAGCCCCTTGATCCGGCAGACGTCGAAGAACCCTTCGATCTTTTCGTTCACGCCGCCGATCGCCTGCACGTCTCCCTGCTGGTTCACGGAGCCCGTCACGGCGGTGTCCTGCCGCATCGGTACGCCCGCCAGCGACGACAGCAGCGCGTAAATCTCCGTAATGCTGGCGCTGTCGCCGTCCACGCCGGAATAGGACTGCTCGAAACAGATGCTCGCCGCCAGCGAAAGCGGCTTTTTCTGTGCGAACCGGTTCCGCAGGTACCCCGCGATGATCTGCATCCCTTTGTCGTGGAAGCTCCCGCTGAGATTCGCTTCCCGCTCGATGTTGATCAGCCCCGCCTTGCCCATCGCCGCCGTCGCCGTGATCCGCACCGGCTTCCCGAACGAGTACCCGCCGATCTCCAGAATGCTGAGCCCGTTCACCTGGCCGGTGCGCTCGCCGCAGATGTCGATCAGCAGAGTGCCCTCGTCAATCATCTCCCGGATGCGCGTCTCGATCAGGTTGTGCCGCTCCACTTTGGAGTCCAGCGCGCTGCGCACGTGCGCGGCCCTCACCTGCGTTTCTCCCGCGCCACGCGCCGCGTACGACGCCTCCCGCGCCAGGTCCGCGATGTCCACGAACCGCGCCGTCACCTTGTTCCGCCGCCCCGCGCGCCGCACGCCGTACTCGAGGATCGCCGCGAATGCCCCCCGGTCGAACGTCAGCAGTCCTTCCTTCTCGGACAACGCCCGCAGCCGCCCCGCATACTCGGCGATCACTCCGTCGCTTAGCTGCATTTCCTCGTCGAATTCCATCCGCACTTTGAAAATCTTTCGGAAATCCTCCTCGTATTCATAGAGCAGTTCGTAAAGGCTGCGGTCGCCGATCAGGATCACCTTCACGTTGATTTCGATGGGCTCGGCCTTCTGCGCGCTCACGCCGAAAGGAAAAAGCGTCTCGAGCGGCTGGATCTCCAGCCGGTTGTGGTTCAGCGTGCGTTTCAGCGCTCGCCACACCCCCGCTTCCGAAAGCGCCTCGACCGCGTACATGATCAGGAATCCGCCGTCGGCGCGCAGTAGCGAGCCGGCGCGCAGGTCCATGAAGTCGCTCGTCCAGCCGCCCCTTGTGTCGTAGGCCCGCTGGATCGTGCCGAATAAATTCGCGTAGGTTGGCGTCGTCTCGAAGATCACTGGCGAATCGTTTTCCTCGTCGTGCGCGAGGATCACGTTCACTCCGTAGACGCGGAAGGGATCGCGTTCCGGCCCCGGCGGCTTCGCCGCACCGTCCGGCGCCGCCTCCTCGCTCTGCTCCTGCTCGCCCTCGTGCTCTTTGAAGGGCTCCAGGTTGTCGAGCACGTGGTGCCGCACCTCTTCGAGGTATTCCGCGACGCCGTCGCCGGGATATTTCTCCTTCAATTCCTCGATGAAGCCGTCCACCAGCACGGAGGCCGCTTCCTGCTCCAGGTAGCTCAGCTCGCTCGCCAGCTCCCGCGAGAGCGTCAGCGTCCTCCGGTAGACCACCGTGAATTCCTGCCGGAACTGCTCGTATTTCTGCTCGATGCCCTCCGCCACAGGCGCCTCGAGCTTCCCCTCGTGGACCAGCTTGGAGACGTCCTCGATCGGCACCATCTGCCCTTCGAGCACGGGAAAAATTTCCGGCAGCGCCACCGCTCCCACCTGCATGTGCCCCAGCGCGAACTGCTCCCGCGCGATCCGCCGCGTGAAATCGTCCATCAACTCTTTCTCGCGCACGGTGAACCGCTCGACGATGCGCCCCTTCTGCCGCTGAAACGGATCGCCTTCGAACACCTGGGGGATCCGCCGCCGCAGAAAATCCACACCCGCCTGCATGTCTTTCTTGAACGGGTTCGCCTGGCCGCGCGGCAGGGTGAGCAACCGCGGCCGGTCCGGCAGCTTGAAGTTGTTCACGTAGCAGCGGTCCAGGGAAGGTTTCGAGTGCGGGTGAACCTCGCGGATCATCTGCGCGATGGTGCCGCCGCGGCTGGTTCCGGCCAGCCCGCAGACGAACACGTTGTAGCCGGGGGCCGTCAGCTCCACGCCCATTTTCAGGGCCCGCAGAGCGCGCTCCTGCCCGATGAAGCCTTCGCGCAGCTCCGCCTGCGCCGTCGTCTCAAACGGGATGCGCGAGAGGTCGCACCGCCAGCGCAGTTTCGCCGGCGGCAGCTCCGCATGTTTTGGGGCCGGCTTGCTCGTCATGAAGTCCTTTCGAGCGGGTTACTCTAGCACACACGCGGTTGGCCCGGGCGAGAGGCGCGTCCCCTGTTACCGGGCCTTCACTGGCTTCTTCTCCGCCCGGTCGGCGTATACGCCCAGAACCCCCGCCGCGGTCGCCACCAGGATCGGCCCCAGCACCAGGCCGAGCATTCCAAATACGCTGACGCCGCCCACCACGCCGATGAAAATCACCAGCCCGCTCAGTTCCGTGCGCCCGCGGAGCAGCATTGGCCGCACTACGTTGTCCACCACCGTGGAGACCCCGGCGAGGATCGCCACCAGCACAACCGCTTTTCCCCAGTGGCCGCCGAGCCCCAGCCACAGCGCGGCCGGCACAAAGATCAGCCCCGAACCCACGACCGGGAGCAGGGAGAAAAATCCGATCGTCACGCCCCAGAACACCGGATTCGCCAATCCCACCAGAGCGAAGGCCACACCTCCCAGGACTCCCTGGATGACCCCGAGGATCAGACTCGTGGTCACGCTCGCGGAGATCAAGTCCCGCGCCTGCTCCAGGATGGCGTCGCGCCGTTCCGTATCGAAGGGAAGAATGTGGCGGACGCCTCGCATGACCTCCTCGGCGTCGCGGAACAGATAAAAGATCGCGAACAGCATCACGAAGAGGTCGAAGACAAACGTCGCCAGGTTCCGCAGCGCCGTGCCGAGTTGCGCCGCCAGGAATCCCGCCTTCTTTTGCAGCGTCTCCCGGAACAGTTCGATCAGGTTCAGATTCGGGTTCATGCCCGGCACGTGCCGCGCGATCCACTCCCACGCGTGTGTGAGCGCCGGGGCTTGTTCCTCGATCAGCACTTTCTCGAGTCCACGCGATAGGGACAGGGCTTCGCGCGCGAAAAGGGTCGCCAGGATAATCGTCGGCACGATCAGCAGCAGCGTCACCCCGGCCGTGCTCACCGCCGCCGCGCGTGTATTCCCCAGTCTTTTCTTCAAACGCAGGTGCAGCGGGAAGAAAAACACCACCAGCACGCACGCCAGCCCCAGTGCCGTCAGAAACGGCTCAAAAATCCGGTAGACGAGATAGATCAGCAGCAGCAGCACCCCGTACGACAGTACGGTGGTCACTCGGTCATTGGCCTTGGCCGCCGGCGAATTGTCCATGGTCACCCTCGGTATATAATCAGTCAGCGTTTCCAGGACTGGGTTGCCGCAGCTCCCGGAAGCCTTTTCGAATGACGGAAAATTCTCATTCTCTGACCGCGTACCAGCTCCGCGTCCTCGCTGTACTCGCTTTGATTAACTTTGTCAACTTCGCCGACCGCCAGGTCATCGTGCCGCTCGTTCCGCTCCTCCGCGACCAGCTTGGCGTCACCGACGCGCAACTCGGCTCCCTCCAGACCTGGCTTCTCGTCATCCTCGCTGTCGCCAGTATTCCCTCCGGTTTCTTGGCCGACCGCATCAGCCGGAAGCGCATCATCGCCGCCGGCGTCATTTTCTGGAGCCTGGCCACCATGGCCAG
Source organism: Candidatus Acidiferrales bacterium (assembly GCA_035545075.1). GTDB lineage: Bacteria > Acidobacteriota > Terriglobia > Acidiferrales > UBA7541 > Acidiferrum. The sequence goes on from DASZZJ010000006.1 coordinate 35,444, forward strand.
CGGCCTGGCTCTCTCCTTTACGTTCCTTCTCGTTGCCCGCGCCCTCGTGGGTGTCGGCGAGGCCGCCTACGCCCCCGCGGCGCAGTCCATGATCTCCGGAGCCTTCCCCCGCGAGAGCCGCGCCCGCGCCCTGGCCGTTTTCGCCTCCGGGATGTTGCTTGGAGGCGCCTCCGGCCTCGCCCTCGGCGGCGTCGTGGGCGAGCTTCGCGGCTGGCATTATGTCTTTATACTCGTCGGTGCCGCCGGCCTCGTTCCTGGCCTCGCGATCCTGCGCCTGGCAGAACCTCCGCGCCCGCCGCGTTCAGAGGTGGTCCCCCTATCCCATCTCCTCCGTGTTCCCGCCTTTCTGGCCATGATCGCCGCCGGCATGTTCATCACCTTCTCGAGCGTTTCGCTGCTCGCCTGGGGCATTGACTTCGCTGTCAATTATAAGGATTTCAGCCTGCGTGAAGCCGCCGTCTCGCTCGCATTCACCACGTTTTTCTCACTTGTCCTCGGCGTGCTCGCCGGCGGTTACGTTGCCGACCGCCTCCAGAAGAAATTCGTCTATGGCCGCATCATCGCCATCGCCGGAGCATTCCTTTTCGCCGCGCCCTTCGTGCTCCTCGCCATTGAGTCGGACACAAAATGGGTCGTGCTCGGGGCCCTGTCCATCGCGGGATTCTTCATGTCCTGGTACCACGGCCCCGTCACCGCCGTGATTCACGACATGATGCCCCAGCGCGCCCACGCCTCCTCCATCGGGGTCTACATGTTCGCCACGCAGCTCGTCGGCGCGTCCGGGCCGCAACTCGTCGGCAAAATCTCCGACATGCGCGATCTTCAGATTGGCTTGCGGGTGGCCGTGGGAGTCATGGTAGGCGGGGCGCTGCTGATGTTCCTGGTGATCTATTTCATCCGGCGCGACGGTCTGCATCACCCGCAACTCGAATCATTCCGCACCGAGCAACCGGACTGAACCATTTCCAAGAGTGAGAGCTTCAGCGCAGCTCGAGCTGCGGGATCAGCCGCGCCACGTCGGAGTGCGACACGTCGTAAAGCGCGCGCTCGTCTTCTTCTTCGAGCCGCTCGCGCAGATACTCCGCCGCGATGTAGCTGGCTTCGCGGTCGGTTAAATCGCGCCCGTTTTTTTCGCGGAATTCCACGAACGCCGTGTGCGCCAGCCCCAGGACCACCCCGGCGCCGTCAACGAAGAACTTCGTATCAATCGTGTCGCTGTGCCGCGTTGCAATGCCGTTCCACATGTGCGAGAACCGGCACTGATAGACCTTGCCCGTCAGGCGCGAAGTCACTTCAAAGACGCCGATGAATTGATTCATCGGCCCCACATTCGCCAGCAACGGCTTCGACACCACGCGGCTTCCTCTCTTCGAGCTTCCAGCGCCCGGCCCTTAGCGGCCAGCGACCGCCGCCGTCGCCGCCTCGAGGTAACTCTTCACCGCTGCGCCAGCGCCCGCGCCGGCCGGCGCGCGGAAGCCCTGTTCGAGCAGCACCTTCTCGAGCGCCGCGAGGAATAGCAGTACGTTTTTCTTCTGGCTCACATAGCCCATCAATCCCACGCGCCAGATCTTCCCCTTGACGGGGCCGAATCCGCCTGCAATCTCGATATTGAATTCGTCGAGCAACTGGGTCCGCACCCTCAGGTCGTCAATTCCCTCCGGAACCAGCACTGCGGTGACCGTCGGCAGGCGGTCCACCGGATTCTTGACGAAGAACTGCAGCCCCATCGCTTCGATCCCGGCCATCAGGGCTTGCTGGTTCTGCCGGTGCCTTTCCCAGCGCGCTTCGAGCCCTTCCTCCAGCACGATGCGCATGGCTTCGCGCAGCCCGTAGATGAGCGAAATCGGCGGCGTGTGGTGGTAGAGCCGCTCCTTGCCCCAATAGTTCATCGCCGAGGTGAGGTCGAAATACCAGCTCTGCACCTTGGTCTTGCGCGCGCGAAGAACTTCCTCTGCGCGCGGGCCGACGGTGATCGGCGCCATTCCCGGCGGCGCGCTGATGGCCTTCTGCGTGCCGCTGAAGCAGATGTCGATCCGTTGACGGTCCACGCCCAGCGGCACGCCCGCCAATGTCGCCACCGTGTCCACCACGAGCATGGCATCCAGCTCGTCGGCAACTTTGCGAAATGCGTCAATGTTGGTGATGACGCCGGTCGAGGTTTCCCCGTGCGCGAGGCCGACGATTTTCACTTTCTTGCCTTTGCCGGCGCGCCGTACGTCTTCCGGGTCCACCGGCTTGCCGTAGGGCGCTTCGATGCGCGTGATCTTGGCGGCAGTGCGGTCCGCGATGATGGCCATGCGCTCGGAGAAGGTGCCGTTGACGCAGATGAGGGCTTCATCGCCCTCCTCGAGAGGGTTCAGGACGGCGGCTTCGATCCCGCCCGAGCCCGACGCCGACAGGGGAAACGTGACGCGGTTCTCCGTGCGGAAGATCGCGCGGAGCAGTTGCTGAATCTCATCCATCAGGCCGCGGAACCACGGGTCGAGGTGCCCCACCAGCGGCGTTGACATGGCCCGATAGACCCGCGGGTCCATCGAGGATGGCCCGGGCGTCATCATTAGCCGGGTGGGGGGAAGGAGCTCGCCGATCTGTTCACTCATGAGTTTCGCCTCGGTCGCTGCCCGCCAGACTGCGGCGGGGCTGGTGGTTCCGCCGCTCGGAGCTGGAGGACAGGAGAGGCAATTCTGGCCCATCCGCGCCATGCCTGCAACGGACAAATTGGAGGGCTTGGGAACATCCGAGCGGAGGTTGAGAGTTGAAAGTTGAAGGTTGAAAGTAAGGGCTGACAGTTCACGAAAAGCTCCAGGAGAAAGAAAGATTCCCACAGCGGTATCCCCCCACCCCCTATTGTTTTCACAAGACTGCGGAAACGCTTGAGGGCAAAGGGGTTGCGGCGATTCCTGCGCGCGGCAAGAGTAAAAAGAGTGCGCAAAATGAAGGAAATAAAGGAGATAGATGGGGTAGAGGAAGTGAAGGAAGGATGGGTGGCAACGGGTGGCCGGTTTGTGATCGGCTGGGAAGCGGGTACCGGAACCGTTGACAGAAGAGATACTCCCCCTCCCCCCTGTTTTTTGTAAGTGTTGATTCTAAAGGGGGATGAAGTTCTTTGTTTTGATACACTTTTGCAAGTGTTGATTCCAGAGGGGTTAGCTCGGAAGAGAGATCCCTCGTCGCGATGCTCCTCGGGAGTCGCATCCTGGTCGGATGCTCGGTTAGGGAAGCGCCTTTGCAGGGGGAAATGTCGAAGCAGGGAAGGCAATGAGGTGGGGAGCGGAAGGCCTACAGCGACCTGTAGCGCCCTTCGGCTACGGGCGGGAGAGAGCGGCCCTGCGCTCAGGATTCGTCCCGCCGGGCGGGACTGAAAGCTCATCGAACTCACAAGGAATGTTACCACAAGAGTTAGCTCATTGTCAAGTATTTTCTATAAGTCATTGAAGGGGAAGAGGTTGGGGACAAGGGGCTTGATTCTGGAGGGAGGGGGCAGAGGTCCCGGAGGAGCTGGGGAGTCGTTGACGACTGGGTAGTGGGCCAGTTTGAAAATCCTTCCGCTTGCCATTTCTTAAAGATACCGAAAAGAATACCGAGGAAGTCAGACTAGCGGTTGTAAACTGTCCTCTAAAATCCCGAGCACGGTTTTGAGGGATCTACTCATGGCTGATGAATTGCCATCCGGCGATAAAGCCGTTTACATCTATCTTGAATTCATCGCACTAGGTTTTGCTCTTGAAGCAGTCGCTGCTTTCGTGCGTGGAGACGGATGGCATATCTGGGCAGGATCGATAGTACTGTCAGCCGTGTTCTTGCTAGCTGGTATCAAATGGCCATGGATCAAAGGCAAATTTGTTTCTGTTGACTGGGTTCTTTGGGATAAACGGCTCAACCGTGCGTTGCTTGTAGTTCTTGTCTTGGGCTTCGTTACGGTTGCGGCGACGGGTTATTATACGTGGCGGAAGACATCTCTTGCGTGGAGTCAGTTCTCTCGCGAGTTTTCTAGACTTTTGGGGCGCATTCGGACCGTCCCCAAAGAGGAGGTGGCGAAATCCAAGAATACTCCAGCAGTGCCTTCAACTGAACGTCTGGATTGGAGTGACAAACAGAATTGGCGGCGATTCTTACGACATGGGATGACGAGAACAGAAGTCCGTCGGCTTTTCGGGGATCCTGAAAAAATGGCGGTGGTATCTGACATGGAGTTTTGGGATTACGGGACAGGTCAGATCGACTTTGACATGGAGGACCATCCCGACGGAAGTCTATATTCGTGGTTTGAGCCAGGGCCGTAGCGCTCATGCTAGCTGCCACCGAAGTGACTTATGGCCCATAGTGCGAACTTACCTGTGAAGAAACCGAGCAATATGTTGAGTCCACTACCGATGAGGGAGCGATTGTAAAAGGTTCTCCCCACCGGCTCTTTACCCCAAGACCTGAAGAAAGCAACATACTTGGTAGCGAACCAGACGGCGATAAATTCGGGGTGTCCGAATACGACGGACGAAGCGTAAAGAGCGATTTCAACTGCCCCGACCCCTGCGTTCAGGCTTGTGCCTAAGATGAGATGCTGGCCATGTTCCTCTTCCACCGATGTTCCCGTCAATTTGGCTTGGAGACGCTTAATCTTTTGACGTGTCTTTCGAACCGTCGCTACAGGCTCCATGACCACTGCCATGAGTAACCACTGAATCCCCCAAGAGACGAAGATCCCTACGGTTACAACGAAAACGTAGGCAGACCATTGACAGATGTTATGCGGCATTATGCTGATAGCGCACCGCGCTAACTACCATAGCACCGGACCACATGAAGAAATCCTAACACACTACCGATGCCCGAATCGTGAGATTCGGGCCTGATGCTCTTTAATCCGTCTAGTGCTTGCCCCATTCAAGATATAGCTCTTGGGCCTTTTTCGCCTCGTCGGCGAATCCTAGATGCTTTGTGACAAGATTGGTGACCATCCACACCGCGCTAGTGCAGACGCGAATCACTTCAATGATTTCGCCGTCGTCATAAGTCGGCGTCAGATCGTGGCCTTGAAAACGTCTTCCTAGCTGAGATATACCGGCGTGCGTGAAGCTATGC
>DASZZJ010000007.1:0-3849 GCA_035545075.1 Candidatus Acidiferrales bacterium
CAATCCACGCCGTTCCAGTGGGAGCGACAGCGATGGATGGATTACCTGCCATCACGCCACCGCCTGCCTGCCAGGCGCCTCGTGTTGCAGAGCCCACATCAAAGAAAGTCGTCCAAATTCCGTTGAAGCTGTCCCTTACCGCGGTAAATATATTCCCATCGGTGTCTTTCGCGGCGGACGGATCGGCTGGAAACTGGCCACCAAAGTCCAGGATTGCGGGAGATCCATATGTGGACAGCCGGATTGCGCCGGTGGAATCACGGAACAGTGCGAGTGGCAGGGCGCCCGCTTGACGAACCGTGAACAACTCGCCGCCGGCGACCGTGAGAGTGCCTTGGCGGGCACTGCCAGGATTCGGAGAAACATTGTAAAAAATCGTGTTGGTGCCGATAAAATTAGGCCCGTTGACTACTGTAATCCAAGACGGCGCATTGTTCGTCACTGACCAAGCTAGCAGCCCGTGGTAGAACCGGCAAACATTTTTCCGAAACATGTGACCTCCATATTGTTTGAGACGTCTTTCTGGTATGGGCATGGGGCGGAAGAAGGATCGTGAGAAGCAGCAGGATCTTTGGGTGACATCGAGCGAGATCGTCAGCGCTCCGGGTCATGTCTTTTACGAACGGCTGAACGCGGTTCTGGAGGCTGAGAAGTTCGATCAGCGCATCGAAACCATCTGCCGGAAGTATTACAAGAGCAGCTCGGGCCGTCCGTCGATTACTCCTGGAACCTACTTCCGGATGCTGTTGCTGGGCTACTTCGAAGGCATCGATTCGGAGCGCGGCATCGCGTGGCGCGCGGCCGATAGTTTCAGCTTCCGCAAGTTCCTAGGCTACGATTTGATCGAGTCAACGCCGGATCATTCGACGGTGTCGAGGACCAGACGACTGTACTCGGTCCAGACCCATCGCGCGGTGATGAAGTGGGTCCTGAAGATTCTGCGCAAGCATGGGTTGGCGGATGCGCAGAGCGTGTGTATCGACGCGACGACGCTGGCGGCGAACGCGTCGATGAAGAGTCTGGTGCGGCGCGACACGGGCGTGAGCTACGACGAGTACCTCAAGCAGTTGGCCGAAGCCGAAGGCATCGAGAACCCCACCAAAGAGCAGGCGGCGCGGCTGGATCGCAAGCGCAAGAAGAAGGCGTCCAACGACGATTGGACCAATCCCAACGACCCTTCGGCGCGCATCACGAAGATGAAGGACGGGCGCACGAAGCTGGCGTACAAGGCCGAGCACGCGGTGGATCTGGCGTCGGGCGCGTTGCTCGCGGTGACGGTGCAGCCGGCCGATCGCGGCGATACGACGAGCTACCCCGAGACGCTTGACGCGGCGCAGCAGGAAGCCAAGGAATCGCATCCGGCGGGCATCGAAGAAGTGGTGATGGACAAGGGCTATCACAGCGGCGCGGTGATGGTGGAGTTGGCCGAGCGCGAGATTCGCAGTTACGTACCGGAGCCGGAGCGCGGCAAACGGAAGTGGTCTGGCAAAGCGACAGAACAGCGCTGCGTGTACGCGAACCGGCGGCGGGTGCGCGCCGAGCGGTCGAAGCGACTGCAGAAACTGCGTGGCGAGTTATGCGAGAGAAGCTTTGCGCACTGTTATGAAACCGGCGCGATGCGGCGCATGTACGTGCGCGGCGAGGACAACGTGAACAAGCGGGTGTTGGTGCAGGCAGCGGCGTTCAACATCGGGCTGCTGCTGCGCAAGTTGAGCGGATGGGGCAAACCAAGGCAAGGCCGGGGGAGCAAGAACGGCGTCCTTGCGCCGCTCTGCGCCGCAGCCGCGGTTCAAAGCGTGTTCCGAGCGCTTCGGAGATGGGCGACAGGCTTCTCCGCGCCAGTATTGCCAAGGAATCATGACTCCGCCCGGTTGCCATGTCGTTTTTCCAGTAGAGTGGTTTCTGCCACGGGCTGCTAGCCCGCATTTCTCACACGGCGTGAGTTACGAACGATTGGCGGCCGGGGAGGGGTGATTTCGGCGGTGTTTTGGGGCAGGCTTAGCTGGAGCGCGTTGTGGCGTGGCCTTTGCGGGGGCGGGGAGGCAGTTTGCGGACGCTGGCGCAGGTGCGGGAGAGGGTTTTAAACAAACTTCTCCCTCCGATTGGTCCTGGCCGATTTTCTTCTATGGTCGTAGCCGAAGCGCTCGGGCTCAGCAGCGCAGCGCCGCCCAGACTTGCCGAAACAGCGGCTGCAGCGGGTAGCTGGAGGCCAGCGACAACCACACCTTGCGGGCCGTAATCCGGATCTGCGCACCGATCTTCAACAGCCGCAGACGAATGGTGGTGGCTTGCGCCCGCGCCAACTCCGTGCCCTGCAACCCAATCCGCCGCAAGCCGTGCAGCAGCACATAAGCCGCCGCCGAGAAGTCCAACCGCAGTTGGTTGGCCCGCATAGTCTCGGCGCTCACGCGCCCGGCAAACAACGACAACTGCTCCTTGATGCGGTTCTCCATCTCGCCGCGCTCGCAGTACAGGTCCTCATACAGTTTCCGCGCCGGCCACTGCTGGGCGTCGAGGTTGGTCACCACGTAGCGCGGATTTTCCTTGCCCTCCAGTTGCTCGGCTTTGGCCACCACCCGCCGCATCCGGCTCCAGGAGCCCGTCGTGGTCTGGTAGTCAAACTCGCTGAACACGCGCGCCGGTTGGCCCGATTCTTTCTGCAACCGGGCCGCTTCCCGCATCGGCGGATCGATGAGGCGCCGCAGCCGGTCGTTGCGCGCAAAGCCGAACACGTAGCCGACGTTGTGCTCCTCGCACCACTGCATCAACTCGTCCCGGCAGAAACCCGAGTCGGCGCGCAGGATGATCTCCACCTCCGGCCATGCCTGACGGATCTGCTTCACGATCCGCTCTACTTCCTCCTTGCTCCCGGCCGCGGCGTCATGATCGGCCGTCCGCAAGCGCGCGCACAACAGGTGCTCGCCCGCGAAGATATAGAGTGGCAGATAACAGTATTCATCGTAGTAGCCGTGGAAGAAGCGCCCTTCCTGGTGGCCGTCCAGGGGCAGGTCGGTGGTGTCCAGGTCCAGCACGATCCGCTCGGGCGGCGCGCCGTGCGCCTCCAGGAAGACCGTTGTCCATAAGGCGTCGATGGCCTCCTGCCGGCAGTGAATCTTCTTATAGCGGCTGGGTGTCTGCGTGCTCAGCTCCAGACGGTTCAGCGTGCTCTTGCCGGCCAGCGCTTCCTCCCCCACCCGCCGCTTGCCGCTCAGCACCGCCAGCAGCGGATCTTCCCGCAACTGATCATGATCGTTCAGATCCTCGTAGCCCAGCGCCAACCCGTACACTCGCTGCGACACCAGCTCCCGCACGCTGTGCGAGATCAGCCAGGGGTTGCGGTGGTCCTCAAAACAGGCCGCCAGCCGCCCCAGCAGATTCAGCCGCTGGTCGGTCTGCCGCAGCAGTAGCGCTCCGCCGTCCGACGTCATCGTGCCGCCGTCGAACCGCGCCGTTACACCCCGCGAAAAATGCGCTTCAAACTCGAACGTTTCTTGGTTACACTGTGTCATAGCGAAAGCCGCTGCCTCCTGGGCTCTAACTGTTGCCTGGAAACTCAGTTATGCCAGATGCAGCGGCTTTTTGCTAGTGGTTGTGTGAGAAATCCCGGCTAGTTCCCCGGCAGGTCGGACAGAATTTCATGGGTGACGTTTGAGGAGGCTGTATGCGCCGACGCATGCGAGGTCCTACGAGAACGAGTTCAACGATCAAACGATGTAAGCATCGCGTCCATGCGGGCGTGGGAATACCGCTCCCGCATCGCTCGGCTGACATGTGACCGAACGAATTCGCCGGCGCGACTTCGGGCACATCGACGTTCAGATCGTCATCGACGATCCGAAAGCCTAGACG
>DASZZJ010000008.1:0-5881 GCA_035545075.1 Candidatus Acidiferrales bacterium
GCGGGAATTCGCCGGGTCGTCGCGGCGATGGAGGATCCGAATCCGGGGGTCGCGGGCAAGGGTTTCGATGCGTTGCGTTCGAATGGGATCGAAGTTGACCACGGCACCCTCGATGACGAGGCGCAGCGCCTCAACGAGGCGTTCGCCTGCTGGATCCGCACGCGGCGGCCTCTGGTCACCCTCAAGTCGGCGCTGACCCTGGACGGCCAGCTCGCGCTTGCGAATTCGAGCCGGCCGAAGAGTTCGACGTGGTTCACCAGCGAGGAGTCCCGCGCGGAGGTGCATCGCATGCGTCACTCGAGCGACGCGCTGCTCACGGGAATCGGCACAATCCTCGCCGATAATCCCCTCCTGACGGACCGCAGCGGACTCCCGCGGCGCCGGCGCCTGTTGAGGGTGATACTCGATTCCAAACTGCGCCTCGCCGCGCGTTCACGAATCGTCGAAACGGCCGACGACGACCTGCTCGTTTTCACGCGGGCGCGCGGAAAATCATCGAAAGTAAAGCGGCTCGAACGCGCTGGCGTGGAAGTGGTTTCGGTGCGCGGCGAGCGCGCCCGGATCCCGTTGAAGACCGTGCTGGAAGAACTCGGCAAGCGGGATATCCTGAGCGTGCTCCTGGAGGCGGGCAGCGAGCTGAACGGCGCAGCGCTGGCGGCAGGGATCGTGCAGAAGGTCTCCTTATTTTTTGCGCCCAGGCTTGCAGGCATGGCCGACCTGCCCTTCGCGCGCGCGAAGAATCCGTTGATTCCGCCGCTCGAGAAAATCCGCACGCGGCAATTCGGTCCGGACTTTGCCATAGAAGGATACCTCCAGGATGTTTACGGGAATCATCGAGCACGTCGGAACCATTGATTCGCTGGCAGCCGGGAGCGAAGGCGGGAAGCTCGTCGTGCTCGCGCCGAGCCTCGCGCCGTCGCTTGCTGTCTCGAAGAGCATTGCCGTCAACGGCTGCTGCCTCACCGTTGTGGCGCTCGACAAAGCGCGTTTTACGGCCGATCTTTCCGGCGAGACAATTCGCTGCACATCGTTCCAGGAGCTGCGGCCCGGCGCGCGCGTGAATCTCGAGCAGCCGCTCACGGCGGGAAAAGAATTCGGCGGGCACTTCGTGCAGGGCCACGTGGACGGCATCGGCCGTGTCGTGCATATCGTGCCCGAAGGTGAGAATTGGCTTTACGCCGTGCAGGTCCCGCGGGAAATCGCGCGCTACGTGGCGAGTAAGGGTTCGATTGCCGTGGACGGCATCAGCCTAACCGTCGCGGATTGGCGCGACGGCATCGCCAAGATGGCCATCATCCCGTTCACTTACGCGAACACGAACCTGAAGGACCGCAAGCCGGGCGACGCAGTCAACCTGGAAGCCGACATGATCGCGAAGTACGTCGAGCGGGTGCTCGACGAGCGCAACGCGCCCTCCCGGATTTCTCTCGAGAAGTTAACCCGCGAGGGCTTTTAGCAGGCTGCCGCAGAAATCCAAACCCGGCATTTTCGCAAGCCGCGTTCGCTGGCACGTCTACTGAGCGTTTCCCGCTGCAGCGCTTTCCCGCGACTTTGCGCGCGCCCCGCGCCAATAAAGCACTAGCCCTAACACAATCGCAGCAACCGTCCCGCCCACCAGTTTCGCCTCGAACCCGAATTTGTCGGTGGAATCCCCGGGAGGAACCAGCGACACGAATATCCCGATCAGCACCACCAGGAACCCCAGCCCCGCCGCGATCCACACTCCGGGCTTTCCTCCCGGGATGAGCACGGCGTGCGCATTCTCCCGGCGATCCGCGCGGCCGGCGAGCTTGATGGCCGCCGCGTACATGTAGAGAAACGGGATGAAGTAGAGAATGATCGCTGCGTCCACCAGGAATTGGTATGCGCCCCGTGTGCTCTCGTTGATCTGGCTGACGAGCAGAATCGCGCCGGAAATCACGGCTTGCACCAGGATTGAAATGTGCGGAGTTTTCCAGCGCGGGTGAATCTTCCCGAAGGCCGCCGGAAGGTAACGGTCAATCCCGACCACGAAAGGAACGCGCGCGACTCCAGCCACCGTGCTGCCCACGCCTCCGGCGTTGCCGACGGACACCAAGAGCGCTGCCACCACGCCGAAGAACCCGATCCCCATGGCCGTCGAGCCGAGCGTAATGGCCTGGAACACTCCACTCTTCGGATCCACTTGCGCGTCCGGTACCATCGCGAGCACCGCGAATGTCCCGGCGATGTAGATCGCCGCGATCAGCGCACCCGCGCCGAGCGCGGCGCGGGGCAGTGTCCGCCGGGGATCGCGAACTTCCTGGCTCATGGCGGAGACCAGCTCGAGCCCGGTGAACGCAAACGCGATCTGCGACCAGAAGTTCACCGTGTCCCAGTTCCACACGGGCTTCATGTTGGCCCAGGTAAAATGCGTCACCGATCCGTGCTTGAACCACACGACCGCCGCGATTCCCGTGAGCATCAGCAAGGGAATGTACGTGGCCACCCCGCCGGCGTTCTGCAGCCATTTGCCAACGTTCAGTCCGACGATATTCAACAGCACGGCCACGGCCAGCAGGACGAACGAGCCCGCCAGGAGAAAAGTGCGGTTCTGCGCCAGCGCCGTGCCTCCCGCACCCATGATGTAACCGCCCATCGCTGCGCTGGCCAGCAGCAGGCCGGGGAAGTAGAAGAACGTGAAAATCCAGTACGTCCATCCGGCGACGAAGCCGTGAAAATCGCCGAACGCTTCCTTGGACCAAACGTAAAGCCCTCCTTCCACCGGGAAGCGCGAGGAAAGTTCGTTGATGACCAGCGTCGATGGCAGAAAGAATCCCACGACGGCGATGACCCACAGGCTGATCGAGGACGTGCCGTTATGCGCCGCCGCGGCGATCCACCGCGGCCCCAGCACTGCCGCAAGGTTGAAGAGCAGAACGTCCCGCAAGCCCATCTCGCGGGGGAGCTGGGCTGCGGCTATCCCTGTTTTCGGATCGACCTGGCTCACACCGTTACGTCCAGCGCGGGGATGAGCTCGTCCTGCTTGCGGAAATTGCGCAGAAAGGCGTCCGCACTGTTCTCAAAATCTTTCCAGGGACCAAAAAACGAAACGCGGCCGTCCTGAAGAAAGACGAGGTTGTCGGCGAGTTTTTTCGCCAGGTGCGTGTCGTGCGTTACGACGATGAAGGTCTTCTGGAAGCGCTGCTTGAGCCGGAGGATCAACTCGCTCATGTGCCCCGCCATGATGGGGTCCACCATCGTCGTCGGCTCGTCGAACAGAATCGCTTCCGGGTCCTGCGCCAGGGCGCGGGCGATGGCCACCGCTCGCTTCATCCCGGTGGAAAGTTCCGACGGCAGCTTTTGAAGAGCGTCCGCGACCTCGAGCATCTCCGCCAGTTCGCGCACCCGCGTATCCTCGGCGTCGGCGTCCATATCTTTTCGCCCGGCCAGGGCAAATGCGATGTTTTCGCCGACCGTCAGGGAATCAAACAGCGCGCCGGACTGAAAAACCATCGTCACTTTGGAGCGCACGCGCGCGAATTCATCCTCGGAAAGATTCGTGACGTCTTCCCCCGCGACGAACACCCGGCCGGCATCGGCCCGCAGAAAACCCATGATGTGCTTGAGCGCAACCGACTTCCCCACGCCGCTGCGGCCCATGATCACGCACGTCTCGCCGCGGTTCACGCTGAAGCTCACGTGGTCCAGCACAAGCCGCTCATCGAACGACTTGCAAACGCCGCGAAATTCGAAAAAGATGTCGCTCAACGGATTCCGTTTCCCCATTCGGCGCGGATTTGCTCGTAGTCCGCCGCCGTATTCATGTTGCGGAACAACCGGCCCGAGCTATCAAACCGTTTCCAGCGCGACTCGTCAAGGGCTTCCGTTGCCAGATTTTCGAGCGCCGCGGTTATCTTGCGCACGCCCCGGTCCAGCATCGCCCGCAGCGCCGGCCCGGCGTCCGCGCGATAGCAGGCGCACAGCGGCTCGAGCCCTTCGGGGGAAGCGGGAACGACGGCCTGCGCGCCGCTGCTCTTCGCCTGCTGCGTGAGGTAAACGAGCCATTCTTCGGACAAAAACGGCAGGTCGCAGCCGAGTATGAGCGTCCAGACACATTCCGCCGACGTCTCCGCCGCATGCAGCAGCGCCGTTGCGATCCCGCCGAGCGGACCCGCGCCGGGCCAGCGATCCGCCACAACGGGAATGCCGAAATTTGCGTAGCGGCCCATGGTTGCGACGACAGCCACCGAACCGGTCACCTTTTCCACCAGCTCCGCCATGCGCAGGAGCATCGGCTTCCCGCCGAGGTCGGCAAGCGCCTTGTCGCTGCCGAAGCGTGAGCTGGCCCCTCCCGCCATGACGTATCCGGCGAGTCTTGTCGCGCTCGATGAAGTCTCCGCGGTCACGAACGCCTACTGCCCTTCCGCGGCTTCGACCGGCTCGTGCCCAGGCCGCCGAATGCCGAGTTCCCGCAGTTTTTCCTGCAAGCTCTGGCGGTGAAGGCCGATGGCCGCGGCCGTGCGCGAGACGTTCCATCGCCGTTCCGCCAACTGCCGCGTCAGGTAGGCAATTTCAAACTTCCGTTTGGCCTCGCGAAAATCCGTCTCCGTGAGGCCCGCTTCGCTCCCGTTCGAATCGCGCTTCGCCACCAGCCCCTCGCCGCGGATGATTTCGCCGGGGAGATCCTCTGCGCCAATGTCCGTTCCGCGACAGAGCACCAGGCTGCGCTCGAGCGCGTTCTTCAGCTCCCGCACGTTGCCCGGCCAGTCGTAGCGCGCCAGCGCCCCGAGCGCCTCCTGAGACACCCGGGCCGTGCGCCCCAGCCGCGCTCCGTGCAGTTGGAGAAAAGCATCCGTGAGCAGTGGAATGTCTTCCTTGTGCGCGCGCAGCGGCGGCAATTCGATGCTCACCACGCGCAGCCGGTAGAAAAGATCTTCGCGAAACTTCCCGGCGCGAATTTCCGCCGGCAGATCGCGGTGCGTCGCGCTGATCACCCGGACGTCAACGGCGATCGGCTGCGTGCCGCCGAGCCGCTCGATGGTGCGGTTCTCCAGCGCGCGCAGCACCTTCGCCTGCGTCAACGGGTTCATATCGCCGATTTCATCGAGGAAGAGCGTGCCGCCCGAAGCCAGCTCGAACTTCCCTTTTTTCTGCTGCGCCGCTCCGGTGAAAGCCCCGCGTTCGTACCCGAACAGCTCCGATTCGATCAATGTCTCCGGCAGCGCCGCGCAGTTCACGGCCACGAAGGGCTTCCCCGCACGGGGTGAGCGGCCGTGAATCTCCTGCGCCAGCAGATCCTTGCCCGTGCCGCTTTCGCCGAGAATCAGCACCGTGGAATCGGTGGACGCGACGCGATCCGCGACTTCGAAGGCCCGCCGCATCTCCGCAGTGCGCCCAATCAACGGGCCGAACTGCCCTTCGCAGGCGAGTTGCCTGCGCAGCCCGGCGTTCTCCCGCTCGAGCGTGGAAAGCTTCAGCAGGTTGGCGACGCGCTGCCGCAGCTCCTCCAGCTCGAATCCCTTCACAAGATAGTCCGCCGCGCCCAGCCGCAGCGCCTCGACCGCCGTCTTCGCGGTGTCCAGGGCCGAGACCATCAGCACCGGCAATTCAATTCCCTGCTCGCGCATCCAGCGTAAAAACGACAGGCCGTCTTCTCCCGGCAGGATCACGTCCAGAAGCACGAGGTCAGGCTGCTCGCGCGGCAGCGCCGCTCGCGCGGCCTCCGCGGAGTCTGCCTCCGCAATGCGGTACTTCGTCTCCAGCGCGCGCCGCAGAGCGTAACGCGCCGCCGGCTCGTCGTCGACGATCAGGATGGTTCTCATGATTCCCCTCTGTTCTGATGCGGAATTCGTTCCGAGAATTTCTTCGCCAGCGGCAACGTCACCCGGAACCGGGTCCCGTGCCCTTTTGCCGCGGGGCT
>DASZZJ010000009.1:0-2540 GCA_035545075.1 Candidatus Acidiferrales bacterium
TCCGCGTCCTGCCCCGCATTCCACAGGAGCGCGCCGCCGCTTCGCAGCCCGGGAAATAGACCCCCAACGGTCGTTGTCGCGGCGATTGAAACACACAATCTGTAGCGGCGTTTTTCTTTGTTTTCGTTTTGCTCACACGGGCCGGCAAAGGCAGCCATTTTCTTTCACAGTCCTGCGTTTTTCCCTTGACATCGCGCGAATGCAGCCTATCATGTGGGTCAAAGTGGGTGAGAGTGGCAAGGAGTAGGGGCCGGTAGGGCGCGGTAGAAAAGAATAGAATTTTTCTGGGTTTCGAAAAGGCGGCGTGTTCCGGGGCATACACATTCACGGTTTCTGTGGGGCTCATGAAGCTGCGGGGAAATTGTCCGGCGAAGGTGGACGAGAAGGGCAGGTTGAAAATACCCGCCGTGTTTCTCGACGCGCTGAAAAAGTATGGCAGCCAGTTCTACATCACCAGCACCACGGGCGAATCCGCGCGCATCTATCCCATGAAGGTCTGGTCAAAAATCGAGGACAAGCTCTCCCAGGCGTCCTCGCAGAGCCCCGCCAAACGGAAGTTTTTGCTGCGCACGAGCTACTTCGGCCAGACGGTGGACATGGACGGGCAGGGCAGGGTCCTCCTGCCGGCGGTGCTGCGTGAGGCCGCGAAGATGAAGGGCGAGGTGGATGTCTTCGGCAGCCTCGATTATCTCGAGGTCATGATTCACGCTCGAGTGCTCGAAGACCTGAAGAACTCGCCGTTCACGGACGACGATTACAAGGCTTTGCAAGACATGGGGATCTAGGGATTGAAGCGCTCGGGTGCGCCGCTTGTGGTCAGTGAAGCCGAGCCACACACGCCGGTGCTCTTGCGAGAGGTGCTCGAATGGCTGCGAATCAGACCCGAAGGAACCTACATCGACGCAACTCTGGGAGCCGGCGGCCACTCGGCGGCGATCGCGCAGCGGCTGACCTCTGGCCGCGGGAGATTGGTCAGTCTGGACCGGGACGCACAGGCCATCGAACTGGCCCGGGAGCGGATGAAGACTTTTGGGGCGACGGTGACTCTGGTGCACTCTGTGTTTTCTCGGATTGCGACGGTCGCGCAGGAGCTGGGTCTGCCGCCGGCGGACGGCGTTTTGGCCGATCTGGGGGTTTCCAGCATGCAGCTTGACCGCCCCGAGCGCGGCTTCTCTTTTCGCGAAGCGGGTCCGCTCGATATGCGCATGGACGAGCGTGACACGGCAACGGCAGGAGATATTGTGAATCGCTGGCAGGAAAAGGATTTGGCCGATCTGCTCTATCGGGAAGCCGAAGAGCGCGATTCCAGAAGGATCGCCAGGAACATCGTACGCGCGCGCCCCATCCGGGACACCGCGCACCTGGCAACGGTTGTGGCAGGGGCCCGGAGTCTAAGGGGAAGGCAGAGACTGCATCCCGCGACAAAAACGTTTCTGGCGCTGCGGATAGCGGTGAATCGAGAAGTGGAGGATCTCGGGCAGTTTCTTCTCCGGACCCCCGCCACATTAGCTTCCGGCGGCCGCTGGGTTGTGCTCAGCTATCACTCGGGCGAAGACCGCCTGGTGAAACACGCTTTTCAGCAAGGGGAGCGCGAGGGAGCGCTCCGGAATCTGACGAAGCACGTGGTGCGGCCCGGCGAGGAAGAAATAGCCGGAAACCCGCGGGCGCGCAGCGCGAAACTTCGCTGCGCCGAGAAAGTGTGAGTGTTTTGCGCAACAAGAAACGCCGGCGTTTAACCGAATTTCACACCGTCAAGAGGATCGACAACTCGCGGCGCGTGCGCATCGTACAGCCGGCCCGCATGCGAGACCTTGCGCGCACCGCGGCTCTCTGGTGCGCCTTTGCCGCTTTCTTCCTTTTGTACGGCTATCAGCGCTTTCACTGCCTCGAGCTCAGCTTTCAACTCGAAGAGCTGAAGGGAAAGCAGGCGCAGGCCTCGGCCCTCAATTCCGAACTCAGGCTGGAAGTGGCCGGCCTCCGCAATCCCATGCGCATTGATGTGATCGCGCGCCGGCAGCTTGGCCTGACCGAACCGCTTCCGAATCAGATGGAGCCGACCAACGCTCCGGGCGGCGCGGAAGTCGCCGCCGTCCGCTACGTGCGCGCCACGCGTGCGCAGTAGCGGAAACGCCGAAGGGAGCGGGCCGGAAAGCACCCCGGCAAAAAGAGGTTCCTGACATTGACCATCCGGCCGGAAAACCAGCCGGCCTGAGAATTGATGCAGCCACCACGTCCCCACGTCCGCATGCTCATCGTCGCCGGCGTGGCGGCCTTTTCGATGCTGGCAGTCACGGGGCGCCTCGCCTGGCTGCAGCTCATCCGTTACAGCGAGTATCTCGGGCGAGCGCAAAGGCAGCAGCAGCGTATCGTCGAGGTTACGCCGCGCCGCGGCTCCATTTACGACCGCAATCTGCATCCCCTCGCGATGAGCGTTCCGGTGGATTCCTGTTTCGCCGTCCCCGGGGAGATCAAGGATGCGGAGCTTGCCGCCCGCCTCCTTTCCAGCGTCCTGCGCATCCCGCCGGAAGTTCTCGAAGCGC
>DASZZJ010000010.1:0-2482 GCA_035545075.1 Candidatus Acidiferrales bacterium
CCAGGTCACGCGCATCCTTTTCTGTGGATTGGCTGAGCAAACGGCGATCTTCACGGGTAGCCACCGCCGACGCTGGCGGGTGTTGGCGAAAGCATTGAAGAGAGCGCCCACGGAAACATTGAACGTGCGGCTCTTGCTCGCTTCGTACCCGCCGCCTCGACGTTGTCCTCGATCACGCAGACCGCGAATGCGCTCGTATCCGACGGTCACCATCTGAGACCACCAGTCAGGTGTGCCAAGTGACGAAACGTATTCAGCGATCTCGCGATGAGGTTTCTCGGCTGCCCGCGCTCGATCGAGCACGCCGACCCATTGCGCCCACGTGCGCCCGGTCCGCTTGCTGACGGAGGCGTCGCTCATGCCTGCAACTTCGGCGTAGTTGGAGGGAGTTGGCTCGCTCTTCTCCAGCAGTTGAAGCCGCGCTGCTGTGTACGCCTCGCCGGTTTTCTTCATGCGGGAACGGACAAGCCGCTTGAGGTCTTTCTGTTTCGGCATAACGGTCTCCTTCGTTCCATTCGCGAGCGAAGCTCCCCAGCAGCGTCGTCCGCGAGGACGAAGGTTCATCATGCCGATCCGGGAGTATTCCCCCCTTTGCCTCGGCGAGGGCCTTCGCTGGGGAAAGGCCATCGAGGTTGGGCGCGGATCAGCGCCATACGAGAATCTAGCGCAATCCCGACGCGGGAAGCAACCCCCTTTGTCGACCTAAACATCACCGCGTTCAGGTTAGATACGGGCCTGCTGCTCGCCGAGCGCCGCGTCGGGCTGTGTTGGTTGGTGTCAGGTCAGGCTCGCCGGGGCGCGGTTGAAGAGCGCCTCGCGGTAAGGTGTCAGGATCACAAGCGCTGAGGGGAGAAGAAATGCCGCGATCTCCGGAGGAAGTGACCAAGCTCTTCAACTACAACCGGTGGGCCAATGCGAAAGTGCTCGAGTCCGCGTCCACGCTCACGGAGGAAGAGCTGGAGCGAAAGCTCGGCGGGAGCTTCCCGTCGGTGCTCGGGACGCTCGGCCACCTGTATGCGGCGGAGTGGGTCTGGCTCGAGCGGCTCAAGGGCGTCTCGCCTCCGGGGCTACCCCCGGCGCAGGAGGTCCCGACCCTCCCGGTCTTGAAGGAGAAGTGGAGCGCTGTGGAGGCAGGCCAAAAAGCGTTCGTCGAGAGTTTGACGGACGCCCGGATGGACGAGACGGTCAGCTACCGGAACGTTAAGGGCGAGCCGTGGAGCTACGAGCTTGGCGAGCTGCTCGTGCACATCGTGAACCATTCGACCTATCACCGCGGCCAGGTCGCGACGATGTTCCGCCAGGTCGGCAAGAAGCCCGCGGCGACCGATTACCTGCTGTTTCTCGACGCCGGCACTTCGGGAGCCTGATCGGTCGTCGCTCCCGTTCGCTCCCGCATCGCGAGGCTCCTCCCTTCGGGAGACTCCTCACGCTGCGAGCCGGGGCCAAGAGATGACGGCGGACTCATCTGCCTACCGCGGTGAATCTCCGCCGAAGCACGCACCACACCACGATGCACAGATTAACCGAATAGCTGAAACTCTGATATATTGCCCGCATGAGCGAGCCGACCCGGATTGGCAAGCGAGGGACGATCGTGTTGCCGGCGAAGATGCGCCGTCGGTATGGATTCGAGGAAGGCACGATGGTCCTGGCGGAAGAGTCGCCATACGGCGTGCTGTTGCGGCCAGCCGCCGTCTTGCCGGTCGAGATCTACACGCCGGAACGCAAGGCCGAGTTCTTGCTGTCGAATGCCGTTGACAAGCAGGACTATGGGAAGGCCCGCGAAGCGGTTCGAAGGATGGGTCTCGATCCGGCGAAGATCAAGCATCGGAAACCTGGCGGGCCATAGGCCGCGTCGAGTGTGACCCGAATCTTTCTCGACGCCAATGTCCTGTTCTCTGCGGCCTATCGCGAAGGTGCCGGTCTACTGAGACTCTGGGAAGCCCGGGAGACGGAAGTTCTCACGTCAGGTTACGCGGCTGAGGAGGCTCGGCGAAATCTGGAAACGGAGGCGGCCCGCGCTCGCCTCGCGATCTTTCTTCGAAGGACGAGTATCGTCGCGGAGGCTCCGGAGACGCAGCTGCCTGGCTCGATCCGGCTTGCGGAAAAGGACCGCTCGATTCTCCAGTCGGCTATCGCCGCCGGTGCGACGCACTTGATTACCGGCGACCTGCGCGACTTCGGACCTCTTCTCGGAAAGAGCGTGGCCGGCGTCCGAATCGAGACTCCAGCCGAGTTCTTGCGACAGCAGGCGAAGAAATCGAGCTGAAGAGTTGAGTGGCAGCTAGGTGTCAATTCTCAACAGGTTGTTCCCGTGGTGGTCTGAAGCCGCCCCGCCACGGAGGATTCCCCGCGGGGACACGCGGCGGCCCGACGTCTCGTGAGGGAATTCACCCAATGCCGCCGCTCGGCGAAACCGCTGCAAGGGAAAGTATCTCTCCTTTGCCCTTTCGGCTGTCGCAGACCAACGCGGTTTCGACGG
>DASZZJ010000011.1:0-7190 GCA_035545075.1 Candidatus Acidiferrales bacterium
GATCAGGATCAGCCTCTTTCCTTCCTTCACTTCCTCTACCTCATCTATCTCCTTTACTTCCTTCCTGTTGCGCACTCTTTCTCACTCTTCGCCTGTAACCCCTTTGTTTGCCACTCATACGCAAATCAACGGGGGGTGGGGCCCCTCATCACCTCGTTTCATCAATACTTCTCTCCGCGTCCAGCATTCATCGCTCGCCATTCATCTCGTTTCTTTTCATGCTCTTCCGCACTCTTTTCACTCTTGCCGTGCGCAGAAAGCGCCGCAAACCCTTTTCTTTCTTTCGCTTCCGCACTCTTTCAAAAACAACAGGGGGTGGGGGGTTGTGTTGGCGATGAACGCTGCCTCGAATCTCTACTCTGTGGACTCTGTGCTCTCTGTGGTGAATTCTCCTTCCGCTCCTCGCCAGTCACCAGCCAGCCCTCACCAGCCACCAATCAAGGATCAGGCCTTCTGGGCTTGGCGGCGCAAGAACGTCGGCACGTCGAGATCGTCGGCTGGAATTTCCGGGCCCGCCTCGCGCACATTTTGCTGGACCTGTTGCACGATGTTCGGCGATCCGGCCCCAGCGGCGGCGGCAGCGGCCGCAACCTCGCGGCCGGCCTTCCAGGTCTTGGTCAGGAACTGCGGACGCTCCTGCGGGGATTTCCTTTGCACTTCGCGGAAGCCCGCGGCAATCACAGTGATCTTCACGGCCTCCTTCATGGAATCGTCCTGCACGGCGCCGAAGATGATGTTCGCGTTTTCGTGCGCCGCTTTCTGGATGATGGAGGAAGCCTCGTGGATTTCGTGCAGCGTCAGGCTGGAGCTGCCGCAAACATTGATGAGGATGCCGTGCGCGCCGTGGATGGAATTATCTTCCAGCAGCGGGCTGGCGATGGCGCGATTGGCGGCGTCCACGGCGCGGTTGGCGCCCGTAGCCACCGCGGTGCCCATCACCGCGTATCCCTGGCCGTGCATGATGGCCTTCACGTCGGCAAAGTCGCGGTTGATGATGCCGGGCACGGTGATGATGTCGGAGATGCCCTGGACGGCCTGCCGCAGGATGTCGTCGGCGATGCGGAAGGCGTCGAAGAAACTGGTGCCGCGCTCGACCGTCTCCATCAAGCGCTCATTGGGAATGACGATAACGGTATCCACCGCGCCAACCAGCTCGGAGAGGGCTTGCTCGGCCTGGAACATGCGCCGCTTGCCTTCAAACGCAAAGGGTTTGGTGACCACGGCCACGGTGAGCGCGCCCAGCTCGCCAGCCAGCGAGGCGAAGACCGGCGCGGCGCCGCTGCCGGTGCCGCCGCCGAGACCCGACGTGATGAAGATCATGTCCGCGCCTTCCAGCGCTTCGATGATCTTCTCGGTATCTTCCAGAGCGGCCTTGCGGCCGATCTCGGGATTGGCGCCCGCGCCGAGGCCCTTGGTGAGCTTCGCGCCGAGTTGGAGTTTGACGGGCGCCTGCGAAAGCTTCAGCGCCTGCAGGTCGGTGTTGGCGGCGATGAATTCGACGCCTTCCACCTTCGCGCGGATCATGCGGTTGACGGCGTTGCAGCCGCCGCCGCCCACTCCCACTACTTTGATTTTGGCCGGTTGCAGCTCCTCGCAGAAGCTCATCCGGATCCCTGCGTCTTTCGCTGTCATGTTTTCCCCCAGTGGGCTGGTGAACCCGAAGTGGGCGGCCAAAAGGCCCTCACACAAAAATTTTAAGCCCCGGCGAGCATGGCTTTCAGCTTGCCTACGAATCCTCCCTGGCGATGCGGGGCGGCTCGGCGGGCTCGCGCCGCATACAGCACCAGTCCCGCGACGGTCGCGTACTCGGGCACGCCAATGGATTCCGGCATGTGCTCCAGGCCGCGCGGTTCGGCGATACGCACCGGCTGATGGAATGCCGCCTCGGCCAGCTCCACCAGGCCGCGGAGTCGCGCGGCGCCGCCGGCGAGGACAAGGCCCGCCGAGATTTGCGAACCCAGGCCTTCGCGCTGCAGGTCATCGCGGATGAGCGCCAGCAGCTCCTGCGCGCGCGGCTCGATGATCTGGGTAAGCATGCGCGAGAAGACCTTGCGCGGCGGCC
Organism: Candidatus Acidiferrales bacterium; assembly: GCA_035545075.1. GTDB lineage: Bacteria > Acidobacteriota > Terriglobia > Acidiferrales > UBA7541 > Acidiferrum. The sequence continues at coordinate 2,063 of DASZZJ010000011.1, forward strand.
GGTCGCCGACGCTGGCGATCTCAATCGCGGCGTCTTCGGTCAGCAGGGATGCGGCGGCGCAGCCGTGGCGCCGCTTGATCTTTTCGGCTTCGGGGATGGGCGTGCGCAAGCCGACGGCCAGGTCGTTTGTGAAATGGTCGCCGCCGACGGGGATGGCGCTGGTGTGGCGGACGACGCCGCCCACGAAGACGATGAGCTCGGTGGTGCCGCCGCCGATGTCCAGCAGGCAGCAGCCGAGATCGCGCTCGTCCTGCGTGAGGCAGGACTCCGCCGACGCGAGCGGCTCGAGGACGGTGTCCGTGATGAGGATGCCCGCCTTGTTGGCCGCGGTGACGAGATTCTGCGTCGCGGCGACGGACGCCGTAACCAGATGGACGTTTACGGCGAGACGCTGGCCGACCATCCCGAGCGGGTCGCGGATGCCGTCCTGCGAGTCCACGATGAATTCGTGCGGAAGGACGTGGAGAACTTCGCGGTCGCCGGGGAGAGTGATGTTGCGCGCAGCGTCCACGGCGCGGCGGATGTCTTCGCGCTCGATGTCCCGCGCGCGGGAACCGAGGGTCACGCCGCCGCGGCTGTTCACGCCGCGGACGTGGCCGCCCGCAACGCCGATGACCGCGGATTCGACGGGAACGCCGGCGACGCCTTCCGCTTCTTCGACGGCGCGGCGGATCGAGCTGACCGCGGAATCGAGATTGACGATCAAGCCCTTGCGCAGTCCCTTCGATTCGGCGGCGCCGAGCGAAACGAAGTTCAGCCGTTCTCCCTCAACCTCGGCGATGAGCACGCACGTCTTCGTGCTCCCGATGTCCAGCCCGACGATGTGCCGATCCTGCTTTCCCAAACCTCTGCTCCCTTGCCCGCGATGCGCGTTACGTCCCGATATCCCTGCTCATGGAGATTTCACCGTCGCCGGATCGGGCCGCGCGGCGTTGGCGCCCGATTCCGGATTGACCACCACCTGCCGCGTGTATTGCAAGTCGATCGAGACGACGCGGCCGACGTTTGCCTGCCACTGCGCGAAATTCTCCACCAGCATCCGGTACTTGCTCACGAAATCTTCCTGACCGAAATGGACGGTGACGGCCTGCGCGTCGCTGCCCGGCCCGGCAAGTCCCGTCATGACCACGATAAGATTTTTCGGGTTGGAAAGGTCCACTTCGCTGACGCGGTCGGAAGAGCCGGACTTGACCCGGTCGATGCCCTTCAGGAACTCCTGATAAGTCTGCATGCGGCGCTCGCGCTCCGCGCGCGGGACGCTTTCCGGAACGCCGCTGACGATGGGGAACTGAAATTCCTGCCCGTCGGGGCGGTCGAGGATCACGCCGTGGGAATCGATGAGCGCCAGCTCCGCGCCGGAGCGCAGAAACGCGACGGGCGTGCGCTCGGTGATTTCGACGCGGAGGCGATTCGGGAGAACGCGCTGCACGCTGGCTTGCTCGATCCAGGGCAGCTCTTCGAGAGCGAGGCGGCGCTGTTCGAGGGGAATGAGCAGCACGCTGCGGCCGCGGTCGGCGGAGAAGCGCGAAACGACGGATTCGCGGCCGACGACGTGCGCGCCGAAGATTTCAATCTGATCGGATTTCGAAAGCAAAACGCTCGGCGAATAGAGGAAAAAGCGGCCGGCGAAATACAGAGCCGCGCCGCAAGCCAGGACGAGAACGGTGATGAACAAAATGCGGCGATAAAACGCCCACGAGCGCGGAGTGAATTTGCGCCGGCGAATCTCCATCGGCTTCTGGCGGCGGAGATAGCGCGGCTCGTCATCGGCAAGCAGCTCCGGCTGATAGACGTTCTCTTCCGTGGCGTCGGCCCCGGCGGCCCGGCTTCTCGCGATGGGCTTCAGGCGTTCCAAAGGATCACCTCGTTTTCAAGATCGAAGCCGAAGGATTTGAGGACGCGCTCGCGGACGTCGGCGATGAGGGCGAGCATGTCCGCGCAGGTCGCGCGCCCGGCGTTGATGAAGAAATTGGCGTGGCGGTCGCTGACGCGGGCGTCGCCGACGGAGTGTCCCTTGAGTCCGAGCTCGTCCATCATGCGCCCGGCGGAGGCGCCGGGCGGGTTCTTGAAGATGCAGCCCGCGCTTTTTTGATTGAGCGGCTGAGAGGAACGCCGCTTTTCGTTGCAGATACGAATCCCTTCGAGAATTTCGCGGAACGCTTTGGAGGGCAGTTCCAGTTTCACTGCGAGCATCATATCATCAGGCGCGAAAGAAGTGTGCCGGTATTCGAACGAAATCTGCCCGCCGTGGAGGGTTTCAATCGCCCGCGCGGCGGCGCGGTAAAGAGTCACCTCGCGGACGTAACTGCCGATCTGCATGCCGTAGGCGCCGGCGTTCATGCGCAGGGCGCCGCCGACCGTGCCGGGGACGCCGATGAGGCCTTCCATTCCACCGAGGTCGTGCTTCGCGCAGAAGGTGATCGTGCGGCCGAGATCGGCGGCGGCGTCCACCTGCGCGAAATTGCCGTCCAAGCGGACGTCGTCCACAGGGCGAACGAGCTGAAGGACGACCCAGGGAAGTTCGCCGTCCCGCACGAGAAGGTTTGTTCCGCCGCCGAGGAAGCGGTGCGCGATGCCGTTGTCGTCAAGGAGGCGAATGAGATCGGGGATGGCCTCGTGGCCGCGAAGACGGAGGAGATCGGTGGTGCCGCCGATGCCGAGAGAAGTCAGATCGGAGAGAGACGCACCGGCGCGAAGTTCGGCCCCGAGCCCGGGAAGCGCCGACAGAATCTTGGGGTTATCGAGTTTCATCGGGCTTCAGCGCCGATTGAACCTTCTGCAATTCCGCGCCCAGCAGCGCGGTCAGTTCGTTGCCGGCACGGCTGACGTTTCCGGCGCCGATGCTCATGACGGCATCGCCGGGGCGCGCTTCGCGCAACATATGCTCGATGGCTTCCCGCAGGGAGCCGAGATAAACAACGTTTTTGTGGCCGGCCTCGCGGATGGCGCGCGCGAGGGCCTCGCTTGTCACGCCATGGATGGGCGCCTCGCTGGCGGCGTAGATATCGGTCAAGAGGAGCAAATCGGCCTGGTTGAAGGCGCGGCAGAAATCGTCCCAGAGGTGCTGCGTGCGCGTGAAGCGGTGCGGCTGGAACAGCACGAGGAGCCGATTGAACTTGCAGCCCCGCGCCGCGTCGAGCGTGGCGCGAATTTCCGCCGGGTGGTGGCCGTAGTCGTCAATGACGGTGATGTCGTTGATCACGCCCTTGATCTCGAAGCGCCGGCCGACGCCGGAAAATTTCGCCAGGCCTTCGCGGATGAGCTCCGCGGGAACGTTGAGATAGAGAGCCACCGCGGCGGCCGCGGCGGCATTGCGGACATTGTGAATGCCAGGGGGCGCGGGGAGATGGAAGAGGCCCAGGTCGTCGCCCTTGTAAGTGAGGCGGAATTCGCTGCGGAGACCTTTCAGCTCGATGTCGCTGATGACGAGATCGGCCTGGCTGGAAGTGCCGTAGGTAATGATGGGGCGCTTGACGCTGGGGATGATCGCCTGAACGTTTGGCTCATCGAGACAAAGGATGGTGGCGCCGTAAAACGGGACGCGGTTGACGAACTGCGTGAAAGCCTCCTGAATATCCTTGAGAGAGGCGTACTGGTCGAGGTGCTCGCGGTCAATGGTGGTGACGACGGCGACGACGGGAGCCAGGAGCAGGAAGGTGCGGTCGCTCTCATCGGCCTCGACGACGAAGTATTCGCCCCGGCCGAGCCGCGCCGTGGTGCCGGCCTGGTTGACGCGGCCGCCGACGACAAAGGTCGGATCGAGATGCGCCGCGGCGAGAACGGAAGCGACAAGCGACGTCGTGGTTGTTTTTCCGTGCGCGCCGGCCACGGCGATGCCGTACTTGAGGCGCATCAACTCGGCAAGCATCTCCGCGCGGGGAATGACGGGAATCTTGCTCCGGTGAGCTTCGAGGACTTCGGGATTGTCCGGCTTGATCGCCGAGGAGATGACGACGACGTGAGCCCCTTCCACGTTTCCGGCTTTGTGGCCCTCGGAGATGCCCGCGCCGAGGTCTTGCAGGCGCTCGGTGATCGGGGAGAGGCGCGTGTCCGAGCCGGAAACGGAATAGCCGAGGGTAAGCAACACCTCGGCAATGCCGCTCATGCCGATGCCGCCGATGCCGACCATGTGAATGCGCTGAAAATCTCGAAATGTAACCATCATGACGGCACCCCAAGTGGCCGCGCCACCTGCTCGATCAGGTTCACGATGTCGCGTGAGGCCGCGGGCCGGGCGAGGCGCCGCGCGTTTCCTGACAGTTGTTCGATCTCCCGGGGCTGGTCGAGGAGGGAAAAAATCTCAGACGTCAGTCGTTCCGGCGTGAGCTCAGGCTCCGGGATCACCCGGCCCGCGCCCGCGCGAGCCATCTCCTGCGCGTTGCGCAGTTGATGGCTGTCCGTTGCGGCCCCGAAGGGGATGAAGATGGCGGCACGCCCCGCGGCGGCAACTTCGGCAACGGTGATGGCTCCGGCCCGGCAAACGATGAAGTCGGCCCAGGCAAAGCGCTCCGCCATGTTCGCAAGAAAAGGAACAACCTCCGCCGGAAAATCGCGACGCGCGTAGGCGACGCGAACCGCATTATAGTCCCGTTCGCCGGTCTGGTGCACGATGCTCATTTCGCTCTTTCGAACGGCCAGACGGTCCATGGCGTCCACGAAGGCGCGGTTGATGGGCAAGGCTCCCTGGCTGCCGCCGGTGATGAGGATGCGGTAGGGTGGGACCAGTTTGCGCAGCGCGAGGCCGAAGAACCCCGGACGAACGGGGCAGCCGGTCACGGCGGCCTTCGCGCCCCAGGATTTAGCGGGCGCTTCGTAAGCGGTGGCAATTCGCCGGGCGAGGCGAGCGAGGACGCGGTTGGTGAAGCCCGGCTCGGCGTTGGGCTCAAAGATGACGAACGGGATGCCCTTCAGCCAGGCGGCAAGAAGCATGGGGCCCGCCGCGTATCCGCCCACGCCGAAGGCAGCGACGGGCTTATGGCGGCGAAGAACTCGAAAGGCGTCGCTCATCGCGGGGAAGAGCATGGCAAGATTCCTGGCGAGCGTTGCGCCGCCCTTCCCTTTCAGGCCGGCGACGCGCAGGGTTTCGAACGGCAGCCCCGCCAGCGGCACAAGCCGTGCTTCAAGTCCT
>DASZZJ010000012.1:0-40962 GCA_035545075.1 Candidatus Acidiferrales bacterium
AGTAACCTATTCTTGTTCTCACCCGCAGCTTCTCATTCTCAGGAATGATCTGGAGGGTGCGGAACTGCCCGTTGGGCTGGAAATCATCGGGTTTGTAGACAACCAAATACTGGCGGCGGTGTGAAGGAAGTTTTTCGCTAGGGAGCGATGGACGAGGCAAGTGGGTGGCCGTGGCGCAGGGCAAGCGACTTGACTCAGCGGGTGAGGCATCGCACACTTTTGCCATGCCTGAGACCTTTCTTACTTTCGATTTTGGCGCCAACGAAGACGCGGCCCAGCAGGCCCGGCACAAGCTGGAGGGCTGGAAGCAGGCGTTCCGCCTGGACAAGAAGCTGCTTTTCAAATTTGACCGGGGCGACGCGGCTGGGCCAGGTCCTGGCGAAAGCGCCGCGGGGGAGCCGCCGGCGAAGGGCAAAGAAAAGACCCAGCCCGCGAAAGAGGAGAAGCCCGCCGCAGCGCCCGGCACGGTCAAGCTCCTCGTGCGGCTCTACTTTTCCGACCACGAGAAACTTTCGGAGCAGCGCTGGGTGCAGCGCCTGCCGGTGGAGGAGCCTTTCAAGAACGCCGCGCCGCGCGTCTTGTCGCCGGGGGATCCTGAATTCGCGGCCACGCGGGAGCGGTTTGAGAGTTTGGAAAAGCGCGTGTACCGTGATCGTGCCCCGCGCGGAGATTCGGTATAATGGGTCTTTCCTCAGAAGGGAATTCCGGGCAGAGAAGAGAACCACGGGTCCCGCTCCAACGCCAGACCATGAGGTCCGACTGAATGGCGGTACAAACGCGCGCCAAGACGGCCAACCTGGACGCCGCGAAACTCCAGGGGCTCGACCGCGAAGCACTCCTTCGAATCTACCGCACGATGTATCTCTCGCGGCGGATGGATGACCGGGAAATCCAGCTCAAGCGGCAAAACAAAATCTTTTTCCAGATCTCAAGCGCGGGGCACGAGGGCGTCACCGCGGCGATGGGTCTGCTCCTGCGTCCGGGCGTGGACTGGATTTACAGCTACTACCGCGACCGCGCGCTCTGCCTGATGATGGGCGTCACGCCGCTGGAGATGTTCCTGGAAGCGGTGGGGGCGCAGGACGACCCGGCGTCGGCCGGTCGGCAGATGCCTTCGCACTGGGGCCATCCAAAGTGGAACATCGTCAGCAAATCGTCGTGCACCGGCTCGCAATTTCTGCAAGCGGCGGGCGCGGCCGAGGCGGCGCTCTATTACGACCGGCATCCGAAGGCCTTGGCCCAGGCGAAAGCCGCGCCGATGGGCGAGCGCGTGCGCCACAACGCCGAAGAGATTGTTTATGCCTCCGCCGGGGAGGGCGGGACGAGCGAAGGCGAGTTCTTCGAGGCCCTGAACGCCGCCTGCCTGAAGAAGCTTCCGCTTCTCTTCCTGATCGAGGACAACGGCTACGCCATTTCCGTTCCGGTTGAGGCGCAGACCGCCGGGGGCAGCATCTCCAAGCTGGTGCAGGGATTTCCGGGGCTGCACATCGCGGAATGCGACGGGACGGACCCGCTGGTGAGTTACGCGGCGTGCAAGGAAGCGGTGCAGTACTGCCGCGAGCGGCGCGGGCCGGCGCTGGTGCATGCGCACGTCACGCGGCCGTATTCGCACTCACTTTCCGACGACGAAAAGCTCTACAAGACCGCCGCCGAGCGCGATGAGGAAGCGCGCCGCGACCCCATCGCCAAGTTCGGACTGTTGCTCGTGCGGGAAAACGTGCTGGAGGCGAAGGAGCTTGAAGCGATCGAGGCCGGCGCGGATCGCGAGGTGCAGGAGGCAGCCGATCAGGCGCTGGCGGCGGAGCTGCCGGCGCCCGGCTCTTACCGATTGCACGTCTATTCGCCGGATGTTGACCCCGCTTCGGCGGCGTTTGCGGCCGAGCCGAACTTGCTCGGGCCGGAGAAGACGATGGTTGAGACGGTTGCGGCCACGCTCGCGGAGGAGATGGCGCGCGACGAACGCATCGTCGTTTTCGGAGAGGACGTGGCGGACTGCACGCGCGAAGAGAATCTCAAAGAGGTTAAAGGCAAAGGCGGAGTCTTCAAGGCCACGGCGGGCCTGCAGAAAAAATACGGCTTGGACCGCGTGTTCAATTCGCCGCTCGCCGAAGCGGGCATCGTGGGCCGGGCCATCGGAATGGCCACGCGCGGCTTGAAGCCGGTGACCGAAATCCAATTCTTCGACTACATCTGGCCGGCGATGATGCAGATTCGCTCGGAGCTGTGCCTGATGCGCTGGCGCTCGGCGGGCGGGTTCAAGTGCCCGGCCGTGATCCGCGTGCCCATCGGGGGATACTTGACCGGCGGCGCGATCTATCACAGCCAGTGCGGGGAGGTTTTCTTTACGCACACTCCCGGGCTCCGCGTGGTGATGCCTTCAACGGCGCTGGATACCTGCGGGCTGCTGCGCACAGCCGTTCGCTGCGACGACCCGGTGATGTTCCTCGAGCACAAGCACCTTTACCGCCAGCCGTACAACCGTTCGCCGTACCCCGGACCCGACTTCACGATTCCTTTCGGCAAGGCGCGGGTGGCGCGGGAGGGGACGGCGGCAACAATCGTCACTTACGGCGCCTTGGTGCACCGGGCCGAGGTGGCGGCGGGGCAGCTCGAGCGCGAAGGCATTTCCGTGGAAATCCTGGACCTGCGCACGCTTTCTCCTTACGACTGGGAAGCCATTGCCGCGTCTGTGCAGAAGACCGGCCGGGTAATCGTCGCTTATGAAGACATGCTTTCCTGGGGTTACGGCGCGGAGATTGCCGCGCGCATCGCGGACGAACTCTTTGCGGATCTGGATGCGCCGGTAAAGCGCGTCGCCGCGAAAGACACTTTCTGCGCGTATCAGCCGAAGCAGGAAGACGAAATCCTGCCGCAGACGGAAGACATCGTCCTCGCCGTCAAAGAGCTTGTGCGTTATTAGCGCCCTGTCCGGGGAAAAGGGACTTCCGGGACACCCATCGAAATTCGGTCGTGTCGCAGGAAACTATTTTGGCGGCGTTTTCGTATACGATGGTGACGGCGCACGTGTGGAGGTGAAGCGATGGTCTGCTTAAGCTGCCAGAAGGATATCGTGGCGGGGTCGAGGTTTTGCTATCTCTGCGGCGCCAAACAACCGGACACGCCGGTCGCCGCCGCACCGCCGGCGCGAAAGCGCCTTATGCGCTCGGTCACGGACAAAAAGATCGCCGGAGTCTGCGGCGGTCTGGCCGATTTCTTCGATCTCGACGCAACGGTGATCCGCATTGTCTGGCTCTTAGCCTTTTTCCTGGGCGGCGTCGGCGGCCTGGCCTACATCATCTGCTGGATTGCCATGCCGGAGGCGCCCGCAGGATACGTCTCGCCCAGCGGCGTCACCGCTTCCTAGCGCCCCCTACTTAATAATCTGTCATCCTGAGCGCAGGGGCCGGATTTTCCTTCGTTCGCGCAGCGAATGCCGGCCGCGGAGTCGAAGGATCGTGGCACTCACCCCCAATCAACTACAACCGATGGGATACGCCCGCGCTGCCGCCCCGCGTTCCTCTCTTGCGGAATGTAGCGCCCCCTGTTGCGTCATCCCTCTGTCCGTCCAGCTTCTTCATGCAAGAGGCGCTCCGCGACGGCTGGGGCACGAGCAGGGAACTCAGAACCACGTTCTGGCTTTGTACTGGCGGTATTCCTCGCCGAAGCGTGCTTCGAGGACACGCGCTTCCGCTCGGGCGCGGAAGAACTGCACGACGACTACAGGCACAAGAACCAGGAACCAATAGGGTCGCTCGAGAAAAAGGATGAGTCCCGCCACAGCAATGGCGGAGAACACATAGATCGGATTGCGAATGCGGGAGTAGATGCCGCGCGTCACCAGTTGCCTCGCCTGGGGCGTCAACGTGAAGGAATCACCAAGCTGAGCGCGCGCCAAGATCACCAGCGCGAGCGCCGGGAACATGACCGCGAGCCCCGCGATGCGCAGCGCAGTCCATGGCGGATGTGCGAACGTATAGACGAGGTAGGCGATCCCGAGCAGAGATACGATCGTGAGAATGAGTGCGGAACGTTTCATTCATTGTCTCCTGCCGGAGAGCCACACGATGGTAGCGCATTCCGTGCTCCCTTCTCGCCCAAGAGAACTAACACAAGGGCGGGTGCCCCGGACGCACGAAGCTGAGAGGATTTTGGGTGCCCCATACGCCGGCCTCGGGTGTGGGGCCTTTGTCTTAGTCCCGTCGTCACCTCAGGTGATCGCGGACCGCGCGACTCGGAAACCGTAGTCGGCGTATTTGTAAGCTGGCGGAATGCTTGAGCGCGCCGCAGTGCGGCTGACCTTGATGTGGTGCCGCCAGGAGCCACCTCGTGACGCACGGCGACTGGCGTTTGTGGGGCCTCGCGGATTTCGTTCGGGAGAGCGGCCGTAGTAGCTGGCGTCGTACCAGTCAGCACACCATTCATGCACGTTATCGCCCAGATTGTAGAGGCCGTAACCGTTTGGCGGATACTGACCCACTGGCTCAGGCCCGCTCTTCCAACGCCCGGCGTAATCTGGAACCTGCTCGGGAGGCGCATCTCCCCACGGGTACAGTGAACGTTCGGCGCCACCGCGTGCGGCGCGTTCCCACTCGGCTTCGCTAGGCAAGCGATAGGGCTTGCCCTTCGCGCGACTTAGCCACTCGCAATAGGTCACAGCCTCATGCCACGATAGCGCGACGACGGGCATCTTCGGATGATTGAAACATGCATCGTTCCAGCACAGCGGCTTGGGATAATGCATCGTGGCAAGAAAACAGGCGTACTCCTCGTTCGTGACCTGGTAAGCAGCGAGTTCGAAGGCATCCACCCAAACGCGATGCACCGGCTTTTCATCATCGCGCCCGAGTTCGCAACCCATCCAGAACCAGCCCTCTGGGACGCACACCATCACCGGTTCGATGGCTTCGATCCAGGCGCTTGGGGTGGCTGCCATAACCTTTCAATCCACATTATCACCCCCAAATGGGTGAGAGGAGGGTGTCCCAGTGGATATTCTCTGATCTCTATGTTGAATGCACGCCACGACGCGAGGATATCTCATCCACCGCTCCCACCGATCCGCCCTCGACCCCGTCATTTGCGCCGGGAGTTTACCCCGACGGTTTCGGTCGGGGCCATCGGCGCCGTCCTTCGCACATGCACTAAGCCCTTGTGCTGGACGCGGACTTTCCACGCTTGCGTTTTGGCCTAAAGACCTCCTTGCCGTGACAGTTTTTGTATCGCTCGCGTGACCCGCACAGGCAAGGAGAATTGCGAGAAGGAGGCGAACGTCTGGGTCTGCCCTTGTGGTCTACGGGATATTCATATTCACGCGTCTCGCCCGCCGTAACCTTCCGAAGCAACCCGAAGCGGTCCTGGATTTTCTTTGCCTTCGCCTGGTCTCTGGCAGACCAGCGAGATACATCCATGTACATAAAATCCTCTGAGCGCTCCGGAGTAAGGCCGGCCTCGGTGGCAATGCCGATAATGTCTGTAGCTTTCGGGAACCTCAGCTTTGCGACGAAGCAATAGTTGGACAGCAGATTCATTCGGAACCTGCGGTACTCCTCATCTGTGAGGCCCGCCTTACGCTTCATGAACAGAAATATGTAGTGAGGATACCCAGGGTCGCTCGATTGGTGGACGCGAACTTGAAAGGGCGCGCTCGACTGGGCGCTTCGTCTCAGGACTTCGTGAAGGCTGATGGCTAAGAGTCGGCGTCGAGTTCTCGGTTCACGAGCCAAGAATCGAAATACTTGCTCCTGTTCACGCAGCGGCTGACCACTGGAGAAATATTGCGTTCCGGTCATGGCGTGGAACGCAAACTTTTCGATCAGCTTGTCCCATGAATAACTGATACGGTCCCGTTCGATCTGGGCGTGTCTTTCGGGGCTTCTCTCGAAGGCTTCCCAGAATCCTTCGTCGAACGACAAAGTGTCGTAGTCCCCTTCGACAATAAAATCATGTTCGCCGGCGTGGTTGAGTTCTCGCAAGTAGATGGCAAGCAGCTCCTCTTCACCCGCCGCATGGACCACCCTGTGCCCTGTGAGGAATCCCTCTTTCTTCGTAAGATATGCGGTGAAATCAGTGATCGTATCCAACGTGCTCATCACGATATTCAACGTCGTGTCGTCAAATACGTGAACATAGCCCTTGGCAGGATCGACTTGGCCGATCGCAAACGGCATGCCCGATAGATGCGCATCACCGATCGAACTACTGTCCAGCATCAGGCTCCCGCTGCCGCCAAGTTTTTCTCGGCAGGCGCGGGCAGCGTCATGCGCCACGACGATTCGGTGAAAAATCGTCTTGGCAGGGTCGGGCACGTTGATGGGAAACGGGATGCTGCACTGCCGATCCAGGTAAAGCCGATTGGGAAACAGCTTGATCCAACGCTCCGCGCCCCACACTTGCTCCGCAGATTTCCGTACTGCCCGCTTGAACCAACGGCTCCAAGCCAACTGCAGATCGGAAGCATCATTAAAACGGCAATCTTTATCGCTAAAGATGATGACGTGATTTTCAAAGACGACGAGCAGATCGCACAGTTCTTTTCCGTCGCCCTTGCCTCCCGGCCGCCCCTGATCGCGGTAAACACCGGGATAGCTCCACAGCGACAAGAAGGAGCGTTTACACAGCTTCGCCAAATACTTTTCCGCCTTCGTTACACCTTCGGAAGGAATAACAGTCGCGCCAGCGGGACTTTGGGAAACCGGATCAGCCATTGCATTGCCCCCAACCACGGAACAAGATACCTACGACTGGACGCCCTTGACAGTGAGGGTGGCCAGTGCTCCCTGAGCGAACGAGGAGCAGGCGGGTGGCAGGCCCTCTCCAGTCCGAGTGAACCTTGGGTCCGCACCCATCACAAAAACTAATTCTCATCCGGTAATGACGATCTGACCAATGAGCTCAGATTCCTCCAACTTCGCAAGAATCTCCTCTATTCGTGGATACTGGGGGATGTCGTTCATCCGCACTCGATAGATGTTCTGTCGGTGTAAGGCGTTCCCGATCGATGAATCGGCGTAAGCCTGATACTTCTCGAAGAAGTCGCGCTTCTCCTCAGAGTAGGTCTGGAACTTGACCTTTTGCTCGTCACGGCGGACACGTTTGGTGCCGTAAATACGAATCACAAGCTCGTCACGGGCGGCAGGGAACATCCTCGCTGCTTTCCCTGTGTTGTTCTTCGAGCGCCCGATCTTGCCTGCTCGGAAACCACGGTCAATTTTGGTCGGTAGCAGAGATGCCGCCCGAGCATCACGGTCCACCGCCTTCGCCATGGGTGTGGACTTGCCCTGGATCAACTTCATCTCGACCCGAACCCGGTATCCAATCCTTCGGCGTAGTCGGAGCAAGGCTTTCCACTGATCGACGTTGTCGAGGGGGCGACCGTAGAAACTACGCCAGCCATTCCTACTCCAGCAGACTGATCTACTGTAGTTCTCATAGAGGTATTTCGAGTCGGTAATGATCTGAAAATGGCGCACGCCCAAGTCGATGCCGCACTCCAAGATCCACTCGTGCCCGAAGATGCAAGGTTCGACTTCCATCCGCTGATTCGTTGTCTCGAAGTAACCGCGATACTCCAAGAGCTCTTCTGGACGATCCCAGTCGAATGGAAACTCAATTCGGGCGGCGAATCCTCCCGTTCCTCCGGGATTCTTCCGGCACGATCCGTCGATATAGATTTTGAGCGCACGAAGATCGAAGGACACTTTTTTTCCCCATATAAACGAAAAGGGGCGGCCTCTGAGCCGCCCCCTTCGACTTAGACTTCCCCATTCTATCAGCTTAATGAAAGGGTGGCGAACCCTTCCCTCTCGAAGTGAGTCCAGGTGCCGCTGACCCCTTGGCAAGGGCCTGCCCGCCGTTCGACCTGTCCCGGCCCGATCCGGAAGCTTTGGCGTAGGTGGGTGCCTCCGAGTTCACCCAATTCCTATCCCTTTTCCCGCCAGCCACTTACAGAAATTCCTTGACAAGTAGCTAACTCTTGTGGTAATATGCTTTATGATTTTGGGGCCAAACCTCCCTGTAAGCATTTCGATCGCTGCTCCACTGCCCAGCCACCTCTCACTGAGAAAGCGCTTCACTAACTCCTCTGGAATCAACACTTATAAAAGTGTATCAAAACAAAGGACTTCATCCCCCTTTAGAATCAACACTTACAAAAAACAGGGGGGAGGGGGAGTATCTCTTGCGTTAACAGTTCCAGTACTCGGCTTCCGATCCGATCACCAGTTTACCCCGCTCCTGGCGGAGCCACCCGTCCACCCTACCTCCAGGACGGCGACTCACCCCTCCTTCAACTCCCCAACCTCACCCACTTCCTTTACCTCCTTGTCCTCACGGTGTAGCCTGAACCCGGAGCGCATCCGCGTTGCGGATGGCTCACGTAAATCGTTTCAGGCAGGAAGGCTCGGCCTTGGCTCGGCCCTCAGCCACGGCGATCAGGCGTTGACACGAGAGGGCGGCTGCTGTACGGTTTGGCGAAGGGGTGAAGTTGAAATCGGGAATCCCAATTCTTCGAAGGAGGCGTTTGTGGTCAAACGAGTATTGAGTGGTCTCACGCTGTGCATTCTGGTGTGCTCGGGGCTGGCAATGGCCCAGGGCCAGTCGGAAGTTGTTTCTGAGGTGAAGCACGATATTTCTCCCGCGTTGCGGGACATTCCGCACACCCCGCCGGCGCAGGGGATACAGCGAGAAATTCCGCTGCGCAGGCCGCATCCGCCGGAGGCGTTCTCGCCGCAGCCGGATCCCGCGCTTCAGGTTTCGGCGGGCCCGCTCGTCACGACCACGGCGGGGCTGAATTTTGTCGGCGTCGGCGTCGGCTTGGCCAACTTTTCCGACTGCTGCGCTCCACCGGACACCAACGGAGCGGTGGGAGCCACGCAGTTTGTCCAATGGGTGAACCTTTCCTTCGCCGTGTTCGACAAGACGACCGGCGCCCTCGCCGCCGGGTTCCCCAAGGCCGGCAATACCATCTGGAGCGGTTTCGGCGGATCCTGCGAAACGAGAAACGACGGTGATCCCATCGCGCAATACGACAAGGCCGCCGGCCGCTGGGTGCTGGCACAGCCGGTCTTCGCATCACCCTTTTCGTACTGCATAGCCGTTTCAACCACATCGGACGCCACGGGCAGCTACAACCGCTACCAATTCTCGATGCCGAACTTTCCAGACTATCCGAAACTCGGGGTCTGGTCGGACGGTTACTACGCTTCCTTCAACATGTTCAGTGGCAACACGTTCGTCGGCGCGCGGGCCTGCGCGTTCAATCGAACCGCCATGCTGGCCGGCGCCGCCGCTACCGCGGTCTGCTTCCAGAATAGTTCCTCCGTGGCCAACCTGTTGCCCTCCGACCTGGACGGGGCGACGGCGCCGCCGGCCGGCTCGCCGAATTTCTTCGTAAGGTTCGCCTCCAACTCGCTCAATCTATTCCGGTTCCATGTGGACTTCGCCACTCCGGCCAACTCTACTTTCACCGGCCCGGTCAGCATCCCGGTGGCGGCGTTCAGCCCGGCCTGCAACGGCGGGGCGTGCATCCCTCAGCCGGGGACCTCGCAGAAGCTGGACTCCCTGGCGGACCGCCTGATGTATCGGCTTGCCTATCGCAATTTCGGTACGAGCGAATCGCTGGTCGTGAACCATTCGGTCTTCGTCAGCGGCAACAAGCACAGCCAGGTGGACGGAATCCGCTGGTACGAAATCCGCAATCCGAATGGAACCCCCACTGTTTTCCAGCAGGGGACCTTCTCGCCGGACTCGAATTCGCGCTGGATGGGCAGCATCGCCATGGACAAGGTCGGCGACATCGCGGTCGGCTACAGCGTGTCCAGCAGCTCGACTTTTCCCAGCATCCGCTTCACCGGCCGCGTGCCCACCGATGCCTTGGGCACGCTCGAGGCTGAGAACACCATCCAGAACGGCGGCGGCTCGCAGCTTACGGGCCTCAACCGCTGGGGAGACTACAGCAGCATCGCCATTGATCCGGTGGACGACTGCACCTTCTGGTACACGACCGAGTACCTGATGAACAACGGCACCTTCAACTGGAGCACGCGCATCGCGTCCTTCAAATTCCCGGGCTGCCAGTAGCCCGTATTCGACGCCGCCCGGCGGCTCTTCGCCGCCGGGCGGCGTTCCCCTCAATCTCAAAAGATTCGATTTGGATCCGCCCTCGTGAGTCTCGCAGTAAACTGGCGACACTCTTCCGCCCGTTGAACCTCTCACCCGCCGGGTGTAGCCTGAAATCGGAGCGCATCCACGTTGCGAACAGCTCAAGCAAATCGTTTCAGGAAGGCTCGGCCATGGCTCGCGTCCAGCGTATCGGGATCCTAACCGGAGGAGGCGATGTCCCCGGGCTGAATCCGGTGATCAAGAGCGTCGTCTACAAAGCCACCGAGATGAACGCCGATGTCATCGGTATCCGCCGCGGCTGGGAAGGCCTCTCCCACATGCGCCCCGGCGTCTTGCCGGACGAGGAGTACATCCGGCCCCTCGACCGGTTCAACACGCGCGGCATAGACCGCACCGGCGGCACCGTGCTGCACACCTCGCGGACCAATCCCAAAAAGGTGAAGACAGCAAAGCTCCCCGCCCATCTCACACCCGAGCGGCTCAAGCCCCTCGCCTCCGGCGAAGGCGTTTACGATCTCACGCCCATCGTGCTCGAAAACATCGCGTCGCTCGGGCTTGATTGCCTGATCGTGATCGGCGGCGACGACACGCTGAACTTCGCGCAAGTCCTGGAGAGCGCGGGAGTGCCCCTGGTGGGCATCCCGAAGACGATGGACAACGACGTTCCCGGAACCGAGTACTGCATCGGGTTTTCGACCGCCATCACGCGCGCCAAAGACTTGATCACGCGGCAGCGCACGACCATCGGCTCGCACGAGCGCATCGGCGTGTTCCGCATTTTCGGGCGCGACTCAGGTTTCACGGCGCTTTACACCGCGTACGTCACCTCGACGCGCTGCGTCCTCCCGGAGGTGGCATTTGACCTCGAGCGACTGTTGCAAATTCTGATCGAAGACAAGCGCAACAATCCCAGCCGCTACGCGCTGGTGATCGCATCCGAGGGAGCGGTCTGGAAGGGGCAAGCCGTGGGTGAATACGGCGAAGCCGACGCTTACGGCCATCGCAAGAAGGTGGACATCGGTCACGCCCTGGGGGAGGAGATCAAACGGCGCACCGGGGAAGACACGATTGTGAGCGACCTCACCTACGACCTGCGCAGCGGCGAGCCCGACGCGCTCGACCAGATCGTGGCCATCACGTTTGCAAACGTGGCCATGGACCTGATCCGCGAGGGAGTCCACGGCAGGCTCGTGGCCGTGCAGGACGGCAAGTACACCCATGCGCCGCTGCCCGATCCGGCGGCGGGCCCGCGCAAGCTGGACGTTTCGCGGCTCTACAACATTGAGCGGTTCCGGCCGAAGTACTCGGAAAAACTCGGCATGCCGCTGCTGTTGAGCACCGTGCACACCTGAAGAGACAGTCGCTCGGGATCAGCTGTTGCCGGCCCGTGTGGAGCGGGACTTGCCGCCGAAAAGAAGGTGGTCGAAGGAGAGAAGGCCCGCGCCGATGGTGGCCAGTGCGAGACACGCCGCAGCGAGCGCCAGCGGGAACTCGTATTCGTGGACGGCGAGGTAGCCTTTCGCGGAATGGACTTTCCAGAGAGCGACGCCCATCTCCATCGCCAGGAGGAGCGCGGCGGGGCGCGTGAAAAGTCCCAGAGCCACCAGGATTCCTCCAAAAACTTCCAGGATCCCCGCGACACTGACGAACCAGCCGGGCAAGCCGTGCTGCACGAAAAAACCGTGCATCGCCGGGCCGGGGTGAGCCAGTTTGGGATAGCCGTACGTGAAAAAGATGAGCCCCAGAGTCAGGCGCAGGAGCAGGAGGGACACCGGCTGAAGGGAATCGAGCCGCTTCACGTGATGAATCTCCCAGTGCGGCGCACGATCGGCCGCCAGTTCGCGCATTCTAGCAGAAAACTCCAGGCCGAACTGGCGGCGGCGGGAGGAAGCGCCGCGATTCGGGTACAATCCTTTGTTGGCCGAAGTCCATGGCAGGAATCCAGACCATCGGTGTTGCGAACGGCGGCGGCGACGCGCCCGGATTGAACGCGGTGATCCGCGGCGTGGTGAAGTGCGCCATCGGGCGGTTCGGCTGGCGCGTCGTGGGAATCCGCAACGGTTTCGAAAGCTTGATCTGGCCCGAGGGTTGCGTTCCCCTCACCCGGGAAACGGTCAGCGGCATCCTGCCGCGCGGCGGCACCATCCTTGGCACCACAAACAGGGGGAACCCCTTCGGTTACAGAGAGTTGGTGCAGGGCAAGGAGACGACGACGGACTATTCGGGATTGTGCTTCGAAAACGTACGGAAAATCGGTCTGGACGCACTGGTGGTGATCGGGGGAGACGGCACGCTGCGCATCGCGCGGGACTTTGCCCGCCGCGGCTTGCATCTTGTCGGCGTGCCGAAGACGATCGACAACGATCTCTCGTCCACCGAGACGACCTTCGGTTTCGACACGGCGCTCCACGTAGCCACCGAGGCGATCGACCGGCTCCATACAACGGCCGAAAGCCATCATCGCGTGATGTTCGTCGAAGTGATGGGCCGCGACGCGGGCTGGATTGCGCTGCACGCGGGCATCGCCGGCGGGGCCGACGTGATCCTGATACCGGAGATTCCTTTCCAGTTTGAGGCGATTTGCCGGGCCGTGCGCGCGCGGGAGGAAAAGGGAAAGACCTTCAGCTTGGTCGTCGTCGCCGAAGGCATCACCCTGCCGGAGAGGGACCCCATGGGCAAACCGATTCCGCCGGCGGGGCCGGGAAACGTCTCCAACGCCATCGCCTTCACGCTGCGCGAAATGCTGCAAAGAGAAAGCCGCGTCACCGTGCTCGGGCACGTGCAGCGCGGGGGATCACCGAGCCCCTTCGACCGCATCCTCGCGACGCGGTTCGGCGTGGCCGCCGTCGAATTGATCGACCGCGGGGAATTCGGCCGGATGGTTTGCCTGCGCGCGGGAAAGATTACTTCGGTTCCGCTCGAGGAGGCGGTGGAGAAGGTAAGACTCGTGGACCCGCAGGGGGAGATGGTTCGCGTGGCGCGTTCGGTGGGCATCACGTTCGGAGATGAAGCGTGAGACGCCGGCTGATCATTGCGATTCCGCTGTTGACGCTCGTGGCGGTGCTGGCGTGGGTTTTTCGGCCCAAGCACGAATGGCGGGAGTCCGCGTACGTGATCGAGGGCAGCGCTACCGTCTACAACAACGTGGCCCAGGTACGGCAAGCGGTGGCCACAGTGCATTACGGCGAAAAAGTGGAGGTGCTGGGGCGCCGCAATGAGAATACGAGAGTGCGGACGGCGGCGGGCGCGACTGGCTGGATGGATGGCCGGATGTTGATGGAGCCGACCCTCTGGAAGAGGAGCGCCCAGCTCCTGACGAGCACACGCAACGTGCCGGTGCAGGCGCGGGGGCGAACGAAGGTATCGACGATCCTACGAGTCGAGCCGGGGCGCACGGCGACGCGGCTCTACAAATTTGGCCGCGGCGTGCCCGTGGAAGTTGCCGGCAGGGCGGTGGCGGACTGGGTTCAGTTTACGGAGGAGAAGGGATCGGGCGGCGAGCCGCAGGAGACGAAAAAGGAAGAGTGGTTTCTGGTTCGCGGCGTGGCCGGGCGCGCTCCGGGGGACGCCTCAGCCGGGCGCGATTCGCAAGCCCTTGCCGAGACGGGCGATCCGAGCGTGCCGATCGCCGGCTGGGTGGTTGCCCGGTTCATCGAGCTCAACCCTCCCGGCCCGGTGCGCGAAGGGATGGCATCGACGAACATGCGGGCGCTTGCGTGGTTCGAGCTGAACCGCGCGCCGGATCCTTCCGGTACCAAGCCACAATATCTTGTCGCCGGAGCGCGTGGTCCCGAGGGGCGGCCGTGCGACTTCTCCACGCTGCGCTTCTATACCTGGAATGCAAAGCGGTCCCGCTACGAGACGGCTTTCATCGAGAACAAACTCTGTGGCGCGCTTCCCATCCTGCTGGACAAGGGCCCGAACGGGGAGCCGCAATTTCGCTTTCACGTGAAGGACGGTGACAAGCAGGAGCGCGTCTATCGCCTGCTGCAAACGGTGGTGCGGCGCGTGCGTGAAAACGAACCGGCCGCCGGGCCGCGAAGCCAGGATGGCGCGAAGCGCGGCGCGCATTAGATGTCCGCGGCGAACGACCATGCGTGGACAACCTCGCACGACACTTCAGCGTGTTTCGAACGCATGAGAAAAAAGTCTGCGAAACCAGGCCGTCCCCTTCGGAGGCCCAGCCTCCTCACACACCTCGGCATCCTCCTTGTCGTTCTCGGGAGCGGTTGCGGGAAGCAACCTCCAATGGCTACGGCGGCCGTTCCTCCTCCTCCGCCGCTTGAATATGCTGGCGCGTGGGGAATTCGCGGCACGGGTCCCGGCCAGCTCAACGCGCCCGTGAGCATGACCGTGGACACGGCGGGCAACGTGTACATCGCGGATGCCGGAAACGCCTGCGTGAGCAAGTTCTCGGGACTCGGCGAGCAGCGGCTGTCATTTCAGGATGACCGCTTGGTTCTGCACCCGGTAAGCATCGCCGTGGACGGCGGCGGCACAATGTACTTGAGCGATGGACATCGCGGCAGCGTGATCATCTATCGGCCCGACGGCTCACGGCTTCGGGAGATGCGCCTGTATGTGCAGGCGGACGCCGGCGGAACGCTTCGCGTGGCCGTGGACGCCGATGGCCATATCTGCGTAGCGGGGAAGAAACCCTTCGGCGTGCGGAAATACACCTGGCGCGGGCGCACGGTGAGCCCTTGGAAAAACACCGCGGCGACGGAGGCCGCGGTCGGCGAACCCGCCGGCCTGGCCGCCGGCCCGGATGGCCTTGTCTACGTGAGCGACGCGGCGCGCGGCGCGATTCGGGTCTATCAGCGCGACGGCACGTTGCTGCGGACGCTCACGGCGCCCGGAGGAGGCGTCCCCTTCGCCGGAATTGCGGTCAATGCCCAGTGGATCGTAGCCACGGATCCACACGGACATGCGCTGCATGTGTGGACAAGTGGCGGCGCTTACCGGCTGGGAGCAGATCTCTCGCCGTGGATTACGGCCGCGGACCCTTCACCGCAGGCGGTGGCGCTCACGCCGGGGGGAGAATGCCTGGTGCTGGACGCGCCCGGCGCGCGCGTGTTGAGATTTCGCCTGCACTTGTAGGATGCTGCGCCCGTTCCTAGGAGCGTTCGAATGACACTGCACATCAGCGAGTCCGAAGTCCGCGCGCTGCTGACCATGCCCATGGCCATCGAGGCCGTCGAAGAGATTTCGCGGCGGCAGGCGACAGGGGAAGCGGTAGTCCACGCGCGGCGGAGGATCGAGCTGCCCGGCGGGGGATATTTTCATTACATGGCCGGCGCGGACTTCACGGCCGGATTTCTCGGCGCAAAGCTGTACACGTTCGTGCGCGGGAATCTGGGATTCCTCGTGTCGCTCTATCGCATCGAAACGGGCGAGCTGGCGGCGCTGATCGAAGCCGACGCGATGGGGCGATTGCGCACCGGCGCGGCCTCCGGCGTGGCGACGAAATACCTGGCGCGGCGCAATGCACGCATTGCCGCGGTGATCGGCACAGGCGGGCAGGCGCGAACGCAACTGGAAGCGGTCGCCGCCGTGCGGAAGCTCGAGTCGGCAAGGGCCTTCGGCCGCGATCCGCAAAGACGGGAGAGATTTTGCCGCGAAATGAGCGAGCGGCTGGGGATTCCGGTACTCGCGGCGGCTTCCGCCGCAGAAGCGGTACGCGACGCGGATATTGTGTGCACGGCGACGACGGCTTCGCGCGCTGTGCTCAGCGGCGCCGATCTCGCACCGGGAGCGCACGTCAACGCCATCGGCGCGAATCACGCGCACAAGCGAGAGCTGGATGAGGAAGCCGTGAAGCGAGCGGGCGTTGTCGTGGCCGATTCCATCGAGCAGTCCCGGCAGGAGGCAGGAGATTTGATACTGGCCTTTGCGGGAGACGAATCGCGCTGGGCCGCGGTGCAGGAGCTGCAGCAGGTTGTCTCCGGCAAGGCGCGCGGGCGGTCCAACGATACGGAGATCACGCTTTTCAAGTCAAATGGGATTGCCGTGTGGGACATCGCCGTTGCAGTTCGCGTCTTTCGAATGGCGAAGGAGAAGGGGATGGGGAGGGAGCTGCCGCTCTGGTCGGAAAAGCGCGAACGGCCCGGCGGGTCTTAGCAGGAATGATCTAGATGCAGCGCAGAGTTTCGTTCTCAGAAACTCTGCAGTCTTCGGACGGCAAAAGCCGCCGATTTCGAAACGGCGCGAACTTGTGTCTGCCCGCTAGGCGGGGGAGACGTGAAAGCAATCCGCCACCGACGGCTGGTATGTGCTAGTCACTCTTGTTGGCGTGGACTTTTGCCCGGGTGGTAGAGGTCGTGTCAATGCTAAAGGTAGAGGTAGCAGTGCAGTCCGAAATGATACTGTCAGTGTACCCGAACCCGGAAATCGAGTTGGTAACGATTTTATCGTTGTTACCCTCATCCGATACCCCCGCCTGGTAACCGTTTGGGGAGCCACAGCCGGAGACATTGGTAACAAATAAATTGCTCAGGGTGTTGTTGACCACCTTGATGTTGGTCGCGGAAGGGGGCGGCTTGAAACTCGCGTCAAAATTGGCGAGGAATACGCCCACGTCATTGCCCGTGGCCTGGTTCCCGACGATCCGTGTTCCGACGGTGTATGGGCAGTCGGACCCGTCAGGGCAGGTTCTGAATCCCGGTCCTCCAACCACAAGGATGCCTGCGGATGACGCGTTGTTAGTTCCCGTGTACGCGTTACCGGTGACCGTATTGCGCATCACCGATGCGCCCGCGCCAAAGCCGACTTGAATACCATTTTGGGCGATGAAGTCGACAGGACCTTGTCCCGTAACAATGTTGTCCGTCACCGTAACGTTGACTCCCTGACCGTTCACTACGATGCCGCCCTTCTGGTAGTTAGAGAGTGTGTTGCCTGAAATCGTGCCGTTCGCACTTCCGGTCAAGAAAAACGCCCGGTAGTAAATAGCCACTCCGTGCTGGGTGCCATTCAACGGAGTCTCGCCGATGTCGTGGATGAAACTGTCCGTAACGTTGACCGAGATGATGTTCGCATCACCATTGACGACCACACCGAAGTAGTTGGCCCCGTAAATCTCGGCTTGCTGGATTTTGCCATTCAGGTTGCTGAAGTACACGCCTATGTTGCACCCGGTTGCGTTGACCGGTCCCGTTACCGTGCCTGTGGGATTGATGAGCGACGCCGTCATGTTGATGGCGTCCCTGAAAAAACCGGTTGGGGTGCAGGCTGCCGACGCGGACCGAGGAGTCGCTCCGACCAAACCTAACCCGAGGAGAAGTAAAAGTAACTGGCGCTTCATATGTCATACCTCCGTTTAGAATTGTTTGGCGTTATTATTAGAAGTGGAATTTCCGATTTCAACTATATCTCTGTGCAAGACCATACGCCAGCCGCCCTCTGGGGTCAAGCTCGGCTTATTTTGGCAAAAGTTACGTAGCAAGTGTTTTAAATCTGGAAGTTCCGCTGACTGGCTTGGCCTGTTTCTCGCCTCCAACCAACCTCGCCGCTGACACTTCTTCCCACTGGATCACTTCTGAACCCTCGATTCGCTGTCTCTCCCTGTTCGCTACCCGTTCGGAAGCGGCAGCGTCTTTCGAATGGCGAAGGAGAAGGGGATTGGAAGGGAACTGCCGCTCTGGTCGGAAGATCGCGAACGGCCCGGCGCGTCTTAGGCGGAGGATGGACCCATCTTGCGCCGCAGGGCTTCGCGCAGCCGGGAGCGGACCTCGGCGGGAAGCTCCACCGGCTCGGAATCGCAAAAGATCTGCACGGTCTTTTTCGTCTGGTCCACGATGAGCGCGCACTCCCCGCAGTCTCCGAGATGGCGTTCCAGCTCCCTCTGGACGGCGGGGTCCAGCTCGCCGTCAAGAAAGTTCGAAAGTTCGCGAATGACGCCGTCGCAGTTCAATTGGGTGCACCTTGTCCGAAGTGCCGGTCCAGGCGCTCGCGGAGCTTCAACCGCGCCCGTAACAAACGCGATTTCACCGCAGAAATCGAAATGCCCAAAGCCTCGGCGGTTTCCTCGGTCGAAAGCTCTTCCAAGTCGCGCAGGAAAAAGACGACCGCCAAGAGCGGGTCCAGTTTTTCGGCGGCCTCCGAAAGAATGTTCCGCAATTCGGTCTGCGCGTACTGTTTATCGGGACTCGGCCCCCAATCCTGGACTTCGCGCGGCATCAGGTCGTCTTCCGTCTCGACCGGTTCGTCGAGCGAAACCTGGTTGGGGCGCCGCTTGCGGAGCCGCATCAGCGCTTCGTTGACGGCGATGCGCACCAGCCAGGTGTAGAACCGCGAATCACCCTGGAACTCCTGCAAGTGCGCGTAGGATTTCAGGAAGGCTTCCTGCATGGCGTCTTCCGCATCCTCGGTGTTCCTGGTGATGTTCTGAGCAAGGCGGAAGATCTTGCCCTCGTAGCGGCTCACAATTTCTTCGAAAGCGCGGGCGTCGCCCGCCTTGGCGGCGGCAATCAGCGCCGGTTCGTCCTCCCGCACGATGGCGGAAGTCATGCGTTTCGGAGTCGTCGCGCTCAAGATTCTTCCCGGCCGCCGAGTGTACCGCAGACGCGGCTTCCCGGACGCTATCCCTACGGCTGACAATGGTGCCACAACTGGGCCTCTCAGTTTAAGTCATTGGATGAGAGGAATGGCCTCCGCGCTTCAGGAAAATGGAGCGGCCTTGGCGGCCCTCTATTGACAGGGATAGGTTGCGACGGTACAGTCCCCCAATAAGTGTTCGAATGAGTGGAATGACATTCAACGGACGCAGTCGAGATTCCGCCATCCTATTTAGATTCAATCGTTTATGGTTACACTGCAGGGGCCGCGTGGCGTGCGCGTGTTCCTGCGCGGCGCACTCTAGGTGCGTTGAAGTCTGAGCTGAAGAGCCGGGGTCGAATGGCGACGACGATGACGAGTACAGCGAAAGAACTGGTGCACTACCGTGTTGAGGAGGGCGTTTGCGTCCTCGAACTGGACGACGCGCCGGCGAACACTTACAGCTACGAGATGATGCAGCAGCTCGACGCGTGCATCGTGAAGGCGCGCATGGACGAGAGCGTCCACGTGATCGTCCTGCGGGGGGCGGGCGAAAAGTTTTTCTGTGCGGGCGCCAGCATCCCGATGCTCGCGAAGGCCGAACCGCAATTCAAATACTATTTCTGCCTGCACGCGAATGAGACGCTCTGCCGGCTGGAGCAGACGCCCAAGCTGGTGATTGCGGCGTTGAACGGCCACACGGTCGGCGGCGGACTGGAAGTGGCGCTGGCGTGCGACATCCGCATCGCCAGGAAAGACGGCGGCAAGATCGGTCTGCCGGAAGTGAACCTGGGCGTGCTGCCGGGGACGGGCGGGACGCAGCGGCTCTGCCGCGCGCTGGGCAACGCTCGCGCGATCGAGTTGATGGCCACGGGGAAAACGTTCAGCTTCGAAGAGGCGCTCGCGATGGGCCTCATCCAGCACGTCTTCGCAGCGGAGAAGTTCTGGCCGGATGTGCTCGAGTATGCGAAGCAGTTCGTTCCGCCGCACAAGGCCTCGTATGCGGTCGGGCGGATCAAGCGCGCGGTCGTGACGGGATCGGCGATGGGCTTTGGCGAGGCGCTGGGTCTCGAGCGCGAATTGCAACAATTGCTGTTTACGAGCGAGGACGCCCGGGAAGGGCTCGCCGCCTATCTCGAAAAGCGTCCGCCGCGGTTCAAGGGCAAATGAAGTGTTTTCGTGCGGGGTGATGATGGCTACAGCACTGAAGAGCGTGTGGGTGAATCTCGCTTAAATGCGCACGCTGCCGGACTATTTGCGGAAAGGGATGAAGCTCGTGATCGTCGGATGCAATCCGAGCGCGTCGTCGGCGCGTTGCGGGCACTACTACGCGGGACGTGAGAACCAGTTCTGGCCGCTGCTCTATCAATCGGGGGTGATTCCCGAGCCGGTCGAGTACCGGGACGACAAGCGCATCATCGAGTTCGGAATCGGCCTGACGGACCTCGTCAAGCGGCCGACAAAAGGGGTCGAGGACCTGACCCGGGAAGATTTCGCCGAGGGCCGCTACGTGCTGTCGCAGAAGCTGGAAGCGTTCGCGCCGCGGTTGGTGGCCTTCCATGGGAAAATGACGTATGAGAAGTTCGCCCAGCGCGTGTGCAAGCTCGGGCCGCAGAAAGGGAAGCTCTACGGGGCGGCGGTGTTCGTGCTGCCCTCCGCCAGCGGAGCGAACACGGTCCCGCGGGCGCAAAAACTGAAGCAGTTCCGGCTGCTGGCCGGATGGATGCGGAAATTGGAGGCGAAATGAGCAATGCCGCGCAACCGGCTGTATCCGGCCCTTTGGTACTCACTTCTCAACGGGAAGGCATCGCCACACTGGTGATGAACCGCCCGGAGCGTCTCAACGCGCTGAACAACGAGCTGGCCGCGGCGCTGAATGAGGCGCTCGGGCGCATGGCCGCGGATGATTCCGTGCGCGTCGTGGTCCTGACGGGCGCGGGCCGCGCGTTTTGCGCCGGCGGCGACCTCGGGGCGATCCGCGCCGGGCGCGAGAGCGGCGATGCCGCGCGGCTCGAGCCGCTGCTGCGCGCGGGCATGCAGTCGGTTCTGCGCATGCGGACGATGCCTCAGCCGGTGATCGCGGCGGTGAACGGCCCCGCGGCGGGCGCCGGGATGAACATCGCCATGGCTGCGGACATCCGCATCGCGGCGGAAGACGCCACGTTCGGCGAGAACTTCGCGAAGGTGGGACTGTTCCCCGATTACGGCGGCATCTTTTTTCTGCCGCAACTCGCCGGGCCATCGCGAGCGGCGCAGATGTTCTATACCGGTGACATGATTGACGCGAAGACGGCGCTGCAGCTCGGCATCGTGAATCAGGTCGTTCCGGCGGGGCAGCTCGAAGCGGAAGCGCAGGCGCTGGCGCAGAAAATCGCCCAGGGGCCGCCGGTGGCCATCCGCGCCGTCAAGCAGGCGCTGTTCGGGGCAGACCGCGCGGCGCTTGAAGCCGCCCTCGAAACGGAAGTCCGGCAGCAGCTCGTCTGCTTCCAAACCGAAGATTGCCGCGAGGGCATGGCAGCCTTCTTCGAAAAACGCCCGCCAAAATTCCAGGGCCGCTGAAGGGAACACCCGGTGGACGGCGGAAACCTGCACGCGTGAGCGAAACGGTTCACACACGGATCGAGGAACGCACGGCGTGGCTGACGCTGGACCGGCCGCCGCTCAACATCTTCGACATCGCCATGATGCGCCGGCTCGATGCCGCGCTCGAGGGTGCGCAGGCGCAATGCGACTTTCTGGTGTTCGAGGGCGCGGGGCCAAAGGGCTTCTCCGCCGGCGCCGAAGTCGCCGATCACGTCCCCGAGCGCGTCGGCGAGATGCTCGCGGCGTTCCACGCGATCTTCCGCCGGCTCGCGCGCGCCGAATGCGTGACGATTGCGGCGGTGCACGGTGTCTGCCTCGGCGGAGGAATGGAGCTGGCGACGTTTTGCGATTTCGTGGTCGCCGAGGAAAGTGCGAAGTTCGGCCAGCCGGAAATCAAGCTGGGCTGCTTCCCGCCGATCGCCCTGTTGACGCTGCCGCAGCTCTGCGGGATGCGGGCCGCGGCGGATTTGATCCTGACGGGCCGGACCGTGGACGGACGCGAAGCGCAACGCCTCGGCTTGGTTTCCCGCCTCGCGCCGGAAGGGCAGCTCGCGCAAGGAGTGGAAGCCCTGTTGAAAGAGTTGCGCGGCCTGAGCGCGGATGTTCTGCGGCTTGCGCGCCGGACGCTCTTGCGCCTCCACGTGGAAGAATTCGAGCGACGGCTCGGCGAAATCGAGCGCGTGTACCTCGACACCCTGATGCAAACCCACGACGCGCGCGAGGGCATCCGCGCCTTCCTCGAAAAGCGCGCGCCCGTCTGGCAGAATCGCTGACGCCGTGCAGCCCATCATTGACATCCACATTCACATCCAGCCGCTGCACATGTTCAAGCCGCAGCCGCTCGAGCTAATCAAGCGCGGGCGAAAAGACTACGCCGAAGTGGAGAAGTATTCCTCCGACCCCAAAGCTTTCCTGAAATTCCTCGACGCGCTGGGGATCGAGCGCGCCGGCCTGATCAACTACGTCAGCCCGGAATTGATGGGCTTCACGCCCGAGGTGAACGACTGGATCGCAAAATACTGCTCCATCGCGCCGGACCGGCTGCTGGCGTTCGGTTCCGTGCATCCGCGCGCGGTCGCCGATGCGGGCGCGGAAGTGGAGCGCATCGCCCGGCTCGGCATCCGCGCGCTGAAGCTGCATCCCCCGCACCAGGGGATCGCGCCGAACGGCTACCGCGACGGTTTCGGGCCCCTCGCGGCCATCTATGAACGAGCGCAGGCGCTCGGCCTTCCCCTGATGATCCACACCGGCACTTCGATTTTTCCCGGCGCGCGCAACGATTACGCACAGCCCATGCTCTGCGACGATGTCGCCGTTGATTTCCCCCGGCTCACGGTGATCCTCGCGCACGGCGGCCGGCCGCTCTGGATGGAAGAAGCCTTCTTCCTCGTTCGCCGCCATAAGAACATGCACATGGACATCTCCGGCATCCCGCCGCAAAAATTGTTGCAGTATTTTCCGCGCCTCGAAGAGATTGCCGGCAAAGTGCTCTGGGGGACGGACTGGCCCGGCCCGGGCGTTCCCGAAATCAAAGGCAATCTCGAAAAGTTTGCCGCGCTGCCCATCCGTGAGGAAACAAAGCGAAAAATTCTTTACGACAACGCCGCGCGGCTCTTCCCCCGGTGAAAACGTGACGCCGCCGATGGATGTAAAGACAATCGCAGTCATCGGCGCGGGCACGACGGGGCGGGGCATCGCCTGCGCCGCAGCGCTCGGCGGATACCGCACGATTCTCGAGGACGTGATGCCCGAGAATCTGGCAAAAGGCATGGCCTGGATCCGTCAAGCGCTCGACGACGGCGTCGCACGCGGCAGGCTTGCGCCAGGCATTCGCGACGCAGCGCTTCGGCGCATGGAGACCGCGCGCTCGATCGAAGACGCCTCGCGCGAGGCGGATTTCCTAATTGAAGCGGTCCCCGAGGAGGCAGAGCTGAAGCTCGAAATCTTCACGCTCTTCGACAAGTTCGCCCGGCCGGCGGCCGTGCTGGCGAGTACCACCTCTGCGATTTCCATCGCCGAGCTGGCCGCGATGACTTACCGCCCGGAGGTTTGCGCCGGCATGCGGTTTGTCCCTCCAACGCCGGAGCTGCGCCGGGTGGAAATCGTGCGTGCGCTGCGGACCTCTGAGGAAACCATCGCCGCGTGTTGCGAAGCTGGCCGGCGCATGGGTTTGGAAGTCGTCGTGGTGAAGGAACCGTCAGGCCCCGTCGCCACGGAGTGAATCTTTTCGAGTCGCGTTACCATGAGACAACGCGCAACGCAGTCTTGGGCATCCCTGATAATGTCTCCGCATAATCGAGCATCGGCAGATTCGTTTACCAGGTCTGGGTACGGATGTAGCCGGCGGCTTTTTCGACCGCGCGGAATGTCTGCTATCATCGTCGGCAAATGGATCTCTCTTCGAGAATCGTGATCCAGCAGGGCGACCTGACGGAAATGGATACGGACGCCATCGTCAACGCCGCGAATAACGACCTCCTGCTCGGCGGGGGAGTCGCGGGAGCCATCCGGCGCAAGGGCGGCGAGGAGATCCAGAAGGAATGCAATGCCATCGGCAGCATTCCCGTCGGCGGCGCGGCCATCACCGGCGGCGGAAAGCTCAAGGCCCGCTTCGTCATCCATGCAGCCAGCATGCAGCTCGGCGGGCGAACCACGGCGGAAGCCCTGCGACGCTCGACGGCATACGCATTGCGTCTTGCCTCTGAGCGCGGTCTGAAGACCATCGCCTTCCCGGCCATCGGCACCGGGATCGCCGGATTTCCACTCGAAGATTGCGCCGAAATCATGCTCCGAGAGGCGGCGCAGCACCTCGCCGGCGGCACTTCCCTCGAAACGATTTACTTCGTTTTGTTCGACGAGGAGGCTCGCCACATCTTCGATCGCGCGCGGCGCACGCTCGCCGGGGACTCCACCGGGGGAGCCGCCACCGCTTGAGCGATCCGGTCGAGAAGGTGCGCGGCGAACTGGCCCGCTACGAGCATCCGCTTTTTTGCTTCGCGGCGCGGCCGGCGCCGGAGGGCGTCGAGGTGGAAATCCGCTACACCCCTCCCGAGCCGGAAGTGCACGTTTACACATTCCTGCTGAGGCCGCGGGAGATCGAAAGCGCCCAGTTCACCTGGATGCTGCAAAAGCAGCTCTACGACTGCCTGCACGACTACGTGATTGAGATGTTCACGCGCAACCCGCAGCGCCGCGACTGATCCGCCATGAACGGTCCGCGCCGGCAATCGCCGCTCGCCTCGCTTCTCGTCGAACGCATCCGCCGGTTCGGCCCGATCACCTTTGCCGACTACATGCGCGAGTGCCTCTACCATCCGGCGCACGGCTACTACAGCCGCGCGGAGGCCGGCCGCTTCGCCGACTACTACACCAGCGTGGACGTACATCCGGTCTTCGGCCGCCTGCTGGCCCGGCAGTTCGCCGAAATGTGGGAGCGGCTCGGCCGCCCGGCGGAGTTCCGGCTCGTGGAAGCCGGCGCGGGCGTGGGCCGGCTCGCCTCGCACATCCTCGATTTTTCCGAATCACGGCTGCCGGAGTTCTACCGCGCGTTGCGTTACGTTGCCGTTGAGCGTTCGAACGCGCGCCGGGAGCAGGCGGCGAGCCGCCTCGCGCGGCACATTGCCGCCGGCCGATGCGAGACGCCGATCGAAATCCCCGCGCGCCTCCGCTGCGGGTGCCTCTTTTCGAACGAACTGCTGGACGCGCTGCCGGTGCATCGCGTCGTGATGGATGGCGGAGCGTTGAAGGAAATCTTCGTCGTCGAACGTGACGGCGCGCTCGCGGAAACCCTGGCGCCGCTCTCCACCTGCGCCATCACGGAGTATTTCGCCGCGCAGGGCGTTCAACTCAGGGAAGGGCAGCAGGCCGAGGCGGGACTCGAAGCCTGCGATTGGATCACGGAGGTCGGGCGGCGGCTGGAGCGGGGCTTCGTGCTCACGGCCGACTACGGCCACGACGCCCCGGAGCTTTACAACGAGCTGCATATGCGCGGAACGCTGCTCGCCTACGAAAAGCACCGCGCAAGTGAGGAGTTTTACGCCGCGCCGGGCGAGCAGGACTTGACGGCGCACGTGAACTTCACGGCCCTTGCCAGTTGGGGCGAGCGCAGCGGGTTGCGCGTGGCCGGCCTCGTTTCGCAAATGGAGTTTCTACTGGCACTGGTGCAGGGAAGCGAACTGGAGGATTTGTACGAGCCGGGGGCGACAGAAACGGAGCGGCTCCGCGCGCGGCTGCTTTTCAAGAACCTGATCTATCCGGAAGGAATGGGCGAGCGCTTCCGCGTCCTGATCCAGGAGAAAGGCGTGCCGGGCGCCGCGCTGACAGGCCTCGGCGGAATTCCGGGCCACATAACACCACCAGAACATTTCAGATAATGGTTCATAAACTGTTAAACAAAAAAGAAGGAGGAGACTAGCTCCCCTTCTGCACATGAGTGTTTTTGGAGAGAAAACACGAAGCGAAGTCTGTTACTTGATTCTCAGCGAATACGCGAAGTCCAACCATTCGTCTTGGTCGTTATAAGAGGACCGGGAAACTTGTTGAATGAAGATGGCTTCTCGTGAGTTCACGATGATATATCGCGACCGCTGGAACCACTCCATGTTGTTTTCAATGTATTTACACCCGATATAGGTGAAGGGATGCCTTTCCCACGTGCCCGTTGAGCGATTCTCGATGGTGCCCCTTAAGGTACAATCATTATCTGCGTAAAAATCTGCTGACGCCTGATTGGCCGGAATGTCATAGTTCACGATGCGAACAGTCACGGTTTGCGAGACGTTCTGATTCGCGGATGTATATTTGGCGTTGCCACTTTGGTCTCCACGGTAGGAATTGGTTGTTACCGTTCCGTTGAACGTAGCTGAGAAGTAGTTGTTCGAATACGGGGTGGTCTGGAGACCTGACGGGTGTGGATTCACCGGGTATTGAGACTGAGCGAATGCCACAACGGAAACCAACAGAATCAAAATAACGAACAAGAGAGATTTTCCGCGAGCTTTCATAGGCTTCCCTTTCTGTGCTCTGCATTTCATGGGGCGAACTGAGCAGCTTGGCTCCATTCCCTCAACTACTTCTTGTCCTACTCTTCAACCGTTACGTTCGGTCCGTTGGACAGGAGTGGCTGTTGCGAAGCCTGTGGTTGAACCGAAGCCTATTCACGCTTGCGAGCCTACACGGTCAGGATGGCCCGGATGGATTTGTCCACTTTGCGCTGACCGCAGTTCCTTTGTCCGGCGCTTTCCAATTCCATCCACACGCTAGCGGAAATTGCTCATCATGACCACGTCGGTCTTGCGCTGTCCGCGGGAGAAGGCCAGTTGCTTGCCGTCGCGGGACCAAGCATAAGCAAATATGTCGCCGCTCGAGAATTTGGTCAACTGGAAAGGCTTCCCACCCGCCAGCGGCTGCTCCCAGATGTTGCTTGCATGGTTGCGGTTGATAATGTATGCAATGGCCTTGCTGTCCGGAGTGAACTGCGCCGACTGCATGCCAAAAGGCACTTCGAAGCTGTGGAGGGGCGGTCCACCGGCTGCGGGTGCAACGATCAGTTTGAACTGCATACTCGTGCCTTCCACCTTCAGCGACCTATAAGACACCAGCTTGCCGTCCCATGAAAATCCAAACTGGGTGAACGGCAGATTGAGGGGCAGATCCAGCTTTACCGGGTCTCCACCTTCAAGTGGAACACGCCAAAGCGCCTTGTCCGTGGCGTAGAAAACCGACTTGGAGTCCGGCATGCAGAAGCCGCCGCCGAGGAGAGACGACAAAGGAAACTTCACAGGATTCGAACCATTGCCCTCGGCGCGCCAAAGTTCAAATGTCCCGTTGTGCCAGGTGCTATAGACCACGTGCTTGCCGTCGTTGCACGCCGACAGTTGGATATGCGGCTCACGGTCGTTGGTCAAGGGAGCGCTGTTGCTTCCGTCGGGATTCATCAGCAGCCACTGCGCTCGCGAATTGTCGACGGCGATCCGGTTCCCCACCCAATCCAAACCGAAACCCAGAGCTTCGCCGGAAGTAACTTGCTTCGCGTCCGATCCGTCCGCCTTCGCCACCCAGACATCGCTTAAGTTCGTATTTTGGAGAGCAACCAGCGAGTTGCCGTCGCGCGTGACCTCCAGGCAGCAGGGATTGTAGTTGGTGAGGTCGTTGGTAAAGCGGGTGGACTCGCCGTTTGGATAGCTGACAAACCAGATCTGTCCGCGCCCGCTCTCCGGGTCGGTGCCCACCACGAAGAGGCCGTGCCCGTCGGGCAACCATGCCGTCGCTCGCACGGGGAGAGCGAAGCTGTGCAGGTCGCGCACTTCCCCGGTTTGCGCCGAAATGACCACCAACACCCAGCGGGTGGAGTTGTCCCGTGTCTCGGGCGAGACCATCGCCAGAGTCCGGCCGTCTGCGGACCAGGTGACATTGGGCGATCCGGCGCCGAATCCCTTGCGGTTCGCCAGCACGCGTTCGCCGCTGCCGTCTGCCTTCGCAATCAAGACCTGATTTCCCGGTGGGTCGAGGATGCCGCGCACAAAAGCGAATTCCTGGCCATCCGGGGAAAATGCCGGCGCGGAATCTATGTCCAGGACAAGCTGCCTCGGCGTTCCACCCAGCACCGGCATCTGGTACAGGTAACGGAAATTGGTGGTTGACTTGTCCGAGCGCACGAACATCACGTAATTGCCGTCGGGCGTGAAACTGACGGCGACGAAACTTACCTGGTCCGGCGCCAGAATCTGCACGTTGCTGCCGGTGGCCAGCTGCTGCACCCACAAGCTCTCCTGAGCGCCGTCGCGCAGCACGTAAACGATGTAGCGCCCGTCCGGCGATAGCGCCGCCGCGCCCGCGTTGCCGCTGGTGGTAACCTGCGTGATCCTCATGTTCTGCAGGTTGAAGCCGCGGGGCCGGCTCTTCCAGAAATACACGCCGGCAGCAATGGCCACGGCCACAACAGCGGCCATTACGGCATAGATCGCTTTGCGGCCATTTGTTCCGGTCGTGGGCACGCTCGCCGACACGCCCCTGGCCGAGCCGCTCGGGAGCAGCACCTGGCCGGAGCCGGTGTCGCGGTTCAGCCGCTTGAGGTCCGCGCGCATTTCCGAAGAGGACTGGTAGCGAAAGTCGCGATCCTTCTCCAGCGCTTTGCTGATGAGGTCTTCCAGTTGGGGCGGCAAATCGGGATTCAAGCGAACCGGGGAATTGGGCGCGCGATTCAGGATGCCGTCGAAGATGACCGCCGAAGTCTCCCCACGGAACGGCAAAAGGCCCGTGGCCATTTCATAGAGGACGATGCCGAAAGAGAAGAGATCGCTGCGTGCGTCGAGCTCTTTCCCGCGGACCTGCTCGGGCGACATGTAGGCCACGGTGCCCAGAGCCGTTCCCGGGCTGGTGAGATGCGTTTCGAGCGTGTCGGCTTGGTCGGCGCTCCCGGTGTTGTCCCGAGCAGGTCCGCGGGCGTGTTCAACTTTAGCGAGGCCGAAATCGAGAATTTTTGCATGGTCGCGCGCGGTGACGAAGATATTCCCGGGTTTGATGTCTCTGTGAATGATCCCTTTGGAGTGCGCGGCATCGAGACCGTCGGCGATGTCGATGGCGAGTGTGATGAGTCTCTCCAATTCCATGGGCCGGCCGGTAATCGCGTGTTTGAGCGTCGCGCCGTCGAGATACTCCATGGCGATGAAAGCGCGGCCGGCGTCTTCGCCGATGTCATAGATGGTGCAGATATTCGGATGATTGAGAGCGGAGGCGGCTCGCGCTTCGCGCTTGAATCGCTCGAGTGCCTGCGAATCGTTGGAGAGGTCCTCGGGCAGGAATTTCAAGGCGACGAAACGCCCAAGGCGCGTGTCCTCAGCCTTGTAGACGACACCCATGCCTCCGGCACCGAGCCTTTGCAGGATGCGGTAGTGGGAAATCGTGCCGCCGAGAATGGGCGAGGAATCGGTCACCGGGCGTGCATCTTACGCCAGCGCCTGAAGGCAGGCAATCGCGCAACATAGGCCGGAAAGGGCCGGATCAACGCCCCTTCCGCGAACGGAGCGACAGTGGGAAGCCACGAGCCAACCTCAATCGCTGGGCGGCTTCTTTAGCACCGGGCGGTCCGGCGGCGGAGGCGCGGCGGGCGCCGGCGCGGAAGTGGCGGCAGGGACCGCACCGGGTGTGCCGCCTTCGGTATAAGCCTTTTTCAGCCACCGCTCGATTTCTTGCTGCGCGCCGCCCGTATCGTCGTTTGTCTGCCGCGCTTTGCTGTATTCGTTCACGGCGCGCTCGCGCTGGCCCAGCACGTCGAAGATCTTCCCCAGGTAGACGTGCGCCCAGACCTCCGTCCATTTCTCGCCGGGCTCGGGAACCGCCTGCAGGGCCTCGCGGAAAGAATTCGCCGCGGCCTGATAGTTCTTCTGGTTGAAAAAGGCCTCGCCCATGCGGAAATTTGCCAGCGGGCGATTGGGCTGGATGGACAGCGCCCTCTGGTACTGCACGACGGCGTCATAGTAGCGGCCGACTTCGGCGAGTTCTTCGCCGCGGGCGATGGCCGCGCGCGCCCGAAGCGACGCGCTGCCTTTCAGGACCAAATTATTCGGGTCGATTTTGATGCCCCCGGCCTTCGGCCGGCCAAAGGTCTCCACGGTGAAGCTGGATTCCATTCCCACGACTTGAATGGTTTTCAACTCCGGGTTGCCTTCGGTGTCGATGCGCAGCTCGATGGGCATGCTGAAGGTATCGAGCGGCTGCTTGATCTTCCCAACGGTGCGGAATCCTTTGGGCGTCCGGTAGACGACATACTCGATGGTGAATTCCGGGACGCCGGTGGAGTTGAGCCACTGGGCAAAAAACGGCCGGAGGTTCGCCGGCGGGCTGCCGGGCTGCGGCGAAGACTGGGCCCGCTCGATGGCCATCGCTTCGAAGTCTTCGTTGCGCGCCGCCTTGCCGGAATACCTGGCGTAGAAATCGTGCAGCAGCGATTTGAAGGCGACGTCTCCCATCTGCGCGCGCAGCATGTGAAAAATCATCGCGCCCTTGTTCATCACCACGGAGCGATAGTCGCTGGTGCCGGGCACGAGGTGTTGAGCCTGCGCCACCGGAGCTGCGTCTTCGTACATCATGGCGCCGACGGCAAACTCATCTATGGCGCGCAGGCCGGCTTCGCGCCCCGCCGTCAGCTCTTGGTAGAGCGCCTCCGAATAGCGCGCAAGGCCGTCGCTGATCCAGGCATCGGCGGGGCTCGCCGGGAGCACTCCGTTGCCCCACCATTGCGCCGCAACCAGGCCGGCGATCATGCGCTCGCTGATCTTCGGGTCCCACGCGCGCTGCGCCAGCAACAGAACGCCCGGCGCCGCATAGGAGCGCAACGAGCCGTCGGGCAGTTGGATGAGCGTCATGCCGGGGTCCGGCAGCGCGCCAAATAGGTCGGAGAGCGTAGTCACCGCGCGCACGACGCCGGCCCCGAATTCCTTGGCGTTGCCGGAGGCCGCGCGCGGCGCGTACACGGAAACGTCAACTCCTTCGGCCTGCACCGGGGTCAATTGGAGATTGCCGGCGACGAAGGTGCCCACCGGGGCGGGTCTCTCGCAGCGGAAAACGTAGAGCAGCCTGCCACTCGTCCCACCGGGTTTGCGCGCCAGGGGTGTAGGGGATTCGGACTTACCGGTCCCGGCCACCGCGAACGAGTCCGGTACTTCGATGCGAAATACCGCCGTGTAGCGGTTCGAGGGGTAGCTCGTGAGCGGGAACCATCGCGAGGCCAGCAGCAAGTACGCCCCGTCCGGGCGGATCGAGGCCACGCGCACGCCGGGCACGGGGCTGTTTTCCTCATTCACCAGCGAGCCGGAGTACGAATAAGTGAGGGTGACGCGGCCGCCGCTCGCCACCGGAGCGGGCAGCGTGGTACGGAGAAGCAGCGGATTCTGTGTGTCGCGCTCCGAGGGGAGGGTCTTTCCGTCCTCGCCCTTCACCGCGATCACGTTCAGATTGGGATGCAGCTCCACTTCCACGACGCGCGACGCCTCCACCACGGAGAACCTCACGCGCGCCGTGGCATTCAGTGTCTGGCCAATCTCATCGAGGGAAGCCGCGACTTCATAGTTGTCGGCGCGGAAGTTCTGCGTGCGCGGCTGCTGCGCCGGAAGAGCGGAGGCTGAGCCGAGGCCCGCGATGATTCCTAAAGCGAGGGAGAGACAGGTGAAAGTTCGCCGCAAGGCCATTCCATCCTTCTTCCAAATCATAATCGCCATCCTCTAGGATAGCAGACCCCTCAGGAAGCGTTGCCCGGTCTGTTTTGAAGCAGGCGGAGGATGGCGTCGGCGGCGCGGTCGACCGCTCCGGGCGGCCCGAGCCGCTGCCGGACATCCGCCAGGCCGCGGCGCATCTCCCGGCAATCCTCAGACGAGCGGAGGAGACGGCAGGTTTCCGCGGCCACGCGCTGTGGGGTGAAGTCATCCTGAATCAACTCCGGCACGATGCGGCGTCCGGCGATCAGATTCACCATGCTGAGGTATTTCGTCCGCAAGAGCGGCCTGGCCAGCAGCGCGGTAAGGGGCGACACGCGGTAGATGACGACCATCGGAGCATCCAGGAGCGCAGCCTCGACGGTGGCGGTGCCGCTCGAAACGATCGCCGCATCGGCCGCGGCCAGGGCGTCGTAGGTCTGTCCCTGCACGACGCGCAGGCCCAGTTCTTGCGGCCAACCCTGCTGCAAAGCTCGCGCATCGTTTCCCGGAGCGGCGGCCAGGGCGAACTGCGCCGGAATCTCTTTCCGGATCAGGACGCAGGCTTCGCGGAGCACGGGCAAGTGCTGCGCCAGCTCGGACGAGCGGCTGCCGGGCAGGATCGTGACGACCGGGCGCGCCGGATCCAGCCGCGCTTCGCGGCAAAAGTCATCGCGGCTTTTCGCCGGGCGCACCTCGCCTACCAACGGGTGGCCGATGAACTCGACCGGGACGCCCGCATCCGCATAAAATTTTTCTTCAAACGAAAAGATGCAAAGGCCCAGGGCGAAGCGGCGCCGGATTACGCGCACGCGCCACGGACGCCACGCCCAGAACTGAGGGCAAACGAAATAGACGTTTCGAATGCCGCGCGGGCGGAGTTTGCGCGCGAGCCGCAGGTGGAAGCTGGGGAAATCGGTCAGGATGGCGAGCGGCGGTTGGCGGCGCGCCGCTTCGCCGACCAGGCGGCGCATCGCCCGGAGCAGCGAGGGCAGATGGCGCACCACTTCCGTGATGCCGACCACAGCGACTTCGGAATAGTCCGCGATAACCTCCACGCCGGCTTCGCGCATGCGCGGCCCGCCCATGCCGAAAAGGGCGACGTCCGCGCGTTCGTGCAGGGCCTTCGCCAAGCGGCCCGCGTACATGTCCCCGGAAGCTTCGCCGGCAGAAAGCAGAATGGGAATGGGAGTCATCGCGCGCGCAGCCTTGCGCGGCCGGCCAGCGGACGCGCAGCAGTCTTAATCATTCGCGGGGAGCGGAGCAGGCTGCGCGCTCGCCGGCTCGAGGGGCAGACGGAGTTCCTGCTCTTTGTACTGGAGCTGGTAGAGCCGGTAGTAGATGCCGCGCTGGGCCAGCAGTTCCTGGTGCGCGCCCTGTTCGCGGAGGCGGCCCTTGTGGAACACGAGGATGCTGTGCGCATGCTGGATGGTGCTCAGGCGGTGGGCGATGACCACCGCGGTGCGGCCCGCGAGCAGGCGGTCCAGCGCCTCGCGGATTTGCAGTTCCGTCCTGGTGTCCACGCTTGATGTCGCTTCGTCCAGAATCAGGAAGCGGGGGTTATGCGCCAGCGCGCGGGCAAAGCTGATGAGCTGCCTCTGTCCGACCGACAGCGTCGAGCCGCGCTCGCTGACAACCGTGGCCACGCCGTCCGGGAGCGA
This sequence comes from Candidatus Acidiferrales bacterium, assembly GCA_035545075.1. Taxonomy (GTDB): domain Bacteria; phylum Acidobacteriota; class Terriglobia; order Acidiferrales; family UBA7541; genus Acidiferrum. The sequence goes on from DASZZJ010000012.1 coordinate 33,089, forward strand.
GCGCACAAAGCCGCCGAGGCCGATCTCTTCGATGGCGCCCTCGACGCCCTCGCGGGTGATGCCGGGCGTCCCGAGCCGCACGTTCGTCTCGATGGACCCGGTGAACAAGAACGGATCCTGCAGCACGATTCCGAAATGGCGGCGCAGATCCTGCAAATCCAGGCGGCGGATGTCCACGCCGTCGAGCAGGATTTCGCCGCGCTGGATTTCGTAAAACCGCAGGAGCAGGGAAATGAGCGTCGTTTTCCCCGCTCCGGTATGGCCGACGATGGCAATCGTCTGCCCGGGTGCAACGCGGAAGGAAACGTCGCGCAGGACCCAGTCTTCGTCGGAAAGCTCGGTGCCGGAGCGGTAGGAAAACCACACGTTGCGGAACTCGATTTCGCCGCGCGGCTCTTCCAGCCGGACGGAATCGCCGGCAGAGGCAACCGCCGCCGGCTCATCGAGCAGCTTGAAAATCCGCTCGGAGGCCGCCATCGCCGACTGCAGGACGTTGAATTTCTCGCTCAAATCCTGGATGGGCCGGAAAAAACGCTGCGCGTACTGCATGAACGCGACGAGGACGCCCAGCGTCAGCTTGCTGGACAGGATGTTCACCCCACCGATCCAAAAGAGCAGCGCGATCGCCGCCACGCCGAGGAATTCCACGACAGGATAAAAGAGGGCAAAGGCCAGGATGGCGTCCTTGTAAGCCAGCATGTGGTCCCGGTTCCGGCGTTCGAATTCGACCCGCGCCTTCCGTTCGCGGTTGAAAAGCTGCACCACGCTCATGCCGCTGATGTATTCCTGCAGAAACGCGTTAATGCGGGCGATGGCCGTGCGAATGCGCCGGTTCGCTTCGCGAACGAAGTTGCGGAAGACGTAGGTGACCACGAGAATGAACGGCAGGACCGCGAGGGCAGCCAGGGCCAGCCGCCAGTTCATGTAGAGCAGGAGTCCCGCCATCACAACCAGGAGGAAAAAATCGTTGATCATGGTGACGACGCCCGCGGCAAACAAATCGTTCAGAGCGTCCACGTCCGTCGTCACCCGCGTGACCAGCCGCCCAACCGGGTTCCTGTCGAAGTAACTCATCGGCAACCGCTGGATGTGGCCGAAGATCTGCCCGCGCAAGTCGAACAGCGTCTGCTGTCCAACGCGCTGCATGACGCGGATCTGCACAAACTGCGCGAGGAAGGCCGCCGTCAGCACCAGGAGAAAGCCCAGAGTGACCCAGCGAAGTCCTCCTCCGGCAATGTTCAGGGCCAGCGCGCCGTTTGCGGCCGGAACGATGTAGCGGTCCAGGGCGATCTGGAACAGCCACGGCGGGGCCAGCTCGAGTGGAGTGACCACCAGCGTGAAGGCCAGAGCGAGCACAACGCGCCACTTGTACGGCCGCAGGTACTCGAGCAGCCGCCGCATCAGCCGCGAGTCGTACGCTTTTCCGAGTGCCTCTTCTTCGTGCTGTGTGCTCATGCCCGTTCGAGTTCTTCTTCGAGCAACTGCTTCTGATACAGGTCCGCGTAGTAGCCGCCGTGCGCCAGCAACTCGTCATGCCTCCCACGCTCGACAATCCGCCCTTCCCGCAGCACCACGATCTGGTCGGCGTTCTGCACGGTCGAGCAGCGGTGAGAGATGAGCAGCGTGGTGCGGCCGCGCATGATCCCGCGCAGCTCGCCGAGGATGCGCTCCTCGGTGTGCGTATCCACGCTCGAAAGCGCGTCGTCGAGGATCAGAATCTTCGGGTCGCGGATAAGCGCCCGGGCGATGGCCGTTCTCTGCTTTTGGCCGCCGGAAAGCGTGATGCCCCGCTCGCCGACCACGGTGTCGTATTTTTCCGGAAAGCCTTGCACGTCGCCGTCCAGGCTCGCGATCTGCGCGGCGCGGCTCACGCCGTCTGCGTCCGTCGAGTCGACGCCGAAGGCGATGTTCTCGCCGACGGTTTCGCTGAAGAGGTAGGTATCCTGCGGCACGTAGCCGATGGCGCGCCGCAGCGTAGCGAGCGGCCACTCGCGGATCGGCAGGCCGTCCAGCAATACCGTGCCCGGCGGCGCTTCCCACAGGCGTGTCACAAGCGCCGCGAGTGTGGACTTCCCGCTGCCTGTCGGTCCGATGATGGCCACGGTGGAGCCCGCGCGGATGCGAAGACTAATGTCGTGCAGGATTCCGCCGGAGCCGTTTCCGGCTGTCGTGCCGGAGCCATTCACTCCGCCGCCGGAAAGCGTGGTCGGATAGGCAAACGAAAGGTCGCGGAATTCGATCTCTCCGCGGACCTCTTCGCCGGCGGCCACGGCCGCTTGGCGGTCGTCAATTTGCGGCTCGGCATTGAGGATGAAGTTCAGGCGTCCCATGGAAGCGGCGCCGCGTTGAAAGATGTTCGTCACCCAGCCGAGCGCGATCATCGGCCAGACCAGCAGCCCGAGAAACGTGAAGAAGGCGACAAACGAGCCGAGCGAGATCTCGTGCCGCATGACCTGGAATCCGCCCCTCCAAAGCACGATCAGGAACGTCGTGCCGATCAGCGCCTGCAGTGACGGCATGAACATGCTCCAGGTGCGGATGAGCTGGATGTTTCGCGACACGTATTCGCGATTCGGTTCGTCAAACGCGCGAATCTGGTCCTCTTCCTGCGCGTAGGCGCGGATGACCCGGATTCCGGAGAGGTTTTCCTGCACGCGGGCGGAGAGCGTGGCGAGCGAGGCCTGGATCTTTTCGTACATGTCGTGAATGACCTTGGAGAAATGCCGGACCGCGAGGGTGACGATCGGAACCGGTAGCAGCACCCACAAGGTGAGCAGCGGCGAAATCCGGAACATGATGACGACGCCCAGCAGCATGGTGACGATCGTCGTGGCGCTGTACATGATTCCCGGGCCGAGCACCATCCTCACCTGGTTGAGGTCGTTCGTGGCGCGCGACATCAGCTCGCCCGTCCGATTGCGCACGTAAAATTCCGGTTCGAGAGCCAGTAGCCGGTTGAGCAGGTCGTTCCGCAGGTCGTATTCGATGTCCCTCGAGACACCGATCAGGATCCAGCGTGTCGAGAAGGAAAGCACGCCCTTGATCGCAACGAATGCGATGAGCAGAAGACAATAGATCATCAGGGTCTGCCGGCTGTGTGGGGCGTAATAGGGAACCATGCGGCTCAGCCAGGAGCCGCTGACGGCCGTGGCGATTCCCGGGCCGGCGGAGCGGGAAAACGGCGCCGGGCTCCCCGCCAGCGTATCCGTGATGACGCCGGTTGCCAGCGGCACCAGGCTGCCGGCAATGCCCATCAGCGCCAGCGTGACCATTCCCAGAGCGATGTTTCCGCGATATCGCCGCAGGTAGGGAACCAGCCCAAGAAGATTCTTCCAGGCCGAAGTTCGCGGCAGGGCCTTTCCGGCCGCCGCTGCCGTCGCTGTTGCCGCCGCCGTCGTGCTCATCGCAGTGTGGAACGCGCGTTCTCGAGCGCGGGGAGTTCGAGCAGAAAATTCTGAAACGTCCGGTCCATGGACTGGTAACGCTTCGTTTTGGGGTTCCAGCGCACGGCTATCGGAAGGATGTGCTCGGAGCCGGCGAGCTGCACGGGCGTGAGGTACAATTGCAGCCCCTTTTCCGCATCCTGCTCGAATTGCAGCCGCCAGCCCGTGACGGGAGCGATGGGCGTCAGTCCGAGATACCCTTTCGTGTTTTTCAAATGCTCGTCGCAGAGCAGCAGCTCCACCCACTTGCCATCGCTGTTTTCCGCCACGACCGCCCGGGTCACGATCGTCCCCGGGATATTATTCTTCGGTGTTTTCGGCACCACGTTCGCCGCCAGGATTTGTTGTTTTCCCGTCTTCGCCAGGTCTCCGAAGGCGAGGACCTGCGTTTCCGAACCCAGCAGCGCCTGCGCAGCGGCCTGCATTTCCGCCGGAACGGCCGGCTTTGCTGTTGCCTGGGCATCCGGACTCGTCTTCGGGGCGGGCTGGCTGCATCCGGCAGCCATTCCGGAGATGGCGGCCGCGCACAACAGGCCTGCGGAGAATCTGATCATCCTCATTCTGCTCACCATCGCGGCGCGTTCGAAGCCACTTCGAATCTGATCCCCCTCTGATCCAGCCGCTGGCCTTCCTCCCGGGAAGAAATGCACGCGCAAACCACCCCGAAGGGGAGCCGCTTCAGCGCTGCACAAGAATCGTGTCCAGCCGCGCCTCAAAGTTCTCTTCTCCTTCGGACCACAACTCCGTGCGCTCAACGGGCAAAGCCAGCTCGATGGCCGCAATCCAATCCATCAGGTGTTCGATGTTCTCCCGCGTCTTTTCGTGATACTCCCGGCGATTGTTCTCCGTAGACATCCAGCGCAGAAAGGTGTGTTCGGCGGGATCTTCCGGTTGCCCGCCGCCCTGTTTTCCAGCGCCTTCACCGCCGAGCAGCCCTTCGTGGCCGGTGAACAGGTGCTCGAAGCCGAGATCCACCAGGAAATTCCCCATCACGGCGGCCGTGCCCTCGTCGTATTCCGGGCCCTGGCATGTGATCGTCAGCGGCGAAGGCCGTCTCTCCCACTTCATTGTTTCCCCGGCGAATTGCCACAGGTCCCATTCGGCCGATGCCATATAGGCCGTGTCCGCGTGCAGGCACTGCGCGGCCAGCGCGGCCACCTCCGCGGCTCCAAAGCCCTGCCCGCGAAGATCCCATTCGGCGACCGGCGCCAGCGATGCGTCAATGGGCTGTACCGTGAGCTGCGTGAACCAGGGTTTGGAAGCGGCCAGCGGCGCCGCCGCGAGGAAGCGCACGAACTGTTCCAGAAGTGTGGACTCGGTAAGATCGCGCGTCCACACGCCAAGATAGCAGCGGTCGGCCATCACGACATTATACCGTGGAGAGTTGACGGAGGCGAATCGCGGGCAATCTGAAGTTGCACTCACCCGGTGAAGGATGCCGGGAATGGAAGAGTTGCCTTCGCCGGTCCAGCCAGCGCGGGATTGGCCCGTCACCGGCGGGGTCAGCTTGAAGGTTTTGAGGTCGGGGGTCCGGAGAAAGCTGAGGAGATCTCTTTCAAACGCTCACGCAAGGTATCGCCGACATTCGCAAAAACCTGAGCGCAGGTTTCGCGCAGCTTGTCTTCCGCCGCCTTCGCCACACCGGTGACAACGTCGCGCGATTGATGGTCCAGCGTGGTAACAGTCGCCACCATCCAGGAATTCGACATGTTCTCCAGCCGTCCGCGGAACTGCTCGACCGCCTCGTCCCCGAGGCGGCCGTACATCTCGAACAGTTTCTGCTGCTGTTCCCGCGCCATGGCCCCCCAAGATTCGACAGCCTTGGCCAGTCCTCCTTGCACCTGCTCCTGGGCCACGGCGACACCTGTCTCCAAGGCCCTGGTCATGTTCGACTGGAAGCGCCCCAGGAACGATTCCTGTTCCGCGGTCAGCTGTGCGATCAGTTCGCGGCTGACGCTCTCGGCCTGAACGCGGGTTTCCTCGGCCGTTTTTTGCAGCGCCGCGCCGAATCCGTCCAGTTCCCCCCTCGCCTGACGCTGGATTTCATCGGTAAATGTCGAGGAGGTCGTCTCGGCCGCTTCGGTGAAGAGCGCGCGGGAGCGCTCGAAGCAATCGCGCAGGGTTTCTTCCATCTGGCGCTGGGCGTGGTCCACGAAACTGCGGCTCTGGCCGTCGATTTCGGTGGCGAAGACGCCGGCGACCTCGCCCGCGCGATCCCGGAGCTGCTGGCCTGACATCTCGACGCCCTTTTCGATGATCTGCTGCAATTGCACTTGCGCTTTCTTCTCGTACCACTCCGCGGACTTGTAGAGCGAATCCACAGTGGCGTGCTTCATGTCGCTGGCCTTGTCCTCCAACTCGGCCAGATTGCGCACCAAGATGGTCTGCGCGGAGTCGTGCAGCTCGTTTTCCACCGCGCCGCATTTCTCTCGGAAGCGGGCCAGGGGCCCCGCGAACGCCTCATCGGTAATGCTCCGGATCTTTGCTTCCTGTTGCGCCACGGCCGCATCGAGGAGCGAGCGGCCTTCCGCCAGGCGTTCGACAGCCTCCTGCGCACCGGAGATGTGCGGCTGGACCAGCGAGCGTAATTTTTCTTCCAACCCGGCCAGATTGCGCGCCACGATGTTCTGCACGGAGTCGTGCAGTTCGTTCTCCACCGCGCCGGCCTTCTCTCGGAAGCGGGCCAGGGGCGCCGCGAACGCCTCATCGGTAATGCTCCGAATCTTTGCTTCCTGCTGCGCCACGGCCGCATCGAGGAGCGAGCGGCCTTCCGCCAGGCGTTCGACAGCCTTCTGTGCACCGGAGATGTGCGGCTGGACCAGCGAGCGCAATTGTTCTTCCAACCCGGACAGATTGCGGGTCACGATGGTCTGCACGGAGTCGTGCAGCTCGTTCTTCACCGTGCCGCACTGCTCTCGGAACCGAGACAGGGCCGTCGCGAACGCCTCATCGGTAATGCTCCCGATCTTTGCTTCCTGCTGCGCCACGGCCGCATCGAGGACCGAGCGGTCTACCGCCAAGTGTTCGACAGCCTCCTGCGCACTGGAGATGTGCGGCTGGACCAGCGAGGGCATTGGTTCCTCAATTCGCTGCGCCGCTTCCTGAGCCGGTGCCAGGATCTGCGGTTGCGCCTCGGCCAGCGGCTCGGCGTGCAGCAGCGAGGCATCGGGATCCGCGGGAGCAGGGAAGACACGGAGATTTTCGAGCTTCTCCTCTGCCGGCGGTTCCGGATGCAGGAGTATGGGCAACTCCGATTCGCCCTTTGGGAGTTCCTCGGGCTGCACGGCAGCGCGGGAGAGCGCCGCGGCGTCTGCTTCGGGGAATGGAAACCAATCCTGGGGCGGGAAGGCGATGCCCCAGATATTTCCCGGAACCTCGTGTTCGACTGCGATATGGAACAACTCGCGGCCGGTTCGCGGACGCTGGATCCAGGCAACACGGCCGCGCAAATTGACCAGCGGAGCGCCGTCCCCCTGATGCGGGATCTCCAAGGTCACCCACGTCCCCTTGAGGACGTAATGTTTCGATTGGTAGCGGCAACCGTGACAGTTGATAATGAGCGTGGAAGTGCGCTCCTTGAAGGATCGTCCCAGCGCATCCACACCCGTGACCACCAGAGGCACAGCCCGCACGATGCGAGTACTGCGTCGTCTCTTCAGTTCGGGGGCCGGGTGGGCCGAGCTCGGGGAGACTGTCTCACCCGAACTTTTGGCATGCTTGCTTCCACTCTCATCCATCAGATTTCACGCGCTCAATCTTCCTACGTCTGCGAAACGGAATCACTTACGCTCGCGGCGCTTTGTGGCTCCCCGCCTCACGCTGCTCAACCGTCCCAGTGTGGAACATCCAAATCTCTTTGGCAACCCAGATTGGCCCAATGAGTAAATACACCAGGCCTTGAAAAAACGCCGGTTTATTCCCTTCAATGCGGTGGCCCAGAAAGAGTAACGCCCAGCCGCCGAGGAATAGTCCCGCTCCCAAGTACCACTTCGTGAGGACCAGACAGATGAGCCCGGCAAAGATCAGCGGGATACCCACACCGTGGCACACTTTATTCCACGCGGAGGTGTGCTCGTGATCGTACTGCTGCATGTACTGCGCGAAGCTAGGCACGGCGAACCTCCTTGCGAGGAGGGGACAATCCCCACTGAATGGTCACCTTACAACGATACTCCGGGCGTTCGCTACGGCATCGAAGTTGCAACGGCGCTAGATAGCCCTCCGCCCTTCCAGCGCCTTCATCATCGTGACCTCATCGGCGTAATCGAGGTCCGCCCCCACCGGAATGCCCACGCCGATGCGCGTCACCTGAACGCCAAGCGGCTTGAGCAGCTTCGAGAGATACACGGCCGTCGCTTCGCCTTCTGCGGTCGGATTGGTGGCGACAATGATCTCCTCGACCGTCCCGCCTTTGAGCCGCTCGATCAAGCT
>DASZZJ010000013.1:0-8533 GCA_035545075.1 Candidatus Acidiferrales bacterium
GGATCACGCGAAGCGGCGCGCGCCGTGGAGGCCGCCACCCGGCTCACAGCGCGCATCGGCCCCGGCGCGGCTGTAGAAGGGCTGGAAAATAAAGCCGCCGCGAGCCGCGGCGACATTATCGTGCTGACGGTTCCCTTCTCCGGCCACGCGGCGCTGCTGAAATCGCTGAAGAACGCCTGGAAAACCGGAGCCATCGTGATTGATACGACGGTTCCACTCGCCGCAACGCTCGGCGGAGCCCACACGAGGATGCTGGGCGTGTGGCAAGGCTCCGCGGCAGAGCAGGCGAGAGAGCTGGTCCCGGCAGGCATCGGCGTCGCGGCGGCGTTCCAGAATCTCAGCGCGGAGTTGCTGGCCGGCGATGCGCCGGTGGATTGCGATGTCCTCGTGTGCAGCGACGACGAGCGAGCCCGTGAAGCTGCTCTCGATCTCGCAGGCAAAATCCCCGGCGCGCGGGCTCTCAACGGCGGCAAGCTCGAGAATGCCCGCATCGTCGAATCACTCACTGCCCTGCTGATCGGCCTCAACGTCCGTTACAAGGCCCACGGCGCGGGCATTCGATTTACTGGATTGCTTCCAAAATAGCCCCATCGATTTGAATTGCTCTAGCCTGGTCACAAGGCGAGGAGCGCCAGGGCAAGTTTGCGCTTCTGTGCCAGCGTGCGCATCACCGTCGGGACAACCGCGACATTCATTCCCAAGGATCGAATGGAAGCGACTTGCCCCCGGTCGGCCGGGTCCACGACGAACGTCCCCGCAAAATCCGCGTAGAGACGGGCTACACCGCGCGCCGAAACCTCATAGTCGAGCTGCGCAAGCATGCGGTCCGACGGCCCCTTGAGGGATTTGCCGCCGACGATCGGGCAGACGGCGATCACGTCTCGTTTCCTTTTCTGCAGCGCCTCGCGGATTCCCCGGATCGCCAAGATGGGCCCGATGCTGATCAGTGGATTGCTCGGGCAGATCCATATCCGGTCGGCGGCGCGGATGGCCTCGAGCACGCCCGGGGCGGGCTCGGCCGATTCCACGTTTTCGAATCGGATGCCGCGCACGATGGGTTCTGCCCGGCGCTTGACGAGATACTCCTGAAAGTGCAGCGGACCTTCGCTCGAATCGATGATCGTGGGTACGGCTTGATTGGTCATCGGCAGAATCCGCGACTTCACGCCGAAGGCTCTGCGGATATCGTCGGCCACCTCAGTGAGGGATTTTCCTGCGGCAAGCTGCGCCGTGCGATGCAGATGCGTGGCCATATCGCGGTCGCCGAGTTGGAACCACGCTTCGCGTCCAAAGCATCGGAGCCGCTCGAGGGCATGAAAAGTCTCCCCGCGGAAACCCCAGCCCTTCGCTCTATCCACGACCCCGGCAAGGGTATAGGTCACGATGTCGAGATCGGGCGAAATGCGCAGCCCGTGGAGGACGATGTCGTCGCCCGTGTTGACGATGATGTCGAGCCGTGCTGGATCGCACTCCCCATATAAACCGAGGAGGAGCTTCGAAGCGCCCACCCCACCAGCGAGGGCGGCCAGACGGACCGATCGCTGTTTCTGGCGGGCTTTCCCGCTCACGTGGCGCCCCGCGCAAGAGACGCGGCGAGCGGCCCCGGGCCGGCCGCCTCCCTCGCGTAGCCTCCTGCATCGGCAAGGCGCAGCCCGCGCTCCCTCACCGCCGGTGCTAGGAACTCCTCCCGTCGCAGATACTCGGGGTAGATCGCCAATCGTTCGCGCAACGTGAATCCGCGCGCCTCGGTCTCCCGGCGCAGTCGATCGATCTGCGGCCAGGCCGCCTCCGGATTGATGAAATCGCGGGTCACCGGAGAGATTCCGCCCCAGTCGTTGATCCCCGCTTCGAGCAACCGAGGAAACTCCTCGTAGCTGAGATTCGGCGGAGCCTGCAGATTCATCTCCCCGCCGAGCACGAGCCGTGCGATGGCCACCGTGCGCAACATCTCCTCGAGCGCCGGCTCCGGATGCGCAGCCATGGGTATATCCGGCTTGGCCCGGAAATTCTGCACGATCACTTCCTGGATGTGGCCGTGGCGTTCATGCATCGCGCGGATGGCCAGCAGTGAATCGACGCGCTCTTCCTGCGTCTCGCCGATCCCGATAAGGATTCCCGTCGTGAAGGCCATCGAAAGGCGTCCCGCTTCTTCCATCGTGCGCAGGCGCAGCGCCGGAACCTTGTCCGGAGCGTTCGCGTGCGGCCCGGAGCTACGCATGAGGCGCGGGCTGATGTTTTCGAGCATCAGGCCCACGCTGGCGTTAGATTCGCGCAATCGTTCCAGCGCGGCCCGGTCCATCACGCCGGGGTTCGCATGCGGCAGCAGGCCGGTCTTCTCGAGGACCATCTCGCTCATTGCAGCCACGTAGTCGAGCGTCCGCGTAAACCCCTGCCTGCGGAGAAAATCCCGGGCCTCCGGGAAAACACGCTCCGGCTGGTCGCCCAGGCTGAACAGCGCCTCTTTGCACCCGGCCTCCCGCGCCGTTTCCGCCAATGCCAGCACCTCGTCGGGCGTCATGAAATGCGCGCCGGGCTGGCCCGGATCCTTCCGAAACGTGCAGTAGCTGCAATAGTCGCGGCAGAGCGTCGTCAACGGAATGAATACCTTTTTCGAAAAACTGACCGTGCTCCCCTTGCCTAGCGCCCGCACATCAGTCGCGGCGCGCAAAAGCTCCACCGTCGCTGCGTGTTGATAGAGAAGGATCGCCGCGTCGCGTCCCAGACCGCGCCCCGCGTGCGCCCGGTCGAGGGCTGCTTCGACGCCCCGCCGCGTCTCCGCCTGTCTTGTGCCGATATCGTCAGCGGTCTTCATCATGTTCTAGCGGAAGAGGTCTTCCGAAGCCGGACGGATGATATCCGCGGCCTTGGATTTGTTCGGGGCGCGACATCGCAAGCCGCGGATAACCACCACCGGCAAGCCATCCGCCTTGCCCATCAGCAGACCCGCCGCGGCCGCCAATTCGTCCGCGAGCGCAAGAATCGTAGCATGGAGACGCTTCCCGAAAAGGTCGCACGAACCGCGCAGGTCCACCAGGACCGGCAGGCCTGCCGCTCCGATCGCGACGTTTACCTGGCCGAGCCGCCAGGCGCGGCCAAACGTATCGCTGACGATGACCGCAATACGCTTGCCCGTCCGGCTTCTGAGGCCCGCGGCCAGCCGGCGGGCCGATTCGTCCGGCTTCCGCGGCAACAACGTGACCCCGTCCTTGCCCCGAACATTCGAACGATCCACGCCCGCATTCGCGCAGACGAACCCGTGACGCGTTTCGACGATCAGGACTTGCGGGCCTTTTCGGACGATCCGCCGCGTCTCCCGCAAAACAGCTTCCAGGAACCGCGCGTCCTGGCGCAGTTCCACCGCCAGCCCGCGAGCTTCCGCGGAAGGCCGCATGCGGGAGAGCCTTGCTACTCGGCCTTCGGTCTTGGACACGATCTTCTGCGCCACGACCAGAACATCACCATCTTTGAAGGTGAATCGCTCGCCGCGCGCGGCTGCAACAATCAACCGTGCGAGGTCCCCGCCTGGGCGGATTTCCGGCAGACCGCGCAGGGCCGTCAGATGCAGGGAATGGCCGCGGCGCGCCCCGGCGGGCTTTTGGCTTTTCTTCTGCGGCATGGAAGAAGAGAAGTCTACGCGAGCGGGGGAGGCAATTCACACAGGAAAAGAATGGCCACCTTGAGCGGGGGCGCAAATCTCTCTTCGAAGAAAACCTCGAATAAGAGAGGTTCTTCGATGCCTCACTCAGTCCGGAAAGAAGGCGCCCCGTTGGAGCGTGCGGGGTCAGTTCTTGCGATCAGAGGAAGACCCCTTCGGCTTGGACTTATCTTCACTCTTTGGGGCCTTTTCCTGCTGCCGCTGGGTCTTCTGTTCCAGCTTCTGGTGCTGTTGCTCCTGGCGCACACGCAGATTCTCCTGCTCCTGGGCGTGCTTCTGCTCGAGTTTTTGCCGCTCGCCTTCCAGCCTTACCTGGTCGCGATTCCGGCGATCGAGGTCGCTCGGCCTTGCCGGCGGACCAACCGGACGAGTCGGATTCGCCTGCGCGGGCGCGCCACTCGTACCGGCGCTGGGTGGGCGGCGCTCGTCTTGCACCTTTACCTGGTCGCGAGTACGTCTATCGAGGTCGCTCGGCCTCGCCGGCGGACCAACCGGAGGAGTTTGCGTGATGGGGCGTTGCGACGAAGGGGGACGGTCGTCGCGGGAGGGCTGCGGCGCCCGCTGCGTCTGCGGCGCTGGCGCATTTCCCTGCGGCTTGCCCGGCGGCCCGCCTGTGACCGGCGCTTTGTCTGGCGTTGACTGAGGCGCGTTCTTCGGCCGGCTAACCATCTCCACAGGAACTTTCCGGGTGGCCGGTGGGGCGACGCGAATGTTGGAGCGCACGGTTTGGCCACTGTCTGTCTTGTGGAGTTGCTGCACCTGTTCCTGGTTCAGGGGGCGGCCTCCGTTTGCCTGAATGACCTTCTGCTGCGTGCTGAAGGGCACCGGTTGCGGCGGAGGTGCCGTCTGGGCGACGACCCCGCGATTCATCCGCGACGCCGGCGGGTGGGTCACATTGGATTGTCCCGCACCCAGCACGCTCCTTTGTTGAGGAGCGATGGCAACGCTGTTGCTCACTTGCGCCGAAGCGATCTCCCTCTCATTCACCCGGAGCAAATTTGTATGCACTGCATGAGCGGAGGTAAAGGTCTGCTGCGAAGTCGCTGTCACGCCTCCCGCCACATTCTGGTTCACATAGCGGATGTTCGTCACATGGTTGACCGAGTAGCTGTTGTAGACGTTGTTCACGTAGACGTTGTTCACCGTGGTGTTCGTGACGTTGATGTTTGTCACGTACGTGCGGCTGACCGCGTAGGGCGGCAGGTAGACTTCGCGCGGGCCCAGCGGGAACCATGCCACTCCTCCGCCCACGCCCACCGAAACGCTCCAGCGCGGCCCGCCTACCCAGGCAACCAGCGCCGGCGCATACACCGGCCGGACGACAATCGGCCCGGGAACCCAGCACCAGCGCGCCCGCCAGAAGGTCCAGCGCCCGTAATGGAACGGCGCAAATCCCCAGGACGCATCATCCACCCACGTCCATCCCCACGGCGAGACCCACACCCAGTGGCCGTAACGGTAAGGCGCCCAGCCGACAACCACCGTGCGCGGCACCCAAACGTAACCGTAGTCCGGCGCGGGCTGCCAATCGCCGTTTTCGTCCAGGTCTTCATAGCCAATGACGTCCCGTGAAACGTAACGTGTGGACTGTTCGCCGTTTCCCCAGCGATCCCGGTCGTGGCACCAGTCGTCAAAATCGTCGTAGTCTCCGGCGGTCTCCACCGTCGAAGACAATTGATCCGCGCCGCTGAACGTCACGCTCTGCTCGGCATGCACGGTAAAGGCTTCGCCACCGCCGGTCACTTCGCCTTCGCCGCTGCGGACCAGTATCACCGTCGAGTCCCCGGCTTGGCTCACTTCGATCCTGTACTCGCCCGGGCGCATCAACGAGAACGCCAGATTCGGCGCGTCCACCTCGATCGTCTGGTCCTCATCGAGGCGTTTCAGGCGCACGTTCAGAGTGCCTTCGGTCAGGCGAATCTGCACGATGCGATCGGTCAAATTCAGGAAGGAAAAACCCGTTTCCCCGCTCAGCCTGAGTGCGGCAGAGCCGACTTGCAGCTCGGCGCGACCATCGCGGTCTGTCCACAGCTTGTCGCCGGTCGTCAACGGCCGGTTCAGGTCGGCGGAGGCCCAGTCCTCCGTCCCGGCGGGATTAAACGACACTGGCCCCTTCAGGTAGCTGAGTCGGGCAACGCGGCTCGGAGGATCATCGTCATCCGCTGCGGCCCGTTGCGGCAGAAACGCCGCACACAAGAGCGCCATCCCGAACAGGCCCACGCACTTTCGCCACTGTGATCTCATCTCGACTCTCCCTCAGCAACCCGGAGAGCTCGCCGGTCGCTTGCGCTGGCTCCGCCCTGTCCGAGTGTGCTTCCCGTTACGACTCTAGCACTTCGCGCCCCGGGTCAACGCGCGTACTCAGCCTTCTCGCGCGAAAGAGCCAAAGCGAAGTTCTTATCTCACCTTATTAAACACCCGGAAAGACCAACAGTTGCAGGGCGGTCGTCCGCGGGAATAACAAAAAGGCCCCTGTCGCCAGGGGCCTCTCTCCCGACAGGATGCTGAGTGGATTAGGGGCGACCGCTGTGACTCCCACTGCTGCCCTTCGATGAACCGCCGGACGAACCATGCGAAGACCCGCCGGAGCTGCCCCGTGACGATCCGCCGGACGAGCCGTGCGAAGACCCGCCGGAGTTGCCGCCCCGCGGCGCAGAATAACTCTGCGATGGCGCGGGGTTAGAGCGCTGCGGCGCTGAGTAAGAGCGCGATGGTGTATTTGACCGCGCCGGCGGCGGTGAGTAACGAGGAGACTCCGCCCGAGAAGAATTGCGCGGTGCCTCGTAAGAGCGCGATGGTGTGTTTGACCGCGCCGGTGGCGGTGAGTAACGAGGAGACTCCGCCCGCGAAGAATTGCGCGGCGCCTCGTAAGAGCGTGATGGTGTGTTTGACTGCGCCGGCGGAGGTGAGTAACGAGGAGACTCCGCCCGCGAAGAATTGCGCGGTGGCTCGTTTGAGCTGGTTGGCGGCTTGTACCGGTCCGTCGAACGCGGCGAAGCCGGCGCGTTCGCACTGGAGTTCCCGCTTGAGCCGCGGCCAACGTTCGATTGTGACTGCCCGCCTGCAGCGCCCGACGCCCCGCCGCGCGCCCCCGGCGGACGATCCGCTGAGTGGTTCGTATTCATTGTCCCTTGTTGCGAACCGGAATTTGTCCGCCCGCTAGGCTGATTGCCGGCGCTCCCGCCGGATGGCGCGTTCACCGTAGCGCGGGCTGTACCCTGCACGCGCAGGTTTGCCGACCGGACGGGAAGATCTTTCGCTGCCGGAGCCGGGGTAGCGCGTGCCACCACCGCGCGGCTTTGGATGCCTGCCGGCGGAGTTGAAACACGCCCGCCCGCCGAGGCGCCCAGCACGCTTTGCCGTGTCGGAGTCGCTTCGGCTCGATTGCTGAACTGCGCTTTTCGCATCATATCCGGCGTCACGCGCACGTTGGCCCGGCCCACAGCCTCTCCGTTGACGAACGTTCGCTGCGACACGGCCGTCACGGCGTTCGCGGTGCGTGCATGCACAAAATTGAAATTGCGCGCGTTCGTTGTATGGAGCATGTTCACGTTCCGGATCCTGGTATTGGACACGTTGATGCGCGTGATGAACGTCCGGCTGCTGCGGAACCACGGGAAGAACGGCTCCCCGAATCCCAGCGGACACCAGGCCACCGGCCCACCAAAGCCGAACCCGCTCCGGAAATGCCTTCCACCGATAAAAAAGACGAACGCGGGCGAGAACACCGGCCGCACAAAGAAAGGTCCCGGGCACCAGCCCCAGGAACCTCCGATAAATGCCCAGCGGCCGTAGTGGAACGGCGCAAAGCCCCACGACGCATCGTCCACCCACGTCCAGCCCCACGGTGAAATCCATACCCAGTGGCCGTAGCGGTAAGGCGCCCAGCCGGGGTAGACCTGCGACGGATACCAGACCGGCCCGTAATCCGGGGCGTCGCGCCAAGTACCGTTCCGATCCAGATCTTCGTAGCCAATCACGTCGCGCGAAACGTAGCGCGAGGTCTCTGAATTCTCGCCACGCGAATCGCGGTCCATCGCCCATCGGTCAAATGGATCCGCCTCCGGGGCGCGGTCGCTGCTGAATTCGATATTCTCAGCGCCGCGGAACTCCCCGCGCTCACCGTCATGGAGTTCGTAGCTCTGGCCCCCCGCAGTCACTTCGCCTTCGCCGCTAAACACGGTAACCGCAGTGACGTCGCCGGCTTCGTTCACGTCTACACGGAAGGTTCCGGCTCGCGTCACTGTGAACGCGAGGTTCGGCGCATCCACTTCATACATTTCCTCGCTGCGCAGTTCACGCACGCGGAAATTGATCTGGCCCTCGGCCATGCGCATCTGGATGGTTTGATCGTCCAGGTTCAGGAACGACAGGGCCGTGCCGCCATTCAGGTGAATCGACAACGCTCCCGCTTGCAACTCCGCGCGTGCGCCCGCGTCCGTCCAAATGCGATCACCGATGGTCATCGGTCGGTTGAGCACCGCGTTGCCCCACTCGCCCGCCCCGCCCGCCTGGAACGACACAGATCCGTTCAGGTCGCTGATCCGCGCCACTTGTGACGGCGGGTCGCCTTCATCCGCGTTCGCGCCGGCCGGCAGAAACACGAGACCGGCGCAACCCACTAAGACTGTGAGAAGAAACCTTCCGGCACGCATGTTGTTCATGGTGATCCCTCGTTTTCGGCCATCAGGCAGGAAGGCCGATGGGAGCCAAGCCCAGCTCCCTATTTATGAGAACACCGCACTGGAGAATAAGTTGCACTTCATGCCTTAGCTTCGATCTTACTCGCATTTCGAGCTAAATTCCTCACAATAAAGACCTTAGCCGACGGAAGGGAGGAATGCTACTGGACCTCTTGGCTCCCTGACCCGATCCGTA
>DASZZJ010000014.1:0-32085 GCA_035545075.1 Candidatus Acidiferrales bacterium
AGAAGATGTCTTCCAAGCCCAGCGATTCGAAGTCCGCCAGGCTCTCCACGCGGAAAAGGTCGGCGTGGTAGACGCCATGGTCGCGGCCGTAGACGTGGACCAGGGTGAACGTCGGGCTAGTGACTTCGTCCTCCGGCGCTACCCCGAGGCCGCCGACGATTCCCTTCGTGAGGGTCGTCTTCCCGCTTCCCAATTCGCCGGAGAGAAGCACCAGGACCGGGGCCTTCAGCCCCGCGGCAAATTCCCGGCCCCAACGCATTGTTTCTTCCGCTGAATGCGAGATGAACACTTCATCCACGGCGCTGCAGCTCGCGTAGAAGCTCATGCCGCGCCGCGGGGAGAGCGTCCGAGACTTCCCCCGCGAGGAGACCCGACGGATCGGTCCCGCGCGCGGCGAGCTCGGCCGCCCGCCCGTGCAAATAGACGCCGAGGGCGAGTACGCGAGCCCAGTCCCTGGTTCCAAATTGTGCGGTCAGGGCGGCAAGGACTCCGGTCAGCGTGTCTCCCGAGCCGCCCTTGGCCAGCCCGGCGTTCCCCGAGGCGTTCACGAAGACGGTGCCCCCCGGTGCGGCGACAAGAGTGTGGAATCCTTTCAGGATGACAACGGCATTCCAGCGCCGCGCCGCTTCCTGCGCCGCCCGCAAACGATTGCTCTGCACTGCATCGCTGGAAGTCCCCAGGAGGCGCGCCATCTCACCGGGATGTGGCGTTATCGCAATGGGCCGAACTTCACTGCCGCAAAGCTCTTCGCTGCGCCCCACGAAGGCATTCAGGCCATCGGCGTCGAGCACAACCGGGAGCCGGGTATCCCGCACGACGGTCCGAATCAGTTGTTGAGTTTCCTGATGCGTGCCCAGGCCCGGCCCAATCCCCAGCACGCTCTTCCCTTCTTCCAGCCTTGAGAAACGCCCATAACTCAGGCTGGCAAGCGAGGCAGTCCCCGCCTCGGTCGACGCGAGCGGTTCCGTCATGTATTCGGCTTGAGCCGCCGCAACACCCGGCAGCACAACATCGGGGGCCGCTACGGTCACCAGCCCCGCTCCGGCACGCAACGCTCCGCGCCCCGCCAGTACGGCTGCGCCGCTTTTCCCCAGCGACCCGCAGACCAGCAAGACATGCCCAAACGACCCCTTGTGCGCGTCGGCCGCCCGCACCAGCGGCAGAGCCGCGAATTCCAGGGGTTCCGCCAAACGGATGTTGCTCTGGCCGACCTCTTCAACCACCCCCGCCGGCGATCCAATCTGGCAGACGCGGAGTGCGCCAACTGCCGCCGCACCCGCGGCGAGGAGTTGGCCGATTTTCGGCGCGGTGAACGTCACCGTTTGGTGCGCGCGAAGAACTGGCCCCTCGGCAGGCCCGCCGTCGGAGGGAAGTCCCGACGGCGTATCCACCGCGAGCACGAGCCGCGGCGTAGGTGCCGTGGCGTCACCTGATAGCCGGTTCACGTCCCCAATCGCCTGTGCGATCAAGCCTTCGGCGGGCCCACGCAGACCGGTGCCGAGCAGAGCGTCAACGATAACTTCGGCTCCTGCCACGTCGGGCCAGGCTGCCTCCCAGGCAGCCGTGTCCTTCACAACGCTCACCCCGCCGCCTGCTTCCTGCCAGCGGCGCAGATTCTCTGCCGCGTCACCACGCACCTGGTCCGGGCCTCCGAACAGGAAAAGCCGCACAGCGGCCCCGGCGGCTTTCAGATAGCGCGCCGCAACGAAGCCGTCACCCCCGTTGTTGCCCTTCGCGCACAGGACCACCACGCGCGATGGAATTTCGGGCGCAAATTCGCCAAGGACGGCTTCCGCCGTGTGTCTGCCCGCGGCTTCCATCAATTGCAGGCTGGGGATACCGAAGCGTTCGGTGGTCAGGCGATCCACCTCGCGCATTTCCGCTGCGGTAAGTGCTTTCATGAATGAATCACACAGGAATACGGTCCGGCCTCGCCTGGCGCCCGCCTGGGCTCACAGCATCCATCCGCCGCTGACGTTCACCACCTGGCCGGTCACGTACTCGGCCTCCTCGGAGGCAAAAAACGCCACCGCGGCCGCGACGTCCTCCGCCGTGGGCGGCCGGCCGATCGGAAACCGTGCGTCCCGCATCCGGCGGGCCTCACTGAGCGTTAGCTCCTTCTCGTCGATGTTCGAGGGGTTGACGACGTTTACGGTAATGCCGTTCTTGGCTTCTTCCAGCGCCACAGAACGCGAGAACGCCACCACCGCGGCTTTTGCGGCAGCGTAGGCGGAGATCTTTGCCTGGCCGAAGGCGCGCTCCGCGCCGACGGCGCCTAGATTGACGATTCGCCCCCAGCGTCCGCGGCGCATCTGCGGCAGCGCCGCGCGGCTGGCATAAAATACGCTCCACAGATTGGAAGTGAAAATCTGCTGCCATTCTTCCGCGGAAGATTCCGCCAGCAGCCCCCAGCGAAAATCCCCCACATTGTTCACAAGAATATCCAGGCGTCCGAATCGGTCCACAACCGTCTGGACGAGCTGTTCTGCGTTGCCGGCGACGGTGATGTCGGTTTCCATTGCGACGCAATCGGCCCCAACCGCCTGGAGCTGGCGCAGCGTTTGCTGCGCTGCACCCTTGTTCGAGCGGTAGGCGATGGCCACGCGAGCGCCATCCTGGCCAAGCCGCAGTGCGATTCCCCGCCCGATGCCGCGGCTTCCTCCCGTAATCAGCGCTGCGCGATTTCGAATCGCCATGTTCTCCGCCGTGAACGGGAGAGTATAGCCCAGGCCCTCGGGCGAGCACTATCCGCCGATCGCGGGCCCGTGCCGTTTACCCGAACCGCGCCACAACCACGGTCATGTCATCAGCCTGTTCGGGAGTCCCCGCCCACTCGTCCGCCGCCGTAATCAATGACTCGGCAACCGCGCTCACCGGCGCGGATTGTCGCCGCAGAGCCGCGTCTTCCAGGCGGTGAATTCCGAACTGCTCGCCGTAGACGTTTTCCGGCTCCACCAGGCCGTCGCTGTACCCAATCAGAAGCGCTCCGGGCGCCACAACAACCGAACCTTCTTCGTAAGCGTAGTCTTCCACGACTCCCAGCACCATCCCGCCAATCTCCAGCCGTGCCGAAACGCCGTTCGAGATGCATAGCGCCGGGAGGTGCCCCGCATTGGTATAACGCAACTTGCGGGTCTCGCTGTCGAACACCGCGAGGAAAAGCGTCGCGAACCGGTCATCGGCCGTATTTCGCGTCAGGTGCCGGTTCAACCGGGAGACGAGCTCCGCGGTGCTCAACAGTTCGCTCCCGGGAACAAGGACCTGGCTGCGCAGAGCCGCTTGCAAGCTGGCCATCAGCAGCGCCGCTGATATTCCCTTCCCGGAAATATCGGCCACCACAAGCGCCAGGTGCTTTGGACCCATCTGGATAAAGTCGTAGTAGTCCCCGCTCACAACGCGCGCTGCGCGGCAAACCGCTTCGATTTCAACTCCCGGTACCGAAGGCAGCTTCTGCGGAAAAAGCTGGGCCTGCACCTCCCGGGCGATGGAGATCTCGTTTTCGAGGCGTTGCCGCTCCCGCTGCTCCTCGATCAGGCTGCCGATCGAGCTGGTCATCTGGTTGAATGACGCGCCGAGAACTCCCAGCTGGTCGCGCCGCTCGATGCGCACTCGGTGCGTGAAATCCTGCGCGGACACGTACTGCGTGGCGCGGTAGAGTTCGTCCACGGCTTTCGTGATCGTGCGCGTCAGGGTGATCCCTGTCACCAGCGCCGCGATCTCGATCAGCAGGAATACCACGGCCACAAGCGCGAAGAGCACCAGGTAGAGATTGCTGAATTCACCCACCGAGGAAAAAATTCGATGGTTCAGCTGCGACGGGCGTGCACGGACCAGCGCGAAAACGGGGTATCCGCGCTGCGCCGCTCCCTCGCCGGGCAAATACACAACGTCGAACTTGGACAGCCCGCCGACCTGCGGATCGATCCAGAAGCCTGGTGGCTGGAGGGTCCGCCGCCGCGTGCCGACGCTCTTGCCGATATAGAAACGCGAGTCTCCCGAGGAATAGAGAATCCCCGCCGGAGGCGTGCCGGTGACGCGCTCGGCCAGACTCAGTTGGATTGGCCCCAGTTCAGGAGCCAATCTTTCCAGAAATTCCGCATTGAGCGGCGCGGAGAGCCGGACAATGGTTTTGCCGCGGGTCGTTTGCGTCTCCCGAATCGCCAGCAAGGTCAGCTGTTCGCCCGTTTGCACCAGGCCCACGAAGTGATTCTCGCCCGCAGCGAGACGCCGCAGCAGCGAAGCGTCATTGGAAAACTCGACTTCCAGACCGGGCAAATCTTCGTCATGGGAGGCGCGAGCCTCCACCGTCAACACCTGCCGCGCCAGTGCTTCCGTAGCGGAGGGCGGAAGCGCCTTCTGCGCCGCCGCGATGTGTTCCGCGGTATCGCCGATCAGTTCGACGCGTTGCTGCAAATCCTCATAGAGGAGATAAGCAGCCAGTTGCGAGTACAGAATCTGGGCCGCCAGAATGGCCAGTGTCAGAAGGAGAAGCACCGGTACGACGGCGATGAAGAGATAAGCGACAATCAGCCGGTTCCGCAGGCTCCACAGAAGCCGCGCGCGCGACCACCCGATCAACCGGAAGAGGAGATAGAGGGCTGCGAGGCTCGCAAGATACTTGAAAAAGGCAGCCTGCCCGGCGAGCGGCCGGACGCGCTCTGCGACCAAGATCGCTCCGCCGATGAGGACCAGCACACAGGCCGCCACGTCGAGCCGTGACACCCTTCGCAAAACCTCTAGGAAACGCAGCAGTCGTGTATTCATGAAGGCCGCGACAGAAGATTTACTTTACCTGAAGAAGCGAGCAGAAAAGTAGCGAAACCCGGTGCGGGCGTGCTTCCCGGTTTTCCAAGCCAATTTGGCCGCCGGGGCGGAGAGCCGGGTCGTCCCTCCGCAACCCCTCAGCAACGGTCTTGCTTCAGCTCAGGCCCCGCACCCGGCTGTGCTTCACGCTATAGGTGAAGTAAATCACCAGGCCGATGATGAGCCACACAATCAGACGCGCCCAATTGATCCACCCCAGCTTGTACATCATGTAGCCGTTGAAGACGATTCCGAGGATCGGCACCAGCGGCACCCACGGAGTCCGGAAAGGTCTTGCCTGGCCCGGGTTCGTGTTCCGCAGGATGAGGACGGCGATGCAGACGATGACGAATGCCAGGAGCGTCCCGATGTTCACCATCTTTCCGATGTCGTCGATCGGCGATATGCTCCCCACCACCGCTGCGAGGAACCCCACCAGGATCGTGTTCTTCCACGGTGTGCGGAACTTCGGGTGGATGGCCGCGAAAAACTTCTTCGGCAGAAGCCCGTCGTTGGCCATCGAATAGAGAACACGCGTCTGGCCGAGGAGCATCACCAGCATCACGCTCGTCAGGCCGGCCAGCGCCCCCACCGTAATCACCTCGGATGCGGTCGAGAGTCCCCGATCCAGAAAAGCCCTCGCGATGGGTGCTTCGATATTGATGTCGTGCCAGGGCACCATGCCGGTCAGCACTCCCGCGACCAGGATATAAAGCACCGTACAGATCAGCAGCGAAGCGATGATCCCGATCGGCAGATCCCGCTGCGGATTCTTCGCTTCCTGGGCCGTTGTGGAGACGGCGTCGAAACCGATGTAAGCGAAAAAAATGTACGCGGCGCCGGCGCCGACACCGGAAAACCCCATGGGCGCGAACGATGCCCAATCGTGACCCCAGTTCGCTGTGTTCACAAAGCGGGAGCCCAAACCGATCACGAAAAGCACGACCGCGAGTTTGATGATCACGATCGTGGCATTGAACCGCGCGCTCTCCCGGATGCCCACGACGAGAATGGCCGTGATCACCAGGGCGATCAGAAATGCCGGCAGGTTGAAGCCGATTTCCCAGCCGAACAGATGCGGCGCCGCGAGCAAGTCATGGGCGCGCTGCACCAGTTCCGGCGGGCTGGCCGTCGTCAACGCATCCACTTTGTCGGTGAAGGCTTGCGTCCCCTGCACCAGACTCGGAAACTGCCCGTGAATCATCTGCACGGCAATCGTCTTTGTCGCCGTCCGCAGGCCCGTCCAGTGGTCATAGGCGAGCCACAGCGGAATCTTGATGTGGAAGATGTTCATGAACTCGATGAAATGGTTCGACCACCCGGAGGAGACCGTGCTGGCTCCCATCGCGTACTCAAGCGTTAAGTCCCATCCGATGATCCAGGCAAACAGCTCGCCCAGCGTGGCATAAGCGTAGGTGTAAGCGCTTCCCGCCAGCGGGATCATCGCTGCGAATTCCGCGTAGCAAAGACCGGCGAAGGCACAGCCCAGACCGGAGACGACGAACGAAAGCATCAGGCCGGGCCCGGCATAGTGGGCTCCCAGCCCGGACAAGACAAAGATCCCCGCCCCGATGATGGCGCCTACGCCGAGGGCTGTGAGCTGCACAGGCCCCAGCGTGCGCTTCAGGCTGTGCTCACCCGTTTCCCCCGCTTCCCTCGTGAGCGAATCTATGCTCTTCCTTGCAAAGAGTGGATTGCCCATCCGCTCCCTCCGTTTCCGAGTCCTCCAAGAATCGAGCTCCGTTTTACCAGAAACCTGGGCCAATGCCCACTATTGCCTTAAGTTGGCCGCGCCGCGCGAGATTCCTTCACGGCGGAGGTCAGCAGCATCCCCGCCGTATAAAGCACGACCACAACCACCAGCCAGCGAACGGCCGTCATCGGCAGCGACTTCACGATAAACGCGGCGATCAATACTCCCGGAACTCCTCCGATGGTCAGCCCCAGGGCCGCCTTCCAATCGTAGCGCCCGCTCTTGATAAATCGCACGCTGCCCGCCGGCATAAGGAACGCGCACGATCCCATCATGATGGGGAACGCTGCCTTCGGGTCCATGCCCAGCAAACTGACCAGGATCATGCAAGGCGCGTAAAGTCCAATTCCCAGCGTCATCAGCGCGCCCAGCGCGAAGTTGCCGATCATCCCCACCCAAAGCCGCGTTCCTTCGAGGCTCAGCCGCTCGCCTCCGGCCGGGAAAAGGTGGAGCTGCGTCATCAGCATCAGCACTGCCGCGCAGACCAGGGCGAGTCCCAATCCCACCTGCACGGCTCTCCGCGGCCATCGCGCTACGATCCCCGCGCCCAGCCAGGCTCCCAGCACGGAGGCGGCAATCATCGCGATCAGCGTGCGCATGTCCACGGTCACGATCGCTATAAAGATGAAAGCTTCCGTGAACGTCGGGATGGCATGGCCGACGTTTAGCGTGCCGGGGATGACCTCATCCTTGACGCCGCGCAAAAACTTGAACGTCGAAGTCGTCGTGGCGAAGGAGCCGATCCCCAACGTATCCAAAAAGTTGGTGAAAAAGCCGACGAACGCACGGATCCAAAAGGAAAATTTGGAGCTTTCGGAATGGTCCGGCCGCGCCTTCCGCGTTGCGGCAATCCAATAGGCGGTGAAGGCAACCGTCACGACACCCAGCGCCACCAGCAGTGCTATCTTCATCCGGCCTCCAGGGTCTCCTTACCAGTCGTTTGATGCTGGATTCGATCCTCTGCGCCGGCAGCCAGCAGTTTCTGGTATTGCTCGATGCGCGCTCGGGGATCCGGTGCGCGCCAGATATCGGAAATCACCACCAGTGAATCCGCCCCCGCCGCAAGGGCCTGCGGCGCAGTCTCCAGCGTGATTCCGCCGATCGCAACGACGGGTTTTTCTGTGACGCCGCGCGCCTCGCGGATCAATGCAGTGCCCACAACGGCATCGGGGTTCGCCTTGGTGGTCGTCGGGAAGATTGGGCCCACAGCGATATAGTCCGCGGTCGATTCAGCCGCGCGGCGTACCTGCTCCAAGCTGTGCGTCGAGACCCCAACCCATTTGCCCGGGCCGAGGACTTTCCGCGCATCTTCCACGCTGAGATCTTCCTGCCCCACATGCACGCCTGCAGCTCCCGCGAGCAGAGCAATATCCGGACGGTCGTTGACAAGGAAAGTTACGCCCCGCCGTTCAAAAAACTTCGCGAGTTGCGATGCCATCCGCAACTGTTGGCCGGACGATTGATTCTTGCCGCGGTATTGGACCAGGCGCACGCCACACTCCGCAAGAGTTCGGGCCTTATCCAGTTCCCCGGAAACGATCAGCGATGCGTCGAGTATGACATAGAGACGGGGAAGCACAAGTCGCATCGTCGCCTATTTTTCCTCCGAAGCGGAAATTCGCTCGATGAAGCCGGTATCCAGCCGGCCCGCGGCGAAGTTTGGATCGGCCAGGATGCGGCGCTGAAGGGGGATCGAAGTCTTGATGCCCTCGATCACGAACATTTCCAAGGCGCGGCGCATCCTCGCGATGGCTTCCTCGCGGTCTCGCCCATGCGTGATCAGCTTTGCGATCAGGGAATCGTAGTACGGCGGGATCTGCGCCCCGTCGTAGGCCGCCGAATCCACGCGAACTCCGGTGCCCCCCGGCGCCTGGTAGGCCGTGATCCGGCCCGCGCAGGGCACAAATGTCTCCGGGTCCTCCGCATTGATGCGGCATTCGATCGCGTGCCCGAAGGAATTCACCGCGCCTACGGCGGCTTCCAGTTTCTCACCGGCGGCAATCCGGATTTGCGCTTTGACCAGGTCCACCCCGGTCACTTGTTCCGTCACCGGGTGTTCCACCTGGATGCGCGCATTCATCTCGATGAAATAGAACGATCCGTCACCGTCCATCAGGAACTCCACGGTGCCGGCATTTGTGTAGCCGACCTTCTCCATGGCGCGCACCACCCGGGCGCCGAGTTCCCTGCGGCGGCGTGGATCCACCGCCGGAGAAGGCGACTCTTCGAGGAGCTTCTGGTGGCGCCGCTGGATGCTGCACTCGCGCTCGCCCAGGTGAATCACCTTCCCGTGCTGATCGCCGAGAACCTGGAATTCAATGTGCCGCGGCCGTTCGATGTACCGCTCCGCATACACGCCCGGCACGCCGAAAGCCTGCTGGGCCTCGCTGCGGGCGGTTTCGTAGGCGGTTGACAGTTCTTCATTCTTGCGCACCACGCGCATCCCGCGCCCCCCGCCACCGGCCGAGGCCTTGATGATCAACGGGAAGCCAAGCCGCGCCGCCTCCTTGGCGAGCTGCGCCGCGTTCTCAATCACTCCGTCGCTGCCGGGAACAGTGGGTACACCCGCGGCCTTCATCTCCCGGCGCGCGCGGTCCTTTTCTCCCATCAATTCGAGGATTTCGGGTTTTGGCCCGATGAACGTGATCTCGGACGCCTCGCAGACCTTTGCGAAATTGGCGTTTTCGGAGAGGAACCCGTAGCCGGGATGGATCGCATCCACGTTCGTGACTTCCGCCGCGCTGATCACCTGGGGGATATTCAGGTAGCTCTCGCTGCTGCGGGCCGGCCCGATGCAAACCGCCTCATCCGCAAAGCGGACGTGCAACGCATTGCGGTCCGCCTCCGAATACACCGCCACCGTGGAGATGCCCAGTTCTTTGCAGGCGCAAATGACCCGCAGGGCGATTTCCCCGCGATTGGCGACGAGAATTTTGCGGAACATGACGCGATGGGGGCTATTTCTTCCGGCTCGGACGAATGCCGAACAGCGGCTGGCCATATTCCACCGGCTGGCCGCCTTCCACATAGACCCGGATGACCTCGCCACTTACATCCGACTCGATTTCGTTCATCAGCTTCATGGCCTCTACGATACACAGCGTCTGTCCGGATTCCACGTGGGAGCCTACTTTTACGAACGAGTCCGCGCCCGGGCTCGGCGCCCCATAAAAGGTGCCTACGATCGGTGATGTGACCAGGTGCAGGTCGTCTCCGCCATGTACGTCCGCCGCTGCTCCTGGAGCCGTTGGAGTGGCCGCCATTTCCCCGGAAGCGCGTGGCGCCACCACGATCATCTCGGGGGCCAAGGTCCGTCCCAGAGTTCCCGCCGGCGGTTTCCTCAAACGGATACGCAGGTTTCCGCGGCAATACTCAAACTCTTCGAGGTTGTTCTCCGTCATGAAGCGGAGGAGCCGCTCGATCTGTTCGATCTCTAGATTGGCGAAGGACGGGCTCGCTGAATTTTTCTTCGGCTTTTTCGGTTTCATGCTTGTTTCAGAGCTCGATGAAATCCCGCCGGACGCGGGTCAACACTTCCGAAGAATGCAAGTGGACGGCGACGTCATCTTCGATGCGAATGCCCCCTGTGCCGGGAACGTAGACCCCGGGTTCAATCGTAATGACATTACCCGGCGAGAGGCGCTGTCTCTGCCCGCGTGCCACCCGAGGCTCCTCGTGAACCTCCAGCCCGAGCCCGTGACCTGTGCTATGCACGAAGTAGCGGTCCAGCCTGTGACCCTTCAGGACCTTCCTTGCAGCCGCGTCAATTTCGCCACACTCCGCACCGGCCCGGACCGCCGAAACGGCCGCCTGCTGCGCCTCCACAACCGCCTTGTACCATCCTCGGATTCGCGCTGGCGCACGTCCCACAAATAGCGTGCGGGTAATGTCGCTGCAATAGTGGCCGAGTATAGCACCCAGGTCGAGGACGACCAATTCATTTTTCCGTAGCTTCCGGCTCGTCGGGCGGGCATGCGGGAGCGCGGACCGTGGGCCGAAGGCAACGATGGAGGGGAAAGCGGACCCGGTAGCGCCGCGGCGCCTGATCTGGTATTCGATTTCTGCGGCAATCTCGAATTCGCGCACACCCGGCCGGAGAAGCTTCAGGACGCTCTCCAGGACTTCTCCCGCGAGGATGGCTGACTTGCGCATCTGGGCCAGCTCTGAGCCGTCCTTGCGCGCTCTCAAGCTCTCTATTGCGCCCTGTAAGCGGTGCCAGGTCCGATGGCGGCCCGCGGCGCGCCGCAGCCTCCCGAATTGCTCGATGCTTACCGAAGCCGGGTCGTACCCTATCCGCTTCCAACCCCTCGACTTAAGAAAGCGCCCGACCGACTCTTGCAGCGGCCCTTTCTGCCGGATAATCCGCACGCCCCTGGCTTCCTCCGCCGCTTGCGTCGTGAACCTCCCATCCGTGACTAACGCCGCGCCCGCCCCCGAGACGATCAGAACCCCGTCCTCGCCCGTAAATCCGCTTAGGTAGTAACGGTTGGCAGCCTGCGTGACAACCACGGCTTCCAGGCCACCGGACCGTAGGCCATCGCGGACGGCTCGCCGCCGCTCGATAAAAGGTAAGCTCATAAACAAAACAGAGGAGACCGAAGTCTCCTCCATTATGCCCTCAGATGATGCCGGAGAAAACTAACCCGGAATGATACGCGGGGTCAGGATGAAAATCAGCTCTTGAGAGGTGTTGTTGATGTTCTGGCGTCTGAATAGATGCCCGATGATCGGCAGGCTCCCGACAAGGGGAACTTCCGTGTAGTCAACCCGCTGCGAGGTGATGATGACCCCTCCGATGACGACCGTGCCGCCGTCCGCGACGGTGACCTTTGTCTCCGCGGACTGCGTATCGAGAGCCGGAATTCCCTGCACGCGCGGGATCCCCGGATCAATCGATGTATTCTCGACCAGAACGTCCATGTAGACCGTTCCGTCCGCCGTAACCTGCGGCGTCACTTCGAGCTTCAGCACGGCGTCGATAAACTGCACCGAAACCGTATTGTTGATCGTTGTTTGAACGGGGATCTTCGTCCCTTGTTTGACGGTGGCCTTTTCATTGTTCTGCGTCGTGATCTTCGGCTTCGAAAGCAGCTTCCCTACGCCTTTCGCTTCGGCCGCGCTGATAAAGAGGTCAACCGCGAAGTTCGGAGAGCGGTGCCCGAAGAATATTCCGCTCGTCGCTGCGGAGGCCGCAAGGTTAACCAGGAGCGGCATGGCGCCGGCAGGCGATCCACCAGTCGACACCAGCGGCGGCGGCGGAGGGAGCCCGAGCCCGGAGGGGAGAACGACCGGGCTGACGCCCGCATTCTGGTTTCCGCCGAAGACGGAGCGGCCGCTCGTGGTGGTACCCGAAAGGCCGAGCTGAATACCGAGGTCTCGCGCAAACGAGCGCGAGGCGGAAATAACGCGGGCTTCGATTTCCACTTGCTGCGATTTGCGGTCGAGCTGCCGGATCAGGTTGTCCACATTTGGGATCACCGACGGAATATCCCGGATAATCAGTTGGTTGGAGCGATCGTCGGAGAGAATTTCCCCGCGGGCGGTGAGGAACTTCTTCAACGTGTCCTTCATCGTGGCGGCCTTCGCGTAACTCAGCACGCGGGTGACCGTGACCAGTTCGATGGCTTCCGCCTGGGCTTTCACCAGGTCGCGCTGACCTTCGGCTTCCCTCTTGAGTGTCTCTTTGGTTGCGATGCGCAGCACATTCCCGTTCAGTTGCTTGTCCAGTCCGTTGTTCTGCATAACGATGTCCAAGGCCTGGTCCCACGGCACCTCGTCGAGAACAATCGTCAGCGATCCATGGACTGCGGGATCGAGCACAACGTTTAGTCCGCTGATTTCGTGGATCAACCGGAAGAAGTCCCGGAGATCCACCTCTTTCAGATTCACCGATAGGGGTGCGCCGGTATACTTCTCACTCGTGGCCGTTGCTGGCCGTGGTACGCCAGAGGCCCTAGTTCCGGAATTCGTCACGGTCCGCGGCCCCGGACCATCCGGCTTCGCCGGCTTCCCTCCGAACGAAGCCAGCCCGACGGAGGGCTGGGTCAGTTCGCGCGGCAACTCGAACTTGGGAATCGCCACGGTCGCAAGCTGGCGAGCCTTGGCGGGGGCTGCCGGACGGGCGACCACGGGGGTAATGCGGAAATTCGCATGCCGCGTTCCAGCATCCGTCACCAGAGAGCGGGTTGCAGTCGTGCTGACGGGTTTCTCGCGGGAGGGGACTGCCGCAGTGCGGAAGGTTATGACCACGGCGGAGGCTTCCTGGGAAATCTCGTACTGCGCGTCGCTGGTCAGGTCTATGACCACGCGCGCCACATTGGGTTTGTACTGGCCCAAGCGGACTCGGCGCACCGGTGCCGAGACGCTCGGAATGACCGTCCTTTGCACGGCCAGCCGCGCGCCCGCGAACTCCAGCACGAGGCGTTCGGGATCTTGAATGCGCGTTACCAGAACGTCGAGATGCCCTTCCCCCACCACGCGCACGCTCGCGCATTCTGCGGCCTGCGTAACCGCTACGCTAGAGATGACTGCGGTGTTCGCCCGGCCCTGCGCTCCGCGCCCAGACTCTTGCGCCTGCGCCCGCATCGAGCCCGTCCCCGTCGCCAGAGTGGCTAGGAGCAGGCAGCCGCACTGAATGGCCGGCCAGTTCGTCTTCATCGCTGTTCTCCTGGACTTGGATAAAGTCTCTTGTTCACCTGACGCTCCACGGGTTTGCCGAAAGCGTCCTTGCCCACTTCGTGGAACGACACGCTGTCCATGCTGATCTTTTCCACTCGGCCATCGAACAGTTGATCGCCTTCCCGCAGGAAGTAGGTGCGTTGCTGCGGATTCGTTACGATGGCGATCATCACGTCCGGCGTGCGCACCACACCGTCAAGCCGCAGCGAGGAGATCACGAGTCCCGGCTTGCCGGGCACCGTCGACAGCACCTGCCCTTGTCTCTGCTGGCGCCCAATCAGCGATTCGAACGGATCGCGCCTGGCATTCTTGGCTACGCTCTCCGCAGCCTCGGTTGTCGAGGCGGCGGATTTCGTCCTTCCCTGGGCCGTTTTCTTCGCGGCAGCCTTAGGCGCCTTTGCCGCAGACTTTGCCGGTCCCGTTGAGGACTTCGCCGCCGCTTTCGTGTTCGGCTTCGAAGGAGACGGGCCGGGCTTCGCGGCCGGAGCCGCGGCCTTTTGCGAATTCTGCGGTGCCTTGGAGGCTTGCGGTTCTGGAGCGCCCGGCGTTTGGCCGGCTGGTTTGGGCTGCCCAGAAACTCCCGGTGAAGCCACCGTGAACAAGATTCCTGTCAAAAGTAGTTGTGCGCAACGCATAGTTTGCTCAACCCGCCTACGGTTTCCCTGGCGGCTTCGCGGCCCCCTTTGCGGTCGCTGTCTCCCCCGGTTTTGTGAAAAACGTAATTGCCGTAAATGTCCCTTGCACCGTCGTTCCCGGCCGCAACGGGTAACGCCCCGCCTTCTGTGTATCGTGAAACGCCAGGTCGCCCACGTTGATGATTCGCGAGAGGCGGCTCAACCGGCTGAAAAAGTCCAAGACATTGAAGTAAGGCCCGTCGACCTCCACCTCGAACGGCATTTCGAAATAAAGCGTTTCTTTCGGCGTAACCGCCTGGGCCGTGAGCCTGCGGATATGCACGTTCGAAGCACTCGCAGCCCCCTGAAGCAGCCGCATGAACTCGTCCAATTCCTTCTCTTCCGGCACGATCGTCTTCAGGGTGTCCAGTTGTTTGTTGAGCGCATCCATCTGTTGCTTCAATTCGCTGTACCGGCTCTTGTAAACTTGCAGCTGCGCCACTTCTTGAGTCAGCTTGCCCCGTTCCTGGATGGCCTTGTCCAGGGACACGCGTGTCTGCGCCACCGGCGAAACGGGCAGATAGACGCCCAGTGCAACGAGAACCACGACGATCGCCACCGCCACCAGCGCCTGCATGAACACCGACATGTCTCGGAACGGATTCGTCATGTGCGGTCTCTACCCTTTCTTAGCCGGAGCCGGCGGCGGAGTAGCGGGCGGACCCGCGGAAGCCGCTGGCTTCGTCGCCTGCGGCGGAACGATGTCGGCGGTGAGCTGAAAGGCAAACGTCTCGATCGCGGAGATCCCCTCGTCCTGCTTCGACTCTTTGATCTCGACCTTCTGGAAGTAGCCTGAGCGCTTCAATTGCGAGATGAAGTTCGCCACCGAATTGATCGACGCGGCTGCGCCGTCGATCGAAAGCGAGTTTCCCTTGCGGGTCATCGATGTCAGCCAGAGATTCTCCGTGCGAGTTACCGTATTGGCGAGCGTGTCGAGCAATTCCCGGCCCCCGGTGCGGTCCCGCTGTAGCTGTTCGATCACCGCCACCTTCGCCTGCAAGACCTTTTTCTGCTGGTCGAACGAGTCCACTTGGGCTTTGATCTGTTCCAGGTCCGTTTTCTGCGCCCTCAGTTGCTTGATGTGATTCTGTTCCTCCGTCAGGTCCTTCTTCAGCGTGTACCAGTAGAGAGACAGAATGGCCGCCCCGAAAACGAAGGCCGCAACCAGGAGCGCCACTGGCAGAGCCGCGCCGAGCGGCACGTGTTTTCGCCCGGCCTTCGGCCGCGCTTGTCCGAGAAGGTTTATGCGGATCATGGCTAGTCAAAGCTCCTCAGGGCAAGCCCCCCGGCGATTGCCAGCCGTGGAGATAACTCCAGGATTTGCTCATCCAGCTGCCGCGAAGGATTCGTCAGCACTTTGCGGAAGGGATTCAATTCGTCGACCGGCATGGCGAACTCTTCCCGCAGCAAGTCCCCCAGGCCCGGCACCCGGGCCGTGCCGCCTGCCATGTAAATGCGCTGGATGTTCTCCTCGCTGGCGGTGGCCCGGAAGAAATCGAAGGTTTTCTGGATTTCGAGCGTCAGGATGTCCGAAACACTGCGCAGAATCTGCTGTTTCTGTTCGTCGGATACGCTGGGAATCGCCTCGCCCCGCTTCAGCCGTTCGGCGTCGTCGAAGCTCAGGTCCAGCTCCTTTTGCAGTGCGTCCGTGTACTGATTGCCGCCTACGGAGACGTCTCGCGTGAACAGCGGTATTCCGCCCCGGACGATGTTGATGTTCATCACGCTGGCGCCGATGTTCAACAGGGCCACGGTCTGGCTCGCATCCGGTTCGTAATTCAATTCAAAGCAGTTCTGCAGAGCGAACGCGTCAATGTCCACCACCACCGGTGTCTTGCCCGCCTGTGCCAGCACGTTAGTGTGGTTCAGGATCTTCTCCTTCTTGACCGCCACCAGCAGCACATCCATCTGCGAGTCCATGGACTCCAGCAGTTGGTAGCTGAGGTTGACGTCGGCGATGTCGAAAGGAATGTGCTGGCTCGCTTCCGACGGAATCCGGTCGTACAGCTCTTCCTCGCTCATCAGCGGAAGCGGGACGCGCTTGACGATCACCGAATGCCCCGATACGGACGTGGCGACGTTTTTCGTCTTGATGTGCTGCGCATCGAATATCTTGCTGATCGCGTTGGCGACCTGGGGCGCATCCATAATCGCGCCGTCCACCACCGTGTCCTGAGCCAGTGGCTCCATCCCCATGCTCACCAGTTCGTAGCCCATCTTCGTGGCCTTCAGCTCCACCGCCTTGATGGAGCTGGAACCAATGTCCAATCCCACTACCTGTCTGCTCGATTTCCCCATGCCGAACATTTTGCGGCCTCTTTCCCTGTCCCTGGCGCCGGCTTAGTGGCGCCTCGCGTGCGCCTGGCTCATCTTGCGTTCCATCCAGCGGTCCAAGATCGTCTTACGAAGTTTCCAACGATTACCCAGTTTGAACGCGGGAATTTCGCCCTCCGTGATGTAACGGTACAGGGTGTCCGCGGAAACCCCCAGATAGTTGGACGCCTGCCGTACATTCATTACTTCACGCGTCTCGTTCACGAGAAACGCTGCCTCCGGGCGTTCATTGCCAGCGAGCAGTTCGATTTTGTGATGCGCCGGCGCACCCGCTGCTTTTCAACGCACCCCGCCGGTCCGCGCCGTGTTTCGGTTATGACACTGAAGAAAGCCGGGGGTCAAGAGATTGCTTACCTGAGTTGTCCTAAGAATTCAGGTATTCATGGGCAGATTGCCCGCAGTCTTTGGCACGCTGGCCCACATCTTGCGTTATGGAAGGTACAAAACCGCAATATATTGTATTTTACGCCGATTTCCCGGGCTGTACGGAAGGACGGTTATCGTTTGAAGCCAAGAGACGCCCAAAGGGCGTCGATGCGCGCTCGTGTCGCTTCGTCCATGCGGATTTCGTCGGGCCAGGGACGCATGAAACCTTC
Source organism: Candidatus Acidiferrales bacterium (assembly GCA_035545075.1). Classification (GTDB taxonomy): domain Bacteria; phylum Acidobacteriota; class Terriglobia; order Acidiferrales; family UBA7541; genus Acidiferrum. The sequence continues at coordinate 16,839 of DASZZJ010000014.1, forward strand.
CGACCGCCACTTCCTCGTGGCGTCGATCCCCATCTTGGATCCGAAGTCCTGCATCCGCGCGGCGTGGTCCAGGGTATCGGTCGGGCCAAGCACGAACTGGACGTCCCGCTCCGGATCGAGAGCGCACAGCGTCTTCCAGGTGACCTCTCGGAAGTCCTGCACGTTGACGTCGTGGTCCACGACGATGATCACCTTGGTGAACATGGCTTGTCCCAGCGACCAGATCGCGTTCATGACCTTCCGCGCGTGCCCCGGGTAGGACTTGCGGATGGCGACGATCATCAAGTTGTGAAAGATGCCTTCGGCGGGCATGGCCACATCCACGATTTCCGGGTACTGCATGCGCATCACCGGCAGGAAGATGCGCTCCACGGCGTGCCCCATGAAGAAATCCTCCTGCGGCGGCGGGCCCACGATGGTCGTGAGATAAATCGGGTTTCGACGGTGGGTCACGCACTCGACGTGAAAGACCGGATAGTCCCCTTCCAGCGAATAGAACCCTGTGTGGTCGCCGAAGGGTCCCTCGACGCGCATCTCATCGAGCCGGACATAGCCCTCCAGAACGATTTCCGCGTTCGCGGGAACCTCCAACTCGCAGGTCTCGCACGCCGTCATCTCCACCGGTTCCCGCCGCAAAAACCCCGCGAACATCATCTCGTCCAGGTCCGGCGGAATCGGCAGCATCCCGGCCAGCGAGGTGGCCGGGTCGGCGCCGATGGCCACCGCGACCGGGATCCTCCCCGCCGGATCTTTTTCACGGCTGCGGCGGAAGTGCTCTGCGCCGTGCTTCTGCGTCTGCCAGTGCATTCCAGTGGTACGTTCGTCATACACCTGCATCCGGTACATTCCCACATTGCGTTTGCCGGTTTCCGGATTCTTCGTAAAGACCAGGGGAAACGTGATAAACCGCCCGGCGTCCTGCGGCCAGCATTTCAGGATGGGAAACTCCAGCAAATTCACATCGGCGCCGCGCTTCACGATCTCCTTGCACGGCCCTGACTTCACGCTCTTCGGAAAAAACGATCCCAGCTCCGCGAGCTTCGGCAACATCTTCAGCTTGTCGAGCAGCCCCTGCGGGGATTGCATGTCCAGGAATCCGCGGATGCGCCCGGCAATTTCTTCGAGATCCTCCACGTCGAAGGCCAGCTCCATCCGGCGGTCGCTGCCGAAGGCATTGATCAAGAGGGGATAGCTCGACCCCTTGGGCTTTTCGAAGAGCAGCGCGGCTCCGCCGGCGCGGGTGACCCGGTGCGTGATTTCCGTAATCTCAAGAACCGGGTCCACCTCAACTCGAATCCGTTGCAGCTCGCCTTCTTTCTCGAGTCTCTGCACGAACTCCCGCAGGTCGCGATAGGCCACAAGTCCTCCACTGGGCTCAAGAACTGGGTTGCCTGAACGTCAGACTCTAGCACGGACGTTCCCTCGGTTGCGACTTGGCTTGCCAACGTCGAAGTCGCGCGCGAGGGATTGCAACGGTTGTGAGCGACAAGAAAAAGTTGCGAGTGCTTCCCGCCGCTGCGGACTTGACGACGCTGGTTGCAGGAGAGTTCTAGTACTGAGGAAGGGGGATTTTTTAGGGGCATTTTCGGGCTCTTTTTTGATGTTTTCCCCATGTTTCACTTGTCAAAATGATTTTACTTGACAAATCTTTTTGACAAGTAGTTTTAGAAGCTTGAAGACCCTCGAAAACTCAGGACAAGCTGGGGCTGGAATCGAAAAGATGGGCGTTGGAGGTTCGAGGCCAGGCGTTGGACGGAGGGCGGGCTGGCTTGGGCAAGCTCGGTGCCGCCGTGCAGGACTCCGCCGAGCGAAGCGCGCAGGTCAGGCTCCGAGGGCGTCATATGATCTTGTGCGCGGAAACAGGGGGAAGGTCAACTCTATTTGTGTTCCGGCAGTTTAGGGACTCTTAGCAGTTGCTTCTTCCCATCGCTGAGAATCAGTGTTCCGTTGAGGGAGCCGGTGATTGGGTTGCGCAGCACGCCAATCAGCGCGCGATCCGGATAGCGAAAGCGCAAAGCCCAATCGGCGTCGGCGGCGTCCGGAGCGTCGTTCTCGACAAACCCCAGCATGACCCTTCCTTCCCACTTTTCGTCGCTCATGCCGAAGATGGGCCGATCCCTCCACCCTAACTCTAGCCTCGCCCGGGACTTCCCGTCTTGTCCTGCGAAATCAAGGAATGGCGAAGCATGCCCTCTTTGCCGAACTCCGAATACGGCAACTGAGTGCTTTGCCTCATCCTCAAAAGCAAGGACATCGTCTTTGAGGGCGCCGCGCCCCCAAAATGCCCTGACCCTTCCGGTCTCGTCCACTAGCTCGAACCTCGTGGCGCGGATCACTTGCTCTGGCTCCGCATGAACAAGATGCATTCGTGAATTCACGCTTCCGCCCATAAACCCCAAGGCGGCAGAAAGAAGCAACGTAGAAATCTCTCGCCCTCTCATTCTTCCCCCTTTTCTTGCTTTGTGAAATTCAGGTCCAGCCACGGCCGCAATTCCTTACGGTTACGGCGTCGATGTGCAGTCGGTCCCTATCCAATTCGAGATGTTCATTGAGCCGAACTTGTTCACGTCTTGGCGGGTGGCCCGGGTTGTGATTTCGTTTTTAGGATGACTGTGCACGGAAGGAGTATAACATCCGAGGAAATGACCGCGGAGTACCGCGAGGCAAGAAGGGCGGACGTGAAGTCCGCCCCTGCAAAACGAAACCGAAAAACCCCACGTTCGCCCGTACGGGCCGAACATGGGGCACCCAGTTCAAGACCTAATTCATCGCCGCAGCGAAACCGCGGCCACCCGCCGAGGGTGCCCCCATTCAAATCCTAATTCATCACGGCAGCGAAACCGCGGCCACCCGCCTTGATCTCAATCGAGCCAGTGGGTCAGGAGAAGAAGTGAGGAGAAAACCCGCACCCTTGAAAATCAAAGGGTGCGGCACCCATCTTCTCAGCGCGTTAAGGGTGTTCCACCAGCCCCCTCTCTCCTGCACCCCAATTCCTGTTATCCTGAGATGAGCCTTATGCACCGCGTCTACCTGGACCATAACGCCACCACGCCCGTCGAGCCGGCCGTGCTCGAAGCGATGCTGCCGTTTCTGACCTCGGACTTCGGCAATGCCGCCTCCATCCACACGTTCGGGCAGAACGCGCGTGCCGCGGTGGAGAACGCGCGGGACTCGGTCGCGGCGCTCCTGGGCGCACGCCCGCAGGAGATTGTCTTCACCAGCGGCGGCACAGAATCCGACAACCACGCCATATTCGGCATCGCCTCGCCGTCCTTAGCTCCCTCTGCCTCCGCGACTCACATCATCACCTCGACCATCGAGCACGAAGCCGTGCTGAACGCCTGCCAGGCCCTCGAGCAGCAGGGCGTCGAAGTGACCTATCTCCCCGTGGATCGCGAAGGCCGCGTGGACCCCGGATCCGTCCGCCGAGCCCTGCGGCCCGAAACCCGGCTCATCACCATCATGCACGCCAACAATGAGCTGGGCACGCTTCAGCCCCTGGAAGAAATCGGCGAGATTGCGGCGGATGCTGACGTCTACTTCCATTCCGACGCCGTGCAATCGGCGGGCAAGGTCCCAATTGACGTCCGGCGCATGAAACTCGACCTCGCCTCCATCTCCGGCCACAAGCTTTATGCCCCGAAGGGCGTCGGGGCTTTGTTTGTCCGCGGCGGGACGCGCCTGCGGCAGTTGCTCTACGGCGGTCATCACCAGCGCGGATTCCGGCCGGGAACCGAAAACGTTCCGGGAATCGTGGGACTCGGTAAGGCGGCGGAGCTGGCCATGGCCTCGTTGCAGGAAGACGCCGCTCGGGTGAGCGGTCTTCGCGACCTGCTTGAGCATGGACTCGTTTCGCGCGTGCCCCAGTCACGCGTCAACGGCGGCGGGGCGCCGCGCACGCCCAACACCACCAATCTTCTCTTCCCTGGCGTGGAAGGCGAAGCACTCGTCATCTCGCTCGATCTCAAGGGGCTCGCCTGCTCCACCGGCGCGGCCTGCTCCTCCGGCTCGGTCGAGCCTTCTCACGTCCTGACGGCCATCGGCCTTCCCCCCGAGGATGCTCGAGCGAGCCTGCGCTTCAGCCTCGGCCGGCACACCACGGCGGAGGACGTCGCATTCGCTCTGGAGGCCGTGCCCGCGGCGGTGCACCAATTGCGTGAATTGTCCCCTACCTATCGCAACGCCGTTGAAGCCACTTGACGGGCGCTCAAATTCTCCAACCCCTCATCCTGAGGCGCGACGGATTCTGCGGAGCCGAAGGAGCTCAGCGTCAGCACTGCGGTCAACACCGACTTTGTCTGCGTTGCTGCCACGCTCATCGGCAATTCCGCGTTAGAATGGTCTTTCGTTTCCCATGAGCACGCAGGCACAACTTCCGTCGGGCCCCGCGCCGCCGCAGCCCGGCCTCGTCGCCGTCGCCATGAGCGGCGGTGTGGACAGCTCCACCGTCGCCGCGCTCCTGCGCGAGCAAGGCCGCCCCGTCGTCGGATTGACCATGCAGCTCTGGAACCAACGCCGCCTCCCGGAGCTGCTGGGCGACGGCCCGCCGCAGCACCGCTGCTGTTCGCTCGACGACGTTTACGACGCGAAGCGCGTCGCGCAGCACCTCGGCTTTCCGCATTATGTCGTGAACTTCGAGAACGCCTTCGAGGAACGCGTCGTCCGCCCTTTCGTCGCGAGCTACCTTGCCGGCAAGACTCCGATCGCCTGCTCGAATTGCAACACGGACGTGAAGTTTGAGCCTCTGCTCCGCCTCGCGCGCCAGGTCGGGGCGGAAAGGCTGGCGACGGGTCATTACGCGCGCATTCGCGAGAGCCGCGAGTCTCAGCGCTTCGAATTGCTCCGCGCCAGGGATGAAACCAAGGATCAGTCCTACTTCCTCTTCGGCCTGACGCAGCAGCAACTCTCCCGCAGCGAATTCCCCCTCGGCGAGCTGACCAAAGACGAGGTGCGCGCACTGGCGCGGCGGGCCGCTCTGCCCGTCGCGGAAAAGCCGGAGAGCATGGAGCTTTGTTTCGTGCCGAATGGAAGCTACGTGCAGTTCATCGAAGCCTATTCCCGCGAACGCGGCGCGCCGCTCTCGGCCGAAACCGGCGAGATCGTGACGGAGGCCGGCGAAGTGCTGGCGCGCCACTCCGGCCTGCACCAATTCACAGTTGGCCAGCGAAAAGGACTGGGCATCGCCGCACCGCGCCCGAAGGGCGCGACTCAATCCATTGAGCCACTCTACGTTATCGCGCTGGACCCCGCGCGCAACCGGGTGATTGTCGGCGAGGACGCGGCGCTGCACCGAACGGCGTGCGAATTGGAAGGCGTAAACTGGATTGCCGGCGCCGCACCGGAACGCCCCATTCGCGCGGCGGTGAAAATCCGCCACAAGCACGAAGCCGCCCCCGCTACGATTCAGGCGCTGGACGAATCGGCGGCGCTTGTCACGTTTGACTCGCCCCAGCGCGCCGTCACTCCGGGACAAGCGGCGGTCTTTTATTCCGGCGAAGTCGTCCTCGGCGGCGGCTGGATCCGCTAAACAATTCCCCCCCGGCCGGCCGAACACGCCGCATCTCCTTGCAAGTCGGGAAATAGCTTTTCTCAGGACTCTTAATTGGGCGGCTATTTGTGGCGCCTGTTCCCCATCGCTACTAGCACCCCTGACAGATTAGGCGCCCGCTCCGGCCGCGCGGAGAGCAGCTTCTTCGCCCGGCGCAAATCCCCCGGCCGATCGAGGTCAAAATCCATGCGTAGAATCTTTCCCTTTGCGCCGCATCGCCTCGCTGCTCGCAGCGTCGCGCGGCAAGCCCGGCTCGTCCCCCACGGGATGCCGCGAAAAAACTCCGGGAGGAACCGTCGCAGTCCCAGCAGATAGTAGCCGCCGTCCCGGCACGGCCCGAGAACGACATCTTTCTCCGCGAGCGCCCGAAACGCTTCGCCAATCCTCGGGGCCCCCATCCAGGGCGTGTCCGTTCCGATGACTACGACGCGCCGGTATCCGCGCCGAAACACCTTGTGAAACGCATTCTCCAGACGCTCGCCGAGATCGCGACCGCGCTGCGGCCACAGCTTAGCCCCATACAAACGCGGTTGTCCCAATGGGCCTCTCTGCGCCAGCGCCCGAAAATAAACCGGGCCGCCAGCCCCGAACAAGAAAAGATCGCAACCCCTCACTTTTCCCGCCATGCGGAGTGTGTCGGTGATGCAGGCTTTTTGGATCTCCGCTGCTCCCGCGGCGGACAACGCCGGCAGTAGCCGCGTCTTGACCCGCCCCGGAACAGCAGCTTTCGCAAAGATGAGCAACGCGTTGGGTGAGGTCATGACCGGGAATCGTTTGGGGTGCGTGCAGAAGTTGCGAGACAGGAGGCGGAACGGAGTTTAGGCAGTTAGATGAAAAGCTCGTCTTCCTGTTCCGCCTTCTCGGGGGCAGCTCCGCCCCGCCGGCGCGAACGCAAAAAATCCAGGCCTACTTTGATTCCATGCACTAGCGCCGAGGCTTTTTGCATGGGACGGAAAAAGCTCCGCTGGAACTCCGCGCCGACAGTTTCGACAACCTCCAGCGTGCTCGCCATTATCCGGTCCGCATGGACCATCTGTCCGCGCAGGCGGTCCACCGCGTCGGTGCAAACGCGATCCACCCTCTGTGCCTGGTTGCGCGCCAGGTAAACGATGTGAGCCGCGTCGGCGACCATCTCCGAAATGCGCGGCTGCGTGTCCTCCAGCAGGATCTGAACTCGGGTCAGAATGGGGCCGACCCGCGATTGTAAATCATTCAGTATCCGGTGGGTCTGCTCCAGGCGCCGGCGGAGCTGCAGAAACAGAGCGGCCAGAATCGCCGTCTGTAGAACCACGGCCACGGCCGTCGCCGCAATGAACACAGCAACCCACGTCTGCATATGCACCCCGCTCGACCCGCCCCTCGGCGGCTTGCCCTACTCCGAAACCCTCACGACACCACAGGGCTATTGGGACTTCCCCTTCTCGCGCTGATACGCCTCTCGCCCGGCCTCCACCGCAGCACTCAGCGATTCCTTCTGCCGGCTCGCAACTTCCTTGCCGCGCTCAATTAAATCCTCGGCGCGCTCGCGCAATTCACGCGCTTTGCGCTGAGCGAAATCGCGGCCCTCGTCGGCGCGCTTGGAAATGTATTCACGTGTCTCTTCACCGGACTTCGGTGCGAACAAAACGCCAACCAGGGCGCCGACACCAAGTCCGACGAGAAAATAAGTCACTTTGGAACCAATGTTGTCTGCCATGGAACCCTCCACAGGCAACCTAGCACAGGGCGCATGCGGGCGCAAGGCATGCTAACCGCTAAGCAGCTCTAAACAGGTTTGGCGCTCTCCTCGTCCTCCCTCAATTGCGCCAGAATCTTTTCGGCGCGTCGTCGCGGCACCACCTGGCTCAGCGCCTCCACGCTTGCTCGCCGCAGATTCGCCACGCTGCCGAACTCTCGAAGGATCTTCTGCGCCGTGCTCGCCCCGACGCCGCGGATTTCACTCAGCACCGTTTGCGTCTGGCGCTTGCCCCTGCGCTGGCGGTGAAATCCGACGGCGAAGCGATGGGTCTCGTCCCGGATTTGCTGGATCAGATGCAGCACGGGAGAGTGCCGTGCCAGCTCAATCGGCTCGTCCTCCCGCCCCTGGACGTACAGGATCTCCTCCTTCTTCGCGATGCTTGCCAGCGGCTGATTGATGATTTGCAAATTCTCCAGGGCCTCCGCTGCGGCGTGCAATTGCCCCACGCCGCCATCAATCAGGATCAATTCAGGGAGAGGCTTCTTCTCCTCCTGCAGTCGGCGGTATCGGCGGCCGACGGCTTCGCGCATGCTCGCATAATCGTCGTTCTGCGTTGCCGGGCCCTGGCCGCCATCCGCGCCCCGGATGATGAACTTCCGGTAGTCGGACTTTTTCATCCTGCCGTCTTCCCAAACGACCATCGAAGCGACCACGTCGGTTCCCTGGATGTGGGAGACATCGAAGCTTTCGATCCGCCTCGGCGGCTCCGGCAGATCCAATTCGCTCTGCACCGCCTCTGCAATCGCGCGGGACGTGGGCTTGAGGACGCGGAATCTCTGCTCGAACGAGTGTCGAGCATTTTTCTCCACAAGGTCCAGAAACGCGCGCTTTTGCCCCCTCTGCGGCGTCAAAATCTCCAACTTGTGCCCGGCGCGTTCAGAAAACATTTCCTCCAGCAGCTTCCGGTCTTCGAATTCAATCGGCACGTGGATGGCCCGCGGCAGGTACTCGGCTTCGAGGTAGAGCTGTTTCAGGAGCGACGGCACGAACTCCGGCGGTTCGAACTCCTCCAGATCCTCCCAATAAAACTCGCGGCGGTCCACCACGCGGCCTCCCCGGAGGTGGAAGAGATTCGCCGCCACAAGCGGCGGCTCGGCATAGTAGGCGAGGACGTCCGTGTCGTCGCCTTGCGCCGCGGCAACGCGTTGCCGCTCCTCGATCTCTTCGAGAGTGCGCAGGAGGTCGCGGTAGGCCGCGGCCTGTTCGAATTGTTCCGCAGCCGCTGCGGCCATCATGCGTTGCTCCAGGCTTTTGATCAGGTCGCCGCGGCGACCCTCGAGAAAAAGCCGCGCGTCGTGCGCTGCTTCGGCGTAGCGCTCGTCCGTCGTCAACCCGGCCGCGCAAGGGCCCAGGCAGCGCTTGATGTAATACTGGAGGCACGGCCGCGGATGAACCCGCGTCAGGTCCACTGTGCAGGACGGCACCAAGAATCGTTTGTGGATGAAATGCAGGATTCGCCGCGCCAGGCCCCCCGGGAAATAGGGGCCGAAGTAGAGCGAGCCGTCCTTCTTGATGCGCCGGGTGAAATAGACCCGCGGGTATTTCTCCCACGCGGTGAACTTGATGTAGGGATAGGTCTTGTCGTCCCGCAGGAGTACGTTGAACTTCGGGCGGTATTGTTTGATGAGGTTGTTTTCGAGGGCCAGCGCCTCGCGCTCGTTTCCGACAACGATCGTCTCGAGGTCGGCGATCTCGCGGACCAGCGAGCCGGTCTTCGCGTCCGCCCAGCGCGATTCCAGAAAATACGAGCGCACGCGGCTGCGCAAAGAGCGCGCCTTGCCGGCGTAGAGGACCCTTCCCGCGGCATCTTTGAAGAGATAGACTCCAGGGCTTTCAGGAAGATGGTCGGCCTTTTGTTGCGGATCCATGGGAATCTGGCGGGCTGCGGACCGGCGCGCTTGCCCAAAGCACGCCGCGTCAGGCATCCTCCATCATACTAGAGCGAATCCGATAGGAGTGAGGATTAGCGATGAAGCGCTCGACATTTTATCTCTGGCTGCCGGTGACCGCGCTGCTGCTCTGGCCTCCGAGTTCGTCCTGCACTCCGCAGGAGCCGCAGGAATCTTCATCCAAGCACCCGCCCGAGGAGGGCGAGACCCGGCCGGCGGCTTCGGCGCCCAAGCCCGCGGATCAGCCCCGGTACGATCCCCTGCGCGCGCAGCATGACGTCGAGGTCGGCATCTATTACATGCACAGGGGAAAGATCGAGGCTGCGATGGATCGCTTCCAGGACGCCATCGAATCCAAGCCGAACTTTGCGCTTCCCTTCCGGCTGCTCGGCGAGGCACAGGAGAAAAAGGGACTGAAGCGCGAGGCCATCAAATCCTACACGCGTTATTTGGAAATCTTTCCGCACGCGGAAGACAAGGAAAAGGTCCTCAAGCGCATTGACCGCCTGCGCGAGGCGACGGAAAAGAAGCGCGGCAAGGCAGGTTAACGCCTGTCGAGGAAGCGCCGCGCGCGCTCGTAGCCGCGAAACCGCTTTTCTTCTTCACGAAATTCACGCGAGTGCGAAACCAAGCTGCAGCCCGACCGCCGTGTCGGATGCTTCAGGTGCAGCATCTCGTGAAAAAGAACGTATTGCACGGCACAGGCAGGCACACCGGACCGGTCCAGCCGCCGATTGAGCAGGATCTGGTTGGGACCGGGATCGTAACAGCCGAACTGCCGTCTCCACGCGCGCGTGCTCCAGCCCAAACGCGCGGGCTTGAGAGCCCCGGAAAAGTATTCGCGATTCAGCCTCTCAAAGATCGCATCGAGATCGAAGATCCGTCCGCGAGGGCTCGCGGCCCGGGCTTTGACCCTCTCGCGCCGCATCCGGTGCAGGCGCCCCCGTGTACGCCCGGAGCGCGCGTACTCCAGATACGCCGCGACGACGGAGGCCGGCGCTTTCCGACGATAAAGCCGCGCCAGCAGAAGCGCCGCTGCCCCTTCCAGCACCGGCCGCGCAGCACGGGACAACAGATCCGACAAACGCACGACCACCGCGTCTTCGCGCCGGCGGATCGTCAGCACCAGGCTTGAGTAGGGAAAGTATTCCACGCGGAACCGCGGAGGCCGCCCCTCGCAACCCAGCCGCGTGAACATCCGCTGGAAAAGCGCGGCTCCCCCGGGGAATCGTTTTGTTTTCGCTCCGATCACGCGCCGTTCTTGCGCCGCACCGGCGGCGCTGCGACGTCCTTCTTCGCCTTCAGCGCTTCTTCCAGCGCGTCGCGCGTGCCCTCGATCGCGTCATCGAGATTCCCCTTGTACAGCTCGCGCTCCTGACCGCCAACGGAGATCTGTTCGAGAGTGGCCAGAAACTCCTTGCTCCTGGTGATCATCAGGTCGATTCCCTTGCGGACGTTCTGCTGCTTCTCTTTCCCGAGCTGGACCAAGTCGGCGGCGTCATCCACGCAGCCGATGTAGGCATTCAACACGGCGTTCAGGATCTCCGCGTGCAGGTTCGTCGAGGGGTGCGCCAGCTCGTACTGAAATTTCTTCAGGCGGTCATCCGCGAAAGTCAGAAACAGGTGAATGCGCTCATTCGGGGTTTCCGCCTCCCGAATCTTGTCGACTTCGATGGCGGAGAGATAGTCCTTCTGTTGCGGGGCAGCCTCCACCGGGGCCGCGGCAACGTGGCCAGCCAGCAAGGTCAGTAGAGCCATGCACAAGAGCTTCATAAAAGCTCACTTCGGCGGCGGGTCCGTCTTTGGCGGCGCGGGGGCTTTCTCTCCCGGCCGTCGCGGAAACAGCAGCCGCAGCAATTCATCTTCGATCTCTTCCAGATCCTTCCGGACAAGCTGCAAGGGCGGGTGGTACTCCGGCGGCGCCACAAAAATTGTTTCCTCCAATTCGTGCAGGCTCTTGTGCAAATGGAGTTCCATCGTCCGGTATCCGCCGTAGTCGCTCTCGGCCTTCGGGTGATTCTTCCGGAGCATTCCAAAGGCTATACGCACATTGTCCCGGTACTTTTCCATCAGAAAGCCGACCGTCATGTAGTCTCCCCGATGGCCGGCGTAGCGGGACTCCAGAAACTGCGCGTTGCCAAGTCTTACAAGCAACCGGGTCTTCTCCCGGGAATTGGTCTCCTGGTCGAACCGCGCCTGCAGCGCAGGAATCTCCTCCTGCGGCAGCAGGGGGAAATTCCCGGCGCCCAGAAGGATGAGGAGAATCGGACATGCCGTCGCCAGAGCAATTCGCCGTTTCATGCTTCAGTGGTGTTTCTCGAGCATTCGGCGCAGCGTCTTGATCCGCTGTTCCGCCTGCCAATCCTGATTCGCGTTCTGCCCGTGGTCAACCTCCCGGAACTTCTCATACGCGGAGATCGCCTCCGGAACTACCTTGAGCTTATCGTAACAGGTCGCGCGCATAAACCATGCGCCCGCGTTGAGCTTCTCCCGCCGCTCAAGCTCGTCCAGCATCTTTAACGCCGCCGGACAATTCCCCTCAAGGTAGTGGACGGTGCTCAAATCCTTCCAGGCTGCAAGATTTTTCCCGTCGGCCCGCAGCACGGCTTCAAGTTCCTTTTCCGCCGCCGCGTAGTCTTTCTTCTGGAGATAGGTGTTGCCCAGGCCTTCCCGCAAATCCAGCCGATCCGGAGCGAGGGCGATGGCGCGCTTCAGGGTGGCGACGGCGGCGTCCCAGCGCAATTGCACCACCTGGATGTCGGCGCGAAGCGCAAGAGATGCAACGTCGGGCCCTGGTGCTGCGTCCACGCGGTCGAGCTCGGCGATCGCCGCATCATACTGTTTAGCGTCAAAGAGAAAGCGTGCCAAACGTCTGCGGGCTTCCCGGTCAGACGGCTGCACTTCGAGATAACTCTTGTAAGCATCCGCGGCTTCCGGCTTGTGTTGCGCGTCCAGGGCTTGCGCGAGCCCCAGCCGCCCGCCAACGGAATCCGGCTGCATGGCCAGCGCTTCCCGAAATTTTGCTTCCGCCTCGGCGTACTGTTTCTCGCCGAGCAACACTCTCGCCAGCGCGATGCGAGTCTCAAAGTCGCGCGGGTCGAGGGCCGCCGCCGCTTTATAAGCTTCCGCTGCGCCGCGCAGATCTCCCGCTTGCTCGAGCGCCACCCCGAGCAGATAACGCGGCCGGCTTTGCGATGGAAGCAGCTCCACGGCCTTTCTTAGCGGAGCCACTGCCGCCGCGGGTTCGCGGCCAAGCAGGACCAGGCCCAGGTTCAAGTACGCCTCCGCCATCTTCGGATCGAGCTCCGTGGCGCGTTGATACTCGCGCCGCGCATCCTCCCACCGCTTCAGGGCCGTGAAGACGTAACCCAACTGGAAATGTCCGTAAGCGAAATCCGGTTTTTCAGTGATGACCTTTTCGAGCGGCGCAATCGCCGCCTCAAAGTCCTGCCGCTCGATCGAGCGCTGCGCTTCGTCGAGCAGGTCATTGAGCGGATTGGAGAGCTTCTGGGTAGACGGGGGCCGCTTTTTCGGTGAAGTGGCAGCCTGCGGACAGGCGCACGTCGCGCTGAAAACGAGCAAGAAAACCGAAGCTGACCAATGTCGCACCGCGCTCATGGCTTTGGAGGCCTGCCGGCGGCTTTACCCGCAGCGCCCGAAACGCCCGCAGAGTTGGATGCGCCGTTCATTCCGCGCTTTGTCTGCCCGTTGGCCGGCAGCACGCGCGCCAAGTACCGGCCGGTATGGGATTGCGCATTGCGCGCCACCTGCTCCGGTGTGCCCGTCGCAACGATGCGCCCGCCCTGGTCTCCTCCTTCCGGCCCGAGATCAATCACCCAGTCCGCCGACTTGATGACGTCGAGGTTGTGCTCGATCACCAGCAGCGAGCCGCCCGTGTCGAGCAGTTTGCGGAACGCGCCGAGCAGTTTTTGTATGTCGTCGAAGTGCAGGCCGGTGGTCGGCTCGTCGAGCACGTAGAGAATCCCGTGGTTGTCCGTGCGCGACAGGTGCGCGGCAAGTTTCAGCCGCTGCGCTTCCCCGCCGGAGAGCGTGGTCGCCGACTGGCCCAGCCGCAGGTAGCCCAGGCCGATCTCGTTCAAGATTCTGAGCTTGGAGATGACGCGCGGAACGCTGGCGAAAAACGTCAGCGCCTGGCGCACCGTCATCTGCAGCACGTCGTGAATATTCTTCCCGTTATGCCGGACTTCCAGCACGCCGCTCTTGAACCGCGTCCCGCGGCATTCTTCACAAACCAGTTCGACATCGGCGAGGAACTGCATCTCCACGGTGACCGAGCCGTCGCCTTCGCACGTCTCGCAACGCCCGCCCGGCACGTTGAACGAAAAATGTCCCGCCGCGTAGCCGCGCCGCTTGGCGTCCGGGGTCTCGGCGAAAATCTCCCGGATGGCGTCGAATGCCTTCAGGTAGGTCGCCGGGTTCGACCGCGGCGTTCGCCCGATGGGCGATTGGTCCACGATGACAACTTCTTGCAACTGCTGGTCGCCTTCGAGGCGGTCGCAGAACTCCTTGACGCTGCCGCCGTTTTTTCTGGCCTGCAGCGCCCGATAGAGGACATCGTGCACCAGAGTCGACTTCCCCGAACCGGAAACGCCCGTGATGACCGTAAACGTGCGCAGCGGCACCATCAAATCAATGTTCTGCAGGTTGTGCAGATTCGCTCCGAGCAGGCGCAGAAACTTTCCCGCGGGCTTGTGCCGGCTCGCGGGAATCGGAATCCGCAGCTCGCCGCTCAAGTAGCGCCCGGTCAGCGATCTGTGCTCGCGCAGCAAATCGTCATATCCGCCCGCAAAGAGCACCTTGCCGCCCAGTTCCCCGGCGCCCGGGCCGAGGTCCACGACGCAGTCGGCGGCGCGGATCGTCTCGGGATCGTGCTCCACCACCACGACCGTGTTGCCCAGGTCGCGCAGGGACTTCAAAATCTCGATCAGGCGCTGCGTGTCCCGCGGATGCAATCCGATGGACGGCTCGTCCAGCACGTAGAGCGCTCCCACCAGGTGCGAGCCGAGCGACGTGGCGAGCTGGATGCGCTGCGATTCACCGCCCGAAAGCGTGGACGTCAGCCGGTCGAGGCTCAGGTAATCGAGGCCCACTTCATCCAGGAATTGCAGCCGCGAGCGAATCTCCTCGAGTATCCTCTCCGCGATTTTGGCCTGCGCCGGGCCGATCTCCAGCCGGGCGAAGAACGTGCGCGCCTCCTTCACCGTGAATTTGCACACTTCGGTGATCGGTTTTCCCGCCACGCGCACGGCGCGCGCCTCGGCCCGCAAGCGCGTCCCGCCGCACTCCGGGCAAGTGGCGTAGCCGCGGTACCGGCTCAGGAAAACGCGCACGTGCAATTTGTATTTCTTGCGTTCGAGCCATTCGAACAGGCCCTTCACGCCGCCGAAGCCGCTCTCCCGATCGCCTTCCAGCAGCAGCCGGCGCTGCTCCGCGCTGAGCTGCCGCCACGGCGCTTGCGTGGAGATTCCCCGCGAGCGCGCCCAGCGCTTCGCTTCCGTGAACACGGCGCGGAATCGCGGCTTCGTCCACGGCTCGACCGCTCCCTCCTCCAGCGACTTCCCCGGGTCCGGCACCACCAGGTTCATATCAATATCAATGGTGTTGCCGAATCCCTGGCATCGCGGGCACGCGCCGTACGGATTGTTGAAGGAAAACAGCCGCGGCTCCGGCTCCTGGTAGACGATCCCGCACTTCTTGCATTCAAACCGCTCGTTGAAAACCATGCGCTCGGCCGCGTTTCCGGCGTTGTCCGCGACGAGTTCGAGAATTGCCTCGCCGCCGCCTTCGCGATAGCAGATCTCGATCGAATCCACCAGCCGCGAGCGGGAATCCGCGTGGACGCTCAGCCGGTCCACCAGCGCAAAAACCGGTTTCGCGAAATCCACGTCGAGAAGCGTCTCCGGCGTGGCGAACTCGTGCACGCAGCCGTCCTGAAACACACGGTTGAACCCGCGCTTTTGCAGGTCGAGCAACGCCTGGCGAACTGCTTCTGGCGACGCGCCGGGCTGTTTTCTCGCCGCCGCAGCGCCCTTTCCCGCCAGCGTGGCCGGG